>JBFKDA010000407.1:0-1516 GCA_041619955.1 Acidimicrobiia bacterium | reverse complement strand
TGTTGAACGCCATCGCCACCATGCCGGTCTCGTCCGAGTAGTAGTCACGCACCGCCGGGAGGAACTGGTCGGCCTCACCCTCGTCCATGAGCTGATGGGCCGGCAGCAGCCGACCGGTGTCGAACATCGTCTGGGCGGCCAGGTCGAAGTTCTGGGTGATGTTGGGCTCGGTCCCCGCCTCGAACGCCGCCAGCAGGGCGTTGTACGTGTCGTCGTACGTGCCCTGGAACGTGGCGTTCACCTGCACCGCGTCCTGGCTGTCGTTGTAGCGCTGCACCAGCTCGTCGACGACCTCGCCGAGGTCGTCGGCCATGGCGTGCCAGAACTCCAGCGTGATCACGTCACCTTCCGGAGGCGGCGGCTCGTCGGTCGTGGGTGGCTGCGTGCCCTCGGTGCCCGGTGGCGTGGTCACCTGGGTGTCCTCCGTGTCGGAGTCGCCGCAGGCGCCGGCCACCAGGGCGAACGCGAACAGCAGGACCAGCATTGCTCTGAATCGTCTCACTTCGGTCTTTCCCTTCCCTTGTCGTCGTCCTAGCTGTGGGTCAGCCTTTCAATCCTGACATGGCGATGCCCTTCACGAGCTGCTTCTGAGCGATGAGGAACACCACCAGCGTCGGCAGCATCACGATCGTCGCCCCGGCGGTGATCGCCGACCAGTCGGTGGCCCGCTCCTGGTTGGCCAGGAAGAAACGCAGGCCGATCTGGGCGGTGCGCATGCTCTCCTCGTTGGTGATCACCAGCGGCCACAGGTACTGGTTCCACGCGCCCAGGAAGCTGAAGATCGTGAGCGCCGCTATGGCGCCCTTCGAGAGCGGCACCACCACCCGCCACAGGTAGTACCAGTCGCTGGCCCCGTCGATCTTGGCGGCGTCGTACAGGTCCTTCGGGAGGCTCATGAAGAACTGCCGCAGCAGGAACACCCCGAAGGCACTGGCCAGGAACGGGATCGTCAGGCCCTGGTAGGTGTTCGCCCAGCCGAGGTTCGAGATCAGCACGAAGTTGGGGATGAACGTGAGCTCGAACGGGACCATCAGGCTGCCGAGCACAACGCCGAACATGAGGTTGCGGCCACGGAACGAGAACATCGCGAAGGCGTAGGCGGCCAGGATGCTCAGCAGGACCTGGGCGATCGTGATGACCCCGGTCTGCACGAAGCTGTTGATCATGTAGCGGCCGAACGGTGTCGCCGTCCACGCCCGCACGTATCCCCGGAAGCCCCACGGCGGGGTCCAGATGTTGTTGGCGTCCGAGAGGAGGCGGCTCAACGGCGTGAAGCTGGTGAAGATCGCCACGATGATCGGCAGCGAGACCGCCAGGCCGATCGTGAACAGGATGACGTGGATCGGCAGGTCGGCAGAACGGCGTTGGGGCGGCGCCGGCGCCGTGCGCTGCACCTCGACGGTGGCGGCTGCGTCGGCGGCTTCGATGGTGGTCATGCGTAGTGCACCCGCTTGCGGAACCCCCGGAACTGGAGGAACGAGATCACGATGATCATCACGCCGAGCAGGAAGGCCTG
>JBFKDA010000406.1:0-1545 GCA_041619955.1 Acidimicrobiia bacterium | reverse complement strand
TGCACGAGGTGTTCGTCGACACCAGCCACGACCTGGGCGTCGACCCGGGACTGCAGAAGGACGGCGTCGAGGCCGAGCTGCAGCGGCTGCTCGCCGAGCGCACGGACGTGCTCGAGGAGGGCCTGGTGCTGGTCCGGCGCGAGTACCCCACGGATCTCGGGCCCGTCGACCTGCTGTGCCACGGCTCCGACGGCGGGGCGGTGGCCGTCGAGATCAAGCGGAGAGGCGAGATCGACGGCGTGGAGCAGCTCACCCGCTACCTGGAGTTCCTCAACCGCGACTCGCGGCTCGCCCCGGTGCGGGGGATCCTGGCCGCCCAGCTCATCGCCCCGCAGGCCAAGACGCTCGCCGCCGACCGCGGCATCGCGTGTGTCGAGGTCGACTACGACGAGCTGCGCGGCATCGAGAGCGCGCGCCTGCGGCTGTTCTGACCGCGCCGGCGGTCCACGGCCGCCCGGTTTTCGCGCAGCGTCCGCAACGTTGTCGCGGGCTGCCGCCGCGCCTGCGGCGGCAAATGGCAGTTGGTAGGGTCGGCCGCGGGCTCCGAGGGAGCGGTGAAAGGGGCCTGTAACGGGGTACGCACACCAGCACATCCAGCGGCTGGCACTCGCCCGCCGTCACCGATCCCACGAGGAGGGACCCTTGGCCGAAATCGACACCACCCGACCGCAGTACTTCGTCTGCGACGACGAACCGGGGCTGGTCGTCACCGCCGGTGGCTACCCGGGCGGAGCCGAGACGACGCTGCAGGACAATCCGGGCTGGCAGCACCCGAACGGGATGTGGGTCTTCAGCGGCGTCGGCGGCGACACCTACACGATCACGCTGTACGCGAGCTCCGGGCAGATGTACCTCACCGCTGGCGGGGACAGCCCCGGCGACCCGGTCACCATCGAGGTGGTCCTGCCGGGCTCCGATGCGCAGATGTGGCGCCTCCACGAGTACTCGAACGGCGTCGCGTGGTTCGCCAACGGCGGGTATGACGTGGTGCTCGCCTACCTCGGCTCCAACGCCGTTCCCGGAGTGCCGCTCACGCTGGCGGCCCGCCCCGACTCGCACACCACGCCCGAGACCTTCTCCCTCAAGCCTGTCGCCTTCGACTAGCCGCCCTGCCCGACCCGACAGAAGGCGAACGATGCATTGGCGAATGACAGCGCTTCCCCGGTCCCGATCCCAAGGCGTTTGCATCGCAGGACGGGCGCAACGACGGCTCTCGAGCTGAAGGGTCGGCCCGCAGGCCGGCTAGATCCCGGAGATCGCTAGAGCAGGCTCTCCAGGTCGTACTTGCAGCTCGGGTGGCGCAGCTTGGCCAGCGCGCGGCCCTCGATCTGGCGGATCCGCTCGCGGGTGAGGCCGAACTGGGCGCCCACGTCGCTGAGCGTGCGGGGGGCTTCGCCGTCGAGTCCGAACCGCAGCTCGATGACCTGGCGCTCCCGCGGGTCCAGGATGCCGAGCGCCTCTTCGAGGTGAGCCTTGCGGGCGGTCTCGGCGGCGATCGAGAAGGGATCGAGCGCCTCGTCGTCCTCGACGAAGTCGCCGAGTTCG
>JBFKDA010000405.1:0-1622 GCA_041619955.1 Acidimicrobiia bacterium | reverse complement strand
TGGCGCGGCTGGCGGACAAGCACTTCTACCTCACCTGCAACGGGAGGATGGTCGCCGAGATGTCCGCGGCGCTGCGGGAGGTGGGGGTGCCGACGGCCCGCATCTACGAGGAGTCGTTCTTCGCCCACCGCCACCGCCCGGACCCGGCCGCAGTGGAAGCGATCGTCCAGCGGTTCGTGGCGACCGACCTGATGTCGCCGCTCACCCACCTGGAGACGGCGCTACGCCGCCGCGACGGCCAAGGCTGACGCCCTTCTCAGTCCTCGGAAGGAGGGAGGCGGCGCAGCGGCAGGCCGTCGTGGGGGCAGTTGCCGTCGACGTCCTGGCGGTGCCCGTCCCGCAGGCAGTGGAACGTGCCGTGCACCCGCGGCATCACCGGCGTCAGCGTCTGCTTGGCGGCCAGGATCTCCTCGTCGGAGACGTTGTCGGACATGGCCGAAGCGTAGCCGTCGAGGTGGCCGGTAGGTTGAGCGGATGCGTCTCGCAGTGGCCGGTAAGGGCGGATCGGGCAAGTCGTTCGTGGCAGGGACGCTGGCACGCGTCCTCGCCCGGCGCGGCCACCGGGTGCTGGTGCTCGACTCCGATCCGATGCCCGGCCTGGCGATCAGCCTCGGCATGGGGCCGGTCGACGACGCCATGCTGTCCGAGGCCGTGGAGCGGGACGATGCCGACCGGTGGCGCCTGCGCAGGGGCATCGGCGCGGCCCGGGCGGTGCAGCGCTTCTCGAAGGAGGGGCCGGACGGGGTGCGGCTGCTGCAGTACGGCAAGCCCGGCCACGACGGGCTCGGCCCGATCATGGGGTCGGTGACCGGATTCACCCAGGTGGTCCACCGGCTCGCCCGCGACGGGGTGCTGGGCGGCTGGACGATCGTCGGCGACCTGCCCGCCGGCCCGCGCCAGACCGCATACAACTGGGCGCCCTACGCGGCACGGTTCCTCGTGGTGGTCGAGCCCACGTGGCAGTCGGTGCTCACCGGCCGGCGGGTGGCGCGGCTGGCGGAGGCGCGGGGGACGGCCGAGGTCGTGGTGGTCGCGAACAAGGTGAGCTCCGCCGCCGATGCCCGGTTCGTGGCGACCGAGATGGATGCCGCCCCGATCGGCGCGGTGCCCCGCGATCCTGCGGTCGCGGCCGCCGACCGGCGAGGACGAGCCCCGATCGACGCCGCCCCCGGCGCGCCCGCCGTCGGCGCCATCGAGGAGCTTGCCGACCGGCTCACCGCGTGACGCGGGCCGCTGGTACGCTCCGCGCCCCGACTGCGAGGAGCGCCAGACGTGAAGATCGCCGTCGCCGGGAAGGGCGGATCGGGCAAGACCACGATCTCCGGCACGCTGGCCCGGATCTGGGCCAGGGACGGCCGCGCCGTGCTCGCGCTCGACGCCGACACCAACCCGATGCTCGGCATCACGCTCGGCCTCGGCCCCGAGGAGACCGACCTCGTCCTCGGCGTGCGGCAAGGTCTCGACAGCGGCGACACCGAGCACGCCCCGTCGGTCGCCGAGATGGTGGCGACCTTCGGTCGGGACGCCCCCGACGACGTCCGCCTCGTCGTCGCCTCCCGGATCGACCAGATCGACCCCGGCTGACCGTGATGCGGCGTGTCGCCCGAGCAGTTGCTCGGTGA
>JBFKDA010000404.1:0-1642 GCA_041619955.1 Acidimicrobiia bacterium | reverse complement strand
TCCCACGGCATCTTGGGAGCGAGTGGGCCAGGAGGAGGCTGCGTGGAGCGGATTCTGACGTCGGTGGCCGCGATCGTGCTGGCACTCGTCGGCAGCGCGGGCCTCTTCGTCGGAGCCAACAAGCTCTTCGACCTCGCCCCCCGCAAGTGGACATGGTTCACCACCGGCGTCGGCGCGGTCGTCGGCTTCCACGCCATGGCGATCCTGTGGGCCAACCGGGTGGTCGAGTCGCTCGGCGTGCTGTCGATCCCCGCCCCCGACATCATCCTCGTCGAGGTCATCGGGGTCGACATCCCGGTGATCGCGGTGCTGGGCGGGCTCATCGGCGGCGCCGCCGGCTACGTCCTGAGCATCACCCGGGACCCCATCCAGCGCATCGGCATCGGCGTGGGTGGCGGGGCGGCGATCGCCGTTCTGATCGGCCTGTTCGTCCGCACCGACGACGCGGTCACCGAGGACGACGTGTTCCCGCCGGTGCTGCCGGAGCTGGACTTCGCGGCGCTGGTGTTGTGGACCGTGATCGGTGCCGCGGTCGGGGCGGTCATCGCCTACGGGCTGAAGGCGCTGGCCGGCCGACAGAAGGACCCGATCCGCACGATCGTCCTGTGGGCGAGCCTCGGCTTCCTCGCCGGTGGCTGGCTGATGGCCGACCTGGGGCCCGACGGGTCGCGGGTCGAGGCGGTGATCGCCTCCCTCGGGGTGGGCATCGGGCTCGGAGCGTGGATCGGGATGCGCCGCTACCCGGAGCTGGAGGCGCGGGAGGAGGTCTCCCGCAAGGCGCGGGTGTGGATCTTCCTCGGCCCGGCGCTCGGGTTCATCGCGGCCACGCTGGTGATCCCGTTGCTGCGGACGTTGTGGCTGTCGTTCTTCCGCGGCCCGCCCCGGCGGGACGGCGAGTTCGCCTGGCTCGAGAACTATCAGGACATCTTCACCGACGAAGGCATCATCAACGTCAGCAACTGGTCGAACATCTTCACCAGCCGGCTGTTCTGGGGCGGGTTGCTGCTGGTCGTGGCCGGCCTGGCCGTCGCCCGGATCCTCGGGCGGCGCACCGGGCACGCCATCGAGGCGTCGCCGTCGACGCTCGGCACCATGGGCCTCGGTGGGTTCCTGCTGGGATTCGCGATCTTCACCGTCCTCCGCGGCACGATCATCAACAATCTGTGGTGGGTGTTCACGGTCACGACGCTCGCCACCGGCCTCGGGCTGGCCATCGCCGTGCTCGCCGACCGGGCGAAGTACGAGAACGTGGCCAAGTCGCTGATCTTCATGCCGATGGCGATCTCGTTCGTCGGCGCCGGGATCATCTGGCGCTTCATGTACATCGCCCGGCCGCCGCAGGACACGCAGACCGGCCTGCTCAACGCCGCGTGGGTCGGCCTCGGGAAGCTGAGCAACTCGACGGGGCCGAAGCTGATAGCGCTGGTGATCCTGGCGCTGGCCATCGCCTTCCTGGTCTACCTGGGCTTACGCGCCTACCGCACGGGCGAGGGCAACTCGGTGGCGGCCGGCGCCGCGTTGACGATCCTCCCGCTGCTGTGGCTCGCCTGGAAGATCGCCTTCCCGGGTCTCGGCGGCTTCGTCGAGGGCCCGAACGGGGAGACCGTCGCCGACACCGTGATCTTCCTGTCCAACTCGCCGT
>JBFKDA010000403.1:0-1645 GCA_041619955.1 Acidimicrobiia bacterium | reverse complement strand
TACAACTACGGCATCACCACCGAGGCGTTCCAGCACGTCTACGAGGTGCAGCCCGCCGAGCTGCCGGCCGGCACCTACACCAACGTCACCGGCAACCAGGCGCTGGCGTGGGGGCTGGTCGCCGCCGGCCAGCTCGCCACGCTCCCGGTGTTCTACGGCTCGTACCCGATCACCCCGGCGTCGTCGATCCTCGAGGAGCTGGCCCGCCACAAGAACTTCGGCGTGCGCACGTTCCAGGCCGAGGACGAGATCTCCGCCGTCGGCGCGTCGCTCGGCGCGGCGTTCGCGGGCTGCCTGGGCGTCACCGGCACCAGCGGACCGGGCCTGGCGCTGAAGAGCGAGACGGTGAGCCTGGCGGTGATGCTCGAGCTGCCGATGATCATCGTCGACGTGCAGCGCGGCGGCCCGGCCACCGGCCTCCCCACCAAGACCGAGCAGTCCGACCTGCTGTTCGCGCTCTATGGCCGCCACGGCGAGTCGCCGCTGCCGGTGATCGCCGCCGCCTCCCCGTCCGATGCCTTCGACACCGCGATCGAGGCGGCCCGCATCGCGCTCAAGTACATGACCCCGGTGATCCTGCTGTCGGACGGCTATATCGGCAACAGCTCCGAGCCGTGGCGGCTGCCCGACGTCGACGCGCTGCCCGCCATCGGCGTCGAGTTCGCCACCGCCCCCAACGCCGACGGCCAGTACCTGCCGTACCTGCGCGACCCGGCCACGCTGGCGCGGCCGTGGGCCATCCCCGGCGCCGCCGGGCTGGAGCACCGCGTCGGCGGGCTCGAGAAGGAGGACCGCACCGGCAACGTCTCCTACGACCCGGTGAACCACGAGCTGATGACCAAGCTGCGGGAGGACAAGGTCGCCGGCATCGCCGCCGACATCCCGCCGCTGCAGGTCGACGCGGACGAGGGCGCCGAGGTGCTGGTGCTCGGCTGGGGCTCGACGTATGCCGCCATCCGCGCCGGAGTCCGGCGGGCCCGCAAGCGGGACGGCAAGGTGGCCGTCGCCCACCTCCGCCACCTCAACCCGTTCCCCGCCAACCTCGGCGAGGTGCTGGCGAGCTACCGGCAGGTGCTCGTCCCGGAGATGAACCGCGGCCAGCTGCTGCGCCTGATACGCGCCGAGTTCCTCACGCCTGCGGTGGGGCTGCACAAGGTTCAGGGCCAGCCCTTCAAGGCAGCGGAGATCGAAGCCAAGATCGTGGAGCTGAACACCCTATGACCGACACCTACACCCGCAAGGACTTCCAGACCGACCAGGAGGTGCGGTGGTGCCCCGGCTGCGGGGACTACACGATCCTGGCCTCGGTGCAGAACTTCATGGCCGGGCTCGCCATCCCCAGGGAGAACATCGTCTTCATCTCCGGGATCGGGTGCGCCGCGCGCTTCCCGTACTACATGGAGACCTACGGGATGCACTCGATCCACGGCCGAGCGCCGGCGATCGCCACCGGCGTTGCGGCGGCCAACCCCGACCTGTCGGTGTGGGTCGTCACCGGCGACGGCGATGCGCTGTCGATCGGTGGCAACCACCTGATCCACGCGCTGCGGCGCAACGTCAACCTCAACATCCTGCTGTTCAACAACCAGATCTACGGCCTCACCAAGGGCCAGTACTCGCCGACCAGCGAGCAGGGCAAGCGCAC
>JBFKDA010000402.1:0-1669 GCA_041619955.1 Acidimicrobiia bacterium | reverse complement strand
GGGGGGCAGGTCGACGGGCGTCGGCACGGTACCGGGGATCACCGCCAGCGTCTCCCGGTTGGCGCCGAGCACCGGCATCGACGCCAGCAGGCCGCGGGTGTAGGGGTGGAGGGGCCGGGCGTACAGCTCGCGGATCGGGCACTCCTCCACCACGTGACCGGCGTACATCACCGCCACCCGCGTCGCGATCTCGGCGACCAGCCCGAGGTCGTGGGTGATCAGGATCACGGCGGTGTCCCCGGTGGCGCACAGGTCGCGCAGCACGTCCATGATCTGCGCCTGGATCGTGACGTCGAGAGCGGTGGTCGGCTCGTCGGCGATGATCAGGTCGGGGGAGCATGCCAGGGCGATGGCGATCATGACCCGCTGCGCCATCCCGCCCGACAGCTCGTGGGGGTAGGCGCGCGCCCTGGCCTCCGGGTCGGCGATGCCCACCTGTCGCAGTAGCTCCACCGCCCGGCGCTCCCGCGCCCGCCTGTCCAGCGAGGTGTGGGCGGCGAGCGCCTCGCCGATCTGGCGGCCGACCCTCTGCACCGGGTCCAGCGAGGCCAGCGGTTGCTGGAAGATCATCGCGATGCGGCTGCCGCGGAGCTCGCTCAGCTCGGCTTCGGACATGGCGAGCACGTCGGCGCCGTCGAAGCGGATACGGCCGCCGGCGATCCGGCCCGGCGGGTCGACGAGCCGCACGATCGACAGCGACGTCACGCTCTTGCCGCACCCGGACTCGCCCACCAGGCCCAGCACGTCGCCGCGCCGGACCTCCAGGCTCAGGCCGTCGACCGCTCGCAGCGTGCCCGATTCGACGTCGAAGTAGGTCCGCAGGTCGTCGACCGCCAGCAGCACGTCGCTCATCGCCCCCGCCGTCCCCGCTGCCGGGGGTCCCAGTAGTCGTTCATGGCGTCGCCCAGCAGGTTGACGCCGAGCACGGTCAGCGCGATCGCCGCCCCCGGGAACACCGACATCCACCAGGCGCTGCGCATGAACGCCTGGGCGTTGTTGAGCATGGAGCCCCAGCTGATCACGTTGGGGTCGCCGAGCCCGAGGAAGCTGAGCCCGGCCTCGATGAGGATGGCCCGGCCCACCTGCAGCGAGGCGTTGACGATGACCGGGGCGAGGGCGTTGGGGAGGATGTGGCCGAACAGGTTGGCGGCCGGCGACGCCCCGAGGCTGCGGGCGGCGAGCACGAACTCCCGCTGCTTCACCGTCAGCACCCCGGCGCGGGCGAGGCGGGCGGTGAACACCCACGAGGTCAGCGCCAGCACCAGGATGAGGTTGGTGAGGCTCGACCCGAACAGGGCCACCACCACCAGGGCGAGGAAGAACCGCGGCAGCACCTGCAGCAGCTCGGTGAGCCGCATCAGCAGGTCGTCCACCCAGCCGCCCGCCAGCCCGGCGATGCCGCCCACCACGCTGCCCAGCACCAGCGCCGCCCCGGCGACGCTGACCCCGACCAGCAGCGACGTGCGGGCGCCGTGCACGACGCCGCTGTAGACGCTGCGGCCCAGGTCGTCGGTGCCGAACGGGAACTCCCGGCTCGGGGCCTGGAACGGGTCGCCGACGAACGCGAACGGGTTGGCGGGCGCCAGCAGGTCGGCGAAGACCGCCATGAGCACGAAGCACGCGGTGAGGACGAGGCCGGCCCACGCCGTCGGGCCGGTGAGGAACCGGC
>JBFKDA010000401.1:0-1673 GCA_041619955.1 Acidimicrobiia bacterium | reverse complement strand
GTTCGAGACCGGGCCCGCCATCTACGTCGTGCTGCTGTACGTGTCGGCGCTGCTGTTCGGCTTCGCCGAGGTGCTGCGCGACAACGCCAACCAGACGATCCTCCCGGCCATCGTCGAGCCCGACGGCCTCGAGAAGGCCAACGGGCGGCTGTGGTCGGCCGAGATGGTCGCCAACTCGTTCGTCGGCCCCCCGCTCGGCGGCTTCCTGGTGGGCATCGGGTTCGCGGTGCCGTTCTTCTTCGACGCCGGCTCGTTCGCGCTGGCCGCCGGCCTGGTGTTCCTGCTGTCAGGCAGCTTCCGCGCCAAGCAGGCCAATGCCGGGAGGAAGGTCGCCTGGCGGGCGGAGATCGGGGAGGGGTTCCGCTGGCTGTGGCAGCACCCGCTGCTGCGGGCATTGGCGATCAGCCTCGGGGTGCTGAACGGCCTCGGCATGGTCGGCTTCGCCACCTTCGTGTTCTACGCCCAGGAGGTTTTGGAGATCGACGCCACGACCTTCGGGCTGCTCTCCACCGGCGGCGCGGCGGGCGGTGTGGTCGGCGGGCTGCTCGCCCCGCGGATCACCAGGGTTCTCGGCCAGGGCCCGTCGCTGTTCCTCACCGTCGTGGTCAGCATCGTCGCCCCGGCCCTGATCGGCTCGGTGTCGTCGTGGCCGATCGTGTGGGTGGCGTTCTTCGTGTTCATGCTGTTCGCGGTGGTGTGGAACGTCATCACCGTGTCGCTGCGCCAGACGATCATCCCCGACGAGCTGCTGGGCAGGGTCAACAGCGTCTACCGGTTCTTCGGCTGGGGGGCGATGCCGCTTGGCGCGCTGCTCGGGGGAGCGATCGTGGCGGTGTCCGAGGTGTTCTTCTCGCGGGAGATCGCGCTACGGATGCCGTGGTGGATCGAGGCGGCGCTCTACTTGCCGCTGTTGGTGTACGCGCTGCCGCGGCTCACCTCGGAAAAGATCGCCGCGGCACGCCAGGAAGGCCTCGACCGCCGCGCCGCCGAGGCGGTCGGGGACTCCTAGGCCCGGCGCCGGGAGCGGGCGATCAGCATCGCCACCGCCACCGCCACCCCCACGGTCAGCGTCGCTCCGGAGATGATCGGCACCGGCCGGGTCAGGCGGGTGCGCAGGCTCACCTTGCGCTGGAACTCCAGCGTCGGCCAGCCCTCCTCCTCGGCGATGCGCCGCAGGTCGCGGTCGGCGTTGACGACCACCGGGTGGCCGACCGCTCGCAGCAGCGGCAGGTCGGTGGCCGAGTCCGAGTAGGCGTACGACTGGGCGAGCTCGATGCCCTCGGCGGCGGCGAGCCGCTCGATCTCCTCGGCCTTCGACTCGCCGTAGGCGTAGAACTCCAGGTCGCCGGTGTACCGGCCCTCCTCGTCCACGGCGGCCCGGGTGGCGATGACCTCGTCGACGCCGATGTAATGGGCGAGCGGGCGGACGATCTCCAGCGGGCTCGCCGAGATGATGAACACCCGCCGGCCCTTCCTGAGGTGGTCGTCGATCAGGAACAGCGCCTCGGCGTAGACGAGCGGCGCCACGACCTCGTCGAGCGCCTCCTCCACGAGCTCCTCGATCTCGTCGCGGTGCCAGCCGCGGGTGAGCGCCATCATGCCCTCCCGCACCTTCTCCATCTGGGCGTGGTCGGCGCCGAAGGTCATGTAGAAGGTCTGCGCGATCGCCGCCT
>JBFKDA010000400.1:0-1673 GCA_041619955.1 Acidimicrobiia bacterium | reverse complement strand
GGCCCGCCGGGAGCACGCCGAGTCCGACCCGATCGAGGCGGGTCAGCCCTCCTAGGTCGGGACGACGATGTCGACGCTCTTCGGGTTGATCGTCACGCCGTCCAGGCCGGCCGGCGGGTCGTCGCTCCGCAGCACCCGCGCGCCCGGCCTGCCGCGCAGCATCTCCATGAGGTCTTGCTCGGGGATCTCCGTGAACCGGCCGTGCTGGGCCACCGAAGCGGTGGCGATGAACCCGTCGGGCAGGATCTCCTCGGCGAACTCGACCGGCGTGGCGTTGTGGCTGCCGTGGTGGCCGATCTTGTAGAAGGTGGTCTTCTCGAGCAGCGCCCGGGTTGCGCTGCCCTGCTCCATGTTGACCTCCCACGGGCCCCACTGGGCGTCGCCCGGGAAGAGGAGGTGGGCGTCGCCGACCTCGAACATCAGCATGACGCTCGTGTTGTTGACCGCGCTGTCGATTCCCGTCGCCGCGAGCAGCGCCTCCTCGTCGGTGAGGCCCCTGAGGGTTTCGACGAGTTGCGGGGCGAGCGTGAGGTGGGGGTGGTCGGCGAGCTGTGCCTCGTCCAGCTCGAACCGGCCGAACGGCAGCACCGCCTCCCCGGCGCCGGCGCCGGCTGCGGCGGCCCGGAAGAAGCTCTTGCCGGCCGGGGGGTCCATCTTCTTCATCACCTCCTCACGGGTGTCGGGTCCCAGGACGTGGACGGTGACACCGGGCAGCACGTTCTGGTCGAGCGGTGCCGCCTGGCGGGCGAGGAACCGGCGGGCCGGGCCGCCGGCGAACCCGGCGTGGAGCGTGCGCATCGCGCGCTCGTTGCTGAGCGCGTTGAGCGCCATGAGCGCGGCGAGGGCCTGCGGCTGCTGCGCGCCGTCGGCCTGCATGCCCAGGCCGTCGGCGAGCTCCTCGAGGCGGGCCTCGACCTCGTCGACGCCCATGGCCGCAGCCGCCAGCCCGTCGCCGCCGTGCATGCCGACCAACGCGCGCCCGAGCGACGCAGCGAACCCGCGCTGGCGGGCCTGCAGCCCGCGGGCTGCGTCGTCGGTCGGGTCCTCGATCCATGACAGCCACACCTCGCCGACCTCCACCTCGCTCCAGCGATCCCGCGAGAAGCCGCCGACGTGGTCCTTGTGACGATGGGTGGCGACCACCACGTCGAGGCGGGGCGGCGCGCCCTCGGCGGCGAGGTCGTCGACGATCTGGTCGACGAGGTCGGTCATGCTTCCCGCGGCGCCGGCCTTGATCGAGCCGCAGTCGACGAGCGCCTTCGCCCCGGATGGGAACGTGAGGAGGTAGGCGTCGCCGAAGCCGACGTTGTACATCCGTACCCGCACGCTCATGGCGACGCGTCCCGGGGCGGGATTGCGTGGTGGACCATCGCGAAGTTGAAGCGGCGCGCCATGCGGTGGGCGGCGTAGTCGGCGCCTGCCCATGCCAGCATCGGATCGCGGCGGTCGCACGCCGCCACGAACGCATGGGTGGCGGCCAGCCGGGCTTCCGCCGCATGGCGGGTCAGCGGATCGAGCTCGTCGTGCGGCAACGGTTTGGGGATCACGTAGCGGGGGCGACCGTCCGACGCGAAGATCACCGTGGTGCCGCCGCGCTCCGGCATGCCGCCGCGGCGCTTGGCATCAGCCGCGCCGTCCACCTGGGTGAACTGGCACACGATCTCGCGCCGGGG
>JBFKDA010000399.1:0-1717 GCA_041619955.1 Acidimicrobiia bacterium | reverse complement strand
GGCCTACCACCCGGCGTACGTCGCGAACGTCCCGCGCCGCGGCTTCCAGGACGTCGAGGCCTTCCGGCAGTACGTCACCGAGGTCCGCACGGCCTTTCCGGACATCCGGATCTACGTTGAAGACCAGATCGCCGAGGGCGACCTGGTTGCCTGCCGGTACCGGGTGGTGGGGACCCACACGGGCCCGCTGATGGGCCTGCCGGCGACCCAGCGGCCGATGGACGTGCCCGGCATCACGATCGAGCGGCTCAGCGGCGGCAGGTTCGCGGAGAGCTGGACGTGCTGGGACGTGATCGGGCTGTTCCACGAGCTCGGCCTGATCCCTGAGATCACCGAGCTCGGCCGTGGCGCAACGCGCGACCGCAGGCTGAAGCTCGCAGAGAGGAGGTGACGCGATGCGCAGGCAGATCGTCCTGCTGCTGGTGGTGCTGTTGCTGTTCAGCATCTCCGGGGCGGCGCTCGCCGGTTCGTCGCTCGGCGAGATCGAATATACGACCGGCGGCGTCGCCATCGTCGCCGGCGAAGCGCTCGCTGCGGCCGACACCCCGCCCGAGGCCGTGGAGTACGCGGCGAGCCTGCTACGCGGCGGATAGCCGCAACCCGGGGGCCGGCGGCCGGGAGGGTCCCGCCGCCGGCTCCCGACGCGTGTCGCCTCGGAGAGACCGCACCGGACTAGCTGGTGGCCGGCTCCTCGGCCTTCCGTAGCTCCTCGCGCACGGCCAGCACCGTGGCGATGGCCGGCACCGCCGCGAAGGCGCCGAACACGCCTGCCACCACCGCCCCGGCGAAGACCCCCACGAGGATCACCAGTGGGTGCAGCTGCATGGCCCGGCCCAGCACCGCCGGCGCCAGCACGTCACCCTCGATCTGCTGGACGGCGACCACGATGCCGACCACGATCAGCGCGTTGACCACCCCGTTGGCGGCGAGGGCCACGAGCGCGGCGAGCAGCCCGGCCACGAAGGCGCCCACCAGCGGGATGAACGCGCCGAAGAACGTGATCAGCATCAGCGGGATCACGAGCGGCACGCCGAGTATCAGCAGGCCGATGCCGATGAGGACTGCGTCGGCGACCCCGACGACGGCCGTGCCGCCGACGTACGCGCGCAGGGTCGACCAACCCCGGTCGACGGCGCGGCGGGCGCGGGGCTCGGCGTCGTCGGGGAACAGCCCGACGAACCAGTCGACGATGGCGTCCCGGTCCTTGGCGATGAAGAAAGCGACGATCAGCCCGAAGAACACGCCCCCCAACAGCTCCACCACCCGCAGCGCCCCGCCGGAGCTGACGAAACGGTCCTGGAGCTGGCCGACTGCACCGTCGAACGACTTGTCGATCTGGTCCTCGTCGAGGCCGAGGGGCCCGTCGACGAGCCACGACTTGATGTCGTCGACTGCGGTGGTCAGCTCCTCGGAGAGGCCGGGCAGCTCGTCGGCCACGACGGGCGTGAGAACGAACACGAGGGCCGCCAGCAGCGCCAGGCCGGTGAGTATCACGATCCACACCGCCGCCAGGTCCGGCAGGCCGCGGTCGCGCAGCCAGTCGGCGGGCACGGCGAGCACGGCGGCGACGAACAGCGCCACCACCATGGGGATGAGCACGACCGACAGCAAGCCGGCGATCTGCGAGGCGACCCAGACGACGCCGGCGACCAGCAGGAGGCGCCAGCTCCAGGCGGCGGCGACGTCGAGCGGGCGCGGGACGGTCCGGTCGTTCATC
>JBFKDA010000398.1:0-1751 GCA_041619955.1 Acidimicrobiia bacterium | reverse complement strand
CCCCGTATCGCCCCTTCGATCCTCGCCGCCGACTTCGCCCGGCTGGGCGAGGACGTGCAGCGAGTGGCCGCGCATGCCGATTTGCTGCATATCGACGTCATGGATGGGCATTTCGTACCCAATATCTCCCTCGGCGTCCCCGTGGTGGCGTCGCTGCGGAAGGTCTCCGATCTCTACTTCGACTGCCACCTGATGACCACCAACCCGGGCGAGTACCTTCCCGAGTTCCGGGATGCCGGCGCCGACCTGGTGACGGTGCACATCGAAGCCGTCCCCGATCCCACCGAGGTGGCGGCCCGCGCGAGGGCGGTCGGGCTCGACTTCGGCCTCGTCCTCAACCCGCCCACCCCGTTCGAAGCGGTCGAGCCGTTCGTCGAGTTGTGCGACATGCTGTTGGTGATGTCGGTGCAGCCCGGCTTCGGCGGTCAGGCGTTCATGCCCGAGGTCCTCGACAAGGTGGAGGCGGCCCGGAAACTGGTTGACTCCCGCGGGCTCCCCACCGATATACAGATCGATGGCGGCATCAGCGTCGACACCGCGCCGGCCGCCCGGCGCGCCGGGGCGGATGTCTTCGTCGCCGGCTCGGCGGTCTTTCGCGCCGACGACCCAGTTGCTGCCATCCAGCGCCTGCGAGCGTCGATAGAGTCAGCGGAGTGAGATGAACGAGCGAATCCTCATCGTCGACGACGACCCGGACATCCTCCAGTTCGTACGGATGAACCTCGAGCTGGAGGGGTTCACCGTGCAGACGGCGGGGGGCGGGGCCGAAGCGCTCGAAACCGCCCGGGACACCCCGCCCGACCTGGTGCTGCTCGACATCATGATGCCCGAGATGGACGGGCTCACCGTGCTGCGCCGACTGCGCACCATGCCCGCCACGATGAACGTGGCCGTCATCCTGCTCACCGCCAAGGCGCTGGCGGAGGACCGGGTGCGCGGCCTCGACCTCGGCGCCGACGACTACGTCACCAAGCCCTTCGACCTGGAGGAGCTGGTGGCCCGGGTGAAGACCGTGCTGCGGCGGGCGCAGGCGATGCGCGACCTGTCGCCGCTCACCGGCCTGCCGGGCAACTTCCGCATCTCCCGGGAGCTCGAGCAGCGGGTCGACAAGGAGGCGCCGTTCGCCCTGGTCCACGCCGACCTCGACAACTTCAAGGCCTTCAACGACCACTACGGCTTCATGCGCGGCGACACCGTCATCAAGTTCACCGCCCACTCGCTGCTAGAGGCGGCCACCGCCTGCGGCGATCCAGAGGCCTTCGTCGGCCACGTCGGCGGCGACGACTTCATCGCCATCGTCGACCCCGAGTTCGTCGAGGACTTCTGCAAGGTCGCCATCCACACCTTCGACGACGGCATCCTCGACTTCTACGACACCGCCGACGCCCTGCAGGGCTACATCGAGGTCACCGATCGCCGCGGCGAGCGGCACGCGTTCCCAATCTGCTCGGTTTCGCTTGGCGTCGCCACCAACGTCCGCCGCCGGATCGCCAGCGAGTGGGAGGCCTCGGCGATAGCGAGCGAGATGAAAGAGCACGCCAAGCGCCAGGCGGGCAGCAGCTACCAGATCGACCGCCGCACCGCCTGATCCTGCCCCCCCGCTGTGCGGGGGGAATCCTCCACCTCATGCTTCCCCCGCTGTGCGGGGGGAGTCCTCCACCTCATGCTTCCCCCGCTGTGCGGGGGGAGTCCGGCCGCAGGCCGGGAGGGGGGCGAGTCCGCCAACGCCTGGGTTCTTCCGCAATCCTGCT
>JBFKDA010000397.1:0-1752 GCA_041619955.1 Acidimicrobiia bacterium | reverse complement strand
CCTCCGTGGATTGAGGGGTTGCGGGGGGAGTACGGCGGCGAAGCCGCCGGGAGGGGGGCGCGAAGGTTCGGACCGCTCCGACGCGGGCGTGAAGGGCCGCAAGCGAGGGGAGCGCCTCAACCCCGCGAGGCGTCCTCGGTCACGTTTGGTCCTCGCGCTGCCTGAGCGATCTCGTCGAGCCGGGCAGCCGTCCTATCGTCGAGCCCATCCATCAGGTGCCCGTACCGGTCGATGGTGACCTGCATCGACGAGTGCCCGAGCCGCGTCTGGATCGCCTTGGGATGCTCGCCGGCGGCGATGAGCCAGGCCGCATGCGTATGCCGCAGATCGTGCACGCGGCAGGGCAAGCCGACGCTGGCTTCGACGGCCTTGCGCCAGATCCGCCCGAACGATCCGCGCCGCCCTTCTCAGCGCCGTGCGGGTGCGGCGATCAGGTTCCCGCGAGGCAACCGACGACCTCGGGATGCAGGAAACCGAAGGTGGCTATCAGATCCTCGGGCATCCCGTACCACACACCCGGTATACCCGGGTACGCCGAGGGTTCGTCGCCCCCCTCCCCGCCGCTGAAGGTGGTCCACGTCCCTTCCTCGTAGCCCGTGGTGTCGTATCCCGCGACACCGTTGACCCCGGCAATGGCCTCGTTGCCGAGCACGCGCCGCACCAGCCAGCGGCCCGCAAACGTCGGATCGGCCTCCAGGTAGCCCTTCACGTACCAGCGTTCCACGTCGCGCCGCGGCTCGATGACGTTGAGATCCTCCGGCCCAACGAAATAGCGCATCTCGTCCACGACAAACAAGTCAGTCGTGTCGAGCCCCATATCGCGTCGCATCAGATCGAGAGGATCCCTGCGCAGCGGCGTTCCCGGCTCAGGGGTGAACCAGCCGTTGACGCATGTAGCGGAGGCCCCTCCGCTGGGCAGGGCCGGCACCACGCTGGTCGTCGTGGTCGAGGTCGGCGCTGCGGTTGTGGTCAGAGCAAGCACCGTCGTCGTGGTCGAGGTCGGCACCGCGGTCGTGGTCGGAGCGGTCGCCGTGGTCGTGGTCAACAGCTCTCCTGTGGCGACCGACGAGGTGGTGGATGACGGCGCGGTCGCAGCAGGAGCGGACGTCGTCGGTGTCGGCGCGGCAGCGTCGGACGCGATGGTCTCGCCGGCGTCTCCGCACGAGGCAGCGATCAGAGCCAGTGCGCCGATCAGCGTTCCGGCCAGCATATGCCCGCTCGACCAGGTGGTAGTCACTGAGACCTCCTCAACGGCGTCTTCCATCTTTTGGCCTCGCGTCGATGGGATCAAGGGTCGAACTGCCATTTGCCTGGACCGGGCTGCGCGCGGTCACCAACTCGAGGGCACGAGACGCATCCCCACCGAGGCTCCGCGATCGGCACGAGTGTGCGCTCCTTCACCCGCCCCAGCGACCGCGGCGCGTGGCTGCGCGATCTGAGCGCCGAGCGACCGCGCCGTACCTGAGCGCAAGCCCGCGCAATCTGTCGGATCGGAGCGGGTTGCGCCGCCAATTCACCGACCGGTGCCGGAGCGATCTGTGCGGCGCCGGGACCAAAGGCCGGGCGCGCCGGTGCGACGCGAGTGCTGCTCAGGGCACGACGGCGGCGCCGCGGACGACGAGGTCACGCGTGACGCCGCCGAGATCTTTGCCCGAGCCAATCGCTCGGCGAGCTACCCGCCGGCTATGAGCCCGATAAGGACTTCTTCAGGGCCGACCTCTACCTGCTGATGGACCTCGCCGGCTAGCTGGG
>JBFKDA010000396.1:0-1761 GCA_041619955.1 Acidimicrobiia bacterium | reverse complement strand
CTCTACCGCCACCCCGACTTCGCCGAGTTCCGGGACGCCTTCGTGGTCGACCCCATCGAGAAGATGGCCAAGGACCGGGGTCTGCAGTTCATCAAGCTCGACGGCTCCGTGGGGATCATGGCCAACGGCGCCGGCCTGGCGATGTCGACCCTCGACGTGGTGGATCTGGTCGGCGGGGCGCCCGCCAACTTCCTCGACGTCGGCGGCGGGGCGCGGGCCGAGACGATCACCGACGCCCTGGAGGTGCTCACTCGGGACGAGGCGGTCCGGGCGGTGCTGATCAACATCTTCGGCGGGATCGTCCGCTGCGACCTGGTCGCCGAGGGCATCGTCGCCGCCATCGAGAAGCTGCAGCTGCCGTGGCCGCTGGTGGTGCGGCTCGACGGCACCAACGCCGAGGAGGCCAGGGCGATCCTCGACGAGCACGCCGGCGAGGGCGTCATCCCCGTGGCCACCATGCGGGAGGGCGCCGAGAGGGCCGTCGAACTGGCGAAGGAGGCTGGCTGATGTTCGAACGGACTGTGCGGGGCACGGCCGCCGTGGGGCAGGGGCCCCACGTTGCGGAGGAGGCCCGACCGGCGTCTGTTCGGCGGCGGCGACTGCCGGCGGCGAAGTCGGGCCGGGAATAAGCATGGCGATCTACGTGGACGAGAACACGCGGCTCGTCGTGCAAGGCCTCACCGGCCGGGAGGGGACCTTCCACGGCCTCCGGAACCGGGACTACGGCACCAACCTCGTCGCCGGGGTGACGCCTGGCAAGGGCGGCACGGACGTCGACGGGGTCCCGGTGTTCGACACCGTGTCCGAGGCGGTCGACGCCACTAGCGCCAACACGGCCATGGTGTTCGTGCCGCCGGCGTTCGCCGCCGACGCGATCCTCGAGGCGGCGGGCGCAGGCATCGGCGTGATCGTCGCGATCACCGAGGGCATCCCCGCCCATGACGAGGCGCGGGTCTACAACTACCTGAAGCACACGGCCCCGGACGTGGCGCTGATCGGTCCCAACTGCCCGGGCGTGCTGTCGCCCGGTAAGGCCAACGTCGGCATCATGCCCCCCGAGATCACCCAGGAAGGCGCGGTTGGCGTCGTGAGCCGGTCGGGGACGCTCACCTACCAGGCGGTCCATGAGCTGTCGCTGCGCGGCATCGGCCAGTCCACCTGCGTGGGGATCGGCGGTGACCCGGTCCCCGGGTCGTCCTTCGTGGACGTGCTGCGCCGGTTCGAGGAGGATCCGGACACCGCTGCGATGGTGATGATCGGCGAGATCGGAGGCAGCGCCGAGGAGGAGGCCGCCGCGTTCGTCGCCGAGCGCGTCACCAAGCCGGTCGTCGGCTACATCGCCGGCTTCACCGCGCCACCCGGCAAGAAGATGGGCCACGCCGGCGCCATCATCTCGGGCTCCCAGGGCACCGCGGGCGCCAAGAAGGAGGCGCTGGAGGCGGCCGGGGTGCAGGTGGCGACGTACCCCAGCGACATCGGCGAGCTGGTGGCGGGGCTGCTGGACTGACCGAACCGTTGGCCGGCGTCACCATCGGGTGAGGTTTTCGCGGCCTCGCGGCATGGCCGCGTTGTACACTCCGGGCTTGGGGACGGGAGCCGTGGCCTGGGAGGTCGACAAGGTGGGAAGACGGCGGGGCGTGTGGCAGAGGATGCTGCTGCTGGCAGCCGTCCTCGGCTTGCTGTGGACGACGCTGGTTGCCGCGGGCGGCGAGCCTGCCGCCGAGCCGGTCGAGCCTCCTGCCACCGAAGCTGCCGAGCCGG
>JBFKDA010000395.1:0-1772 GCA_041619955.1 Acidimicrobiia bacterium | reverse complement strand
GCCACCAGCCGCTTGCCGCTGCCTTCGATGGTCGTGTAGAGCGGCGAAGCGACGGGGGACGCGGCGGGCATGTCGGCCAAGCGCTCCCATGTGACCCCGTCGGGAGATGCGACCAGGCCGGTGCCGGCGCCGAAGTTGTCGGCGACGGACCAGCCCACGAAGCGCTCGCCGGTCCAGGTGATCGCGCCCAGCGGCGGGCCGGGGTGGAGCTGCCACGTGCGGCCGTCGTCGTCCGACGTCCACACGTGGTGGCGGTGGGCCTGCCCGTCGCAGATCACCGACCCGTCTGCGAGCCGGCCGACGAGTTGGTGATGCCCGGTGACGACCAGCCGCTCGCCGGCCGCGACGGCGTCGGCCAGCACCCAGCTCTGGTACCCGCCGAGCGCGCACTCCGGCGCCTCGCCCGGTCCCAGCGCGGTCATGGTGGGGTCCTGCGGCCGCGGCAGGTCTGCCTCGCGGCGCTCGTTGGTCGCCGGGTCGAACACGTAGGCGCGCAGCCCCGCCGTCACGGCGTCGGGCGGCTGGTCGTCCTCCATGACCCGCACGACGAGCCGGCCGGCGGCGTAGAGCCCCTCGGAGTCGCCGGGCCCCATGTCGAGCACGACCTGCCAGGTGGTCCCGGCGTCCGGCGAGCGCAGCACCCGCTCGTCGCCCGACGTCGCTGCATACAGCGCGGTCCCGTCGGCGCGCAGCCGCACCCCCGGTGCCGGCGCATCGAGCCGCTCGGGCGCGCCGAAGGCGGGGGTGTCGGCGCGGTTGGTGGGGGTCGCCTCGGCAAGCGGCTGGCTCGGCAGGTCGGGGGTGCCGCTGCGGAGGAGGAGCACCGGAAGGCCGACGATCAGCACCAGCACGAGGGCGGCGACGGCCGCGGTCGCCGGCGCCGGCCAGCCGGGTGACGGGTCCCACTCCCGCGGGTTGAGGCTGCGGGTGGCGGTGGTGACGCCGTCGCCGGCCCGGTCGAGCTCGCGGTCGATGGTCTTCATGCGCCCTCCTCGAGGTGGAGGCGGCGGGCGAGCGTGGCACGCGCCCGCCGGAGATGGGTGTTGACGGTGGCCTTGGAGCAGCCGAGCACCTCGGCGATCTCGTCGAGGGTGAGCCGGTCGACGTGGCGGAGCGCGATCACCTGCACCTGGCGGCGGGGGAGGCGGCGCACCTCTGCCCACATACGGTCGATCTCGCCCGTGACCTCGGGGAAGAGCCCGGTCTGCCCGCGTCCGGCGAGGCGGCCGAGCGCCTTCAGCTCGGCCAGGCGGCGTCGGTACGCCGAGGTCGCCCGGTTCAGGACGATGCGCCGTACCCAGGCTTCCGGTGCTTCCAGGCGGCAGATGCGCTCCCAGTCGCGGTACGCCGCGACCAGCGCGTCCTGCGCGATGTCCTCGGCCCCGAGCCGGCTCCCGGAGGCCGCGTAGGCGAGCCCGACGAGCGGTCGGCGCTGGCGTGCGTAGAACGACTCGAACGTCTCGACTCGCACGATCGGGACGTCGCCCACTCGGATGCTCACACCGTGTCCTCGCTCGAAGCGGCGTTCAGTGTGACGCGTTTTTCGGGTCGTCCGGTGCGCCGGTCGGCGGCGGGGTTGGGAAAAACTTCTTTGCGTACCCCTTGAAGCGACGGTAGAGGTCGGTTACGTTGCGCCCGACGCCAGATGAGGGACGATCTTGCGCCAGTGGTGGGCCCGTCGGTCGATGTTGGTAGTGGCTGTGCTGGTGGCGGCGGTGGCCGCCTGCTCCGACAGCGGCACACCAGCCACGACGCCGGTCGTCACGACGCTG
>JBFKDA010000394.1:0-1787 GCA_041619955.1 Acidimicrobiia bacterium | reverse complement strand
GTATGCGGCGCGCCGGTGATTACGGATCACCCGCAGCATCGAGTCCCGGTTCTCGTCGAACTTCGGGAATGGTCCTAGGGCCGCCGCCATCTCCGCAGACGCTGCGTAGGCGTCGCCAGTCAGAACTGCAGTGAGTGCGCCAGCGATGGCGCGGCCCTCATCCGAGTCGTAGGGGATGCCCCAGCGCATCAGCAGTGACCCGAGGTTGGCGTAGCCAAGCCCGAGTGTCCGGTAGTTGAACGATCCCTCCGCAATCTCCTTCGACGGGAAGTGCGCCATCGTGACCGAGATCTCCAGAACGATGGTCCAAAGCCGGACGGCGTGGCGATACGCCTCAATGTCGAACGTGGCGCCGTCGCTGAACGTCGTGAGGTTCAGGCTGGCGAGATTGCAGGCGGTGTTGTCCAGGAAGAGGTACTCGCTGCAATTGCTCACCAGGGCCCCACCGGCCAGGTATGAGTGGTTCCTGGGCTCGGTGAGGTTGTAGGTGGTTTCCCAGCCGTCACTGACGCGGGACCGCAGCTTTACCCAGTACTTCGTGCCGTAGCGGCCGGCCTCCCTGAGCAGCTGGTCGAGGATCTCGCCCTTGATCGTGAGCTGGAAGCCGATGTCGGCCGCGAAGCGCTCGAGGCTGTCGGACGTGACCCGCAGGTCGTGCATCGGGCGGGACTCGTAGGTGCGCTCGACGCCGTCGACGGTCGTGTAGTTGAAGCCCCGCTTCGAGGCGTTCGACGTGTAGATCGTGCCGTTGACGGCGAACGTGTCGAGCAGCAGCTGCACGTCTCGCACCAGCTCCTGTGAGGCGCTGGCGAGACCGACGTACCGGTTCTTGTCGCCCACCCAGCTCACACAGCCGTCGGCGTCGTACAGCCCCCGCAGGAACGCGGCGACGATCGGCTTCGGGGCCTCGAAGATCGACCACGGGACTCGCTTCTCGTGCGCCTTCTTGTCGCTGACGCCGAGCGCCTTCAGGAAGCCGCGGAAGGCACCGCGACCGATGCGGAGCTGGTACGTGCCGTTGCCCATCTCGACGGGCTTGGGCGCCACGCCGCCGTTGACCTCGGTGAGCAGTTGGCGGTGGAACAGCATCGTGGTGTGCTGCTCCTCCTCGTTGCCGTACACGGTGACCACCGCCTTGTCGGTGACGCAGCCGTCGCCGACGAGCCAGCCGAGGTAGTGGGCGAAGTCCTCGGTCCACTTCTCAGGCAGTGCCACGGCGTTGGTGCGCGACGACCACTGCTGGTACGAAGCCGGGTCGGTCGAGACAGGGATCTCCCAGCTCGCCATCCCGAAGTCGATGGGCTGGTCGAGGAGGCGGATCCGGTCGTTGCCGCGCAGCTCGTCGGCGCGGACATAGCCGCGGTTCTGGGTGAAGAAACGGTGGTTGGGGGTGGCCCGGATCACCCGGCCGTCGGAGAACTCGAGGCGCAGCACCTCGTTGGTGCCGGTGACCATCACCTGGGTCGGGGTGGTCAACGCCAGCGTCTCGGTCGGCGCATCGGCGTTGGTGGCGTCGTGGGTGTAGACGTCGAAGGACTCGCCCTCGGCGACCCGGCGGACGAGGTCCTTGAACTGGATGAGGCCCTTGTCGGTGGCGATGCGGGTGTCACCGGTGAAGCAAGGGTTGCTCGCGTTGATCCGCCCCCCCGCCGGCGAGGTGTGCCAGGCGTTGATCGTCGTGTCGAACTGGACGCCGGGGTCGGCGCAGCGCCAGGCGGCGTCGGCGATCTGGCGCCACAGCTCCCGCGCCCGCACCTGCTTGACGACCTCGCCGTCGGTGCGGCGGG
>JBFKDA010000393.1:0-1834 GCA_041619955.1 Acidimicrobiia bacterium | reverse complement strand
CTCTTCGTCGTCGTGATCCCGCTCGTAGTGGTGCTCGCCAACAGCGTGGTGCGGCCCGCGGTTGAGATCCGCAGGTACGCCGACGACATCCTCGAGAACGGCGTGCTGGTGACGGGCAACCTCGACCCGATTCCGGCGCTCGCCGACACCCGCCGCATGATCGGTGAGACGCTGGCCGGGGTGGGCCGCTACGGCGCAGCCCTCGACCGGCTGCTGTAGGGGAGCCCGCCATGCCAGCCGCAGCCATCGTCACGATCGTCGGAGTCGGGATCCTGATCGCCGCCCTGGCGGTGTACCTCATCCGCATCGCGCTGATCCTGCGCCACGTGATCGACACGCTCGGCAAGATCACCTTCGGGTTGCGGGCGGTCGCCCACCAGACCGAGCCGGTGAACCAGATCGTCGGAGAGATCAAGGCCGACGTGCTGGCAATGGAGAAGGCGCTGACCGACCTGCTGGCTTCCAAGCAGCCGCAGCAGACGGAGGTGGAGTGATGGCCCTCGAGTTTCGCTGCGAGCGGGTCGGGGTGGTGTGCAAGAAGGGCGTCACGGCCGACACCGAGGAGGAGCTGGTCGCCAAGATCGCCGCCCACGCCGCCGAGGCCCACGGCGTCGCGCAGCTCACCGACACCCTCGTCGCGTACGCCAAGTCGACGGTCACCCGGACGGACACCTGATCTGGCGCCTGATATCGCGCGCCGGTCAGCGCCGCTCGATGCCGGCGCCGTCCTCCGCCAGTTCCCGGTAGCGGTCGAGGAACGCCGACATGATGCGGATCGTCTCCCGGTGGGACGCTGCCCACGCATGCAGCCAGTCCATGCCTTCCTCGGTGAGCTGGTAGGTGCGGCGGGCCGGCCCCGCCGTCGAGGTCTCCCAGTGCGACCGCACCAGGCCCTCCTGCTCCATCGACCGCAGGGTCCGGTACAGGCCGCCGGCATCGGCCCCGGTCACGCCGAGGGATGCCAGCCGGTCGAGCAGGTCGTAGCCGTGGCTCGGTTGCTCGGCGGTCAGCAGCAGCAGGCACGACCTGACGAAGTTGCGGGGCAGGCCGGGCGGGAGGTCTTCTATCCCGGGGCGGCGGGTCAACGGCTCGCCGCGATCCGCTCGGCTGCGCAGGCTTCGGCCTCCTCGTCGGACGAGTGGCACCAGCAGTCCACCCCGCACTCGCCGTGGCTGGGCCGGGTCAGCTCGGCGAACTCGTCGGCGAAGATGCGCTTGCCGTCCGCCTCCCCCTGCGCCGACAGCCGAAAGCCCGTGCCGACCCGCTCCAGGTACCCGTCGGAGATCAGCCGGTCGACGTAGCCGAGGCCCTCTTCGGCCCGCAAGCCGAGGAAACGCCCGAGCATCTCGGGATCGACCACGTCGCCGAAGCCCTCCCCCTTGATCCAGAACATCACCTGGAGGATCTCCTCCCGCCAGTAGAGGGCCCGCAGCGCCTCGCTCTTCGGCTGGTAGGGCTCGCTCATCCGGCGACCTCCGTGAGCTTGTCGGCCAGGCCGCGGATGGCGGTGGCGCCGGCGCTGGCCGGGGCGTGGTCGATGGGGGCGATGCCGAGCCGCTCTGCCTCCGCGAAGGTCGGCTCGAACGGCACGGTGGCCGCCAGGTCGAAGCCGTGGCCGGCGGCGTAGTCGGCGACGACCTCGCCGTCCTCGGGGCGCACCTTGTTGGCGACGATGCTCACCCGGGGGATGCCCAGGTCCACCGCGAGGTGGTGGTAGCGACGGGCGGTCTCCAGCGACTTGAAGTAGGGCTCGGCCACGATCAGCATGTGCTCGACGTGCTCGGTGGTGGCCCGGGTCATGTGCTCGGGCGACGCCTCCAGGTCGAGCACGACG
>JBFKDA010000392.1:0-1836 GCA_041619955.1 Acidimicrobiia bacterium | reverse complement strand
GCTGTACGTGTCGCTCTACGGCGAGGTGCAGAAGGAGGTGATCCAGGAGACCCTCACCCGGGACTACGGCGTCGATGCGGTGTTCCGGGAGACGCAGCCCGTGTACGTCGAGCGGGTGGTCGGCTCCGGTGCTGCGGTGGCGACGATCGGGAAGGACGCGAAGCCGTTCCTGGCCACCGTCGGGCTCACGGTGACGCCAGCCTCGCGCGGTTCGGGCGTCGAATTCCGGCTGGAGGCGGACGCCCGCACCCTGCCGCTGTACGTGTTCAAGACCCGCGACGCGTTCGTCGCCGCGATGGACCAGAACGTGCGGGCGGTGCTGGAGCAGGGGCTGCACGGCTGGCAGGTGACCGACTGCGTGGTGGCGATGACCGACTGCGACTACGCCTCCCCGGGCACCGGGGCCGGCGACTATCGGCTGCTCACGCCGCTTGTGCTGATGGAGGCCGTGGCTGCGGCCGGCACCGTGGTGTGCGAGCCGGTGCACCGGTTCATGATCGACGGCCCCGCCGACTGCCTGTCGCGCGCGATGGGGCTGCTGGCGTCCCTGCGGGCCCGGCCCGAGGGGCCGTTGGTGCGCGACGGCTGGTTCACGCTGGAGGGAGAGGTCGGGCCCGAGGCGCTGGCGACGCTCCAGCAGCAAGTGCGCTCCGTTACACGCGGGGAGGGGGTGGTGGAGGTCGAGTTCGCCCGCTACGAGCCCGTCGCCGGCGATCCGCCGGCCCGCCCCCGCACCGACGGCAATCCGCTCAACCGCGAGGAGTACATGCTGCACCTGGCCGGGCGCCTGCCGGGTTGAGACCGGCTACCAGCCGATCCGCTTCCGGAGGCCGGCGATCCCCGCCGCCACCTCCGCCGGGTTGCCCTGGTCGACCCCGTAGACGATCGCGTGCACGGAGCCCATCCAGGTGTAGAAGTCGATGCGGCCGACGGCGGACTCGTCCAGGCGCGGGTGCTGCGCGATCACCCGCCGGGCGAAGTCGCGTCCCTGCAGCAGCCGGATCCCGACCAGGTCGATGGCGGGGTCTCCGAGCATGGCGTCCTCGAAGTCGATGATGCCGATGATCCGGTCGCCGATGGTGAGGATGTGGGCGGCGCCGAGGTCGGCGTGGACCAGCCGGGGCGGACCGGCCTCGGCGAGGCCGGCTTCGAGGAACGTGGCGAGAGCTCGCGCCACGCGAGCGGCGAGATCGCCGTCGAGAACCGGTAGGACCTTCTCGTCGACCTCGGCCCGGAGATGCTCATACCGCGCCCGCCACGACGGGAGAAGGCCGGCCGCCGCCGTGACTGCGTTGGGCGGCACGTCGTGCAGGTCCGCCAGGGTCGCGGCGTATTCCTCAACCGCGATCTGGCCGCGCCGAGGCGCCGAGCCGCGTACCCGGCGGTGGACCGAGAACGAGAGGCCGCGGTACGTGCCGACGTGAGCGATGGTCGGCACCTCGAACGACACCGACGCCGCCACCACCGGCAGCAGCGCCCGCTCCCGCGCGTGGCGGTCGGCGGCCGCCTGGTCCTGCGGGAAGCGCACGATCCAGTCCGGCGTCACCGAGAACACGTGGGCGGACCAGCCGCCGGGCAGGGCCGAGATCGGGGCCGCCGGGTCGATGGGCCGGCCGGGGAGCCCGGCGAGGGCCTGGCGCACGGACTCGACGTCCACGGGGGTCGAAGCTACCCCGCGGGCTTCTGGTTCAGACGGTCACGACCAGCTTGCCGAGGTGCTCGCCGGCGCCGAGGCGGGCCAACGCCTGCGGCGCCTCGTCGAGCGGGTAGACGCGGTCGATCACGGGGGTGAGGTCGCCGGCGGCGGCGAGGCTCGCCACGTGGGCCAGGTCGTCG
>JBFKDA010000391.1:0-1855 GCA_041619955.1 Acidimicrobiia bacterium | reverse complement strand
GGGATCGGCACGTTGACGCCGACCATCCCCACCGGCACCTCGTTCTGGAACTTGCGGGCCGCCCCGCCGTCGTTGGTGAAGATCGCCACGCCGTTGGCGTACGGGTTGTCCTCGATGAGCTTCATCGCCTCCTCGTAGTCGTTCACCCGCACCGTCGACAGCACCGGCCCGAAGATCTCGTCCGTGTAGATCGACATGTTCGGCGTGACCTTGTCGAACAGGGTGGGCCCGAGGAAGAAGCCGTCCTCCTCCTCGGCCAGCGGGCGCCCGTCGGTCACCAGGTCGGCACCCTGCTCCAGGCCCTTGTCGATGTAGCCGCGCACCCGGTCGCGGTGCGCAGAGGTCACCAGCGGGCCCATGTCGGCGTCCTCGTGCTCGCCGGACTTCACGTTGATGTGGCCGATGCGCTCCTGGATCTTCGGCAGCAGCGCGTCGGCTGCCTCGCCGACGGTCACCAGCACCGAGATCGCCATGCACCGCTCGCCTGCCGAACCGTACGCGGCGTTCACCGCGGCGTCGGCTGCCAGGTCCATGTCGGCGTCGGGCAGCACGACCATGTGGTTCTTGGCGCCGCCGAGCGCCTGCACCCGCTTGCCGTTGCGGGTGCCGGTCTCGTAGATGTAGCGCGCGATCGGCGTCGATCCCACGAAGCTCACCGCCGCGACGTCCGGGTGCTCGAGCAGGCGGTCGACGGCCACCTTGTCGCCGTGGACCACGTTGAACACCCCGGCCGGCAATCCCGCCTCGGCCAGCAGCTCGGCCGACAGCATCGACGCCGACGGGTCCTTCTCGGACGGCTTGAGCACGAACGTGTTGCCGCAGGCGATGGCCAGCGGGTACATCCACATCGGGACCATCGCCGGGAAGTTGAACGGCGTGATGCCCGCGCACACGCCCAGCGGCTGGCGCAGCGAGTAGCTGTCGACGTTGGTCGAGACGTTCTCGGACATGTCGCCCTTGAGCAGTTGGCCGATGCCGCAGGCGAACTCGACGTTCTCGAGGCCGCGCTGCACTTCGCCGCGAGCGTCGTTGATCACCTTGCCGTGCTCGGCCACCAGCAGGCGGGCCAGGTCCTCGCGGTGGCGCTCGACGAGGTCGCGGAACGCGAACATGATCTTGGTGCGCTTGGCCAGCGACGTGTCCCGCCACTCCGGCATGGCGTCCTTGGCGGCCTTCACGGCGAGGTCGACGTCGGCCGGCGACGCGAACGCCACCTCGGCCTGCTGCTCGCCGGTGGCCGGGTTGTAGATCGGGCCGGTCCGGTCGGGCGACGCCTGGTGCGCCTTCCCACCGATCCAGTGTTGGATCAACTTCATGCGTCCTCCGTTGGCGACTAGATCAGGTACTGGCTGGTGGTCCGCTCGAGGTACTGCCCGTCACCCGGCTGGCCGTGGTACTCGCCGCCCTCGATGATGGCGCGGCCCCGGGACAACACCGTCTGCACCTTGCCGGTGAGCTCCATGCCCTCGTAGCAGGAGTAGTCGACGTCCATGTGGTGGTTGGCGGCCGACTTCACCCACGTCTCGTTGGGGTCGAACACCACGATGTCGGCGTCGGACCCCACCGCGATCGTGCCCTTCTTGGGGTACATCCCGAACATCTTCGCCGGCGTGGTGCAGCACAGCTCGATCCACCGGTTCAGGCCGATGCGCCCCTCCACGACCCCGCCCTGGTAGATCAGCTCGAAGCGGTCCTCCACGCCCGGCAGGCCGTTGGGGATGGCGGTGAAGTCGCCTTCGCCGAGGCGCTTCTGGGTGCCGTGCAGCGGGTGGTCGCCCATGCAGAACGGGCAGTGGTCGGTGGAGATCACCTGGAGGTCGTTGGTGGCGAGGTAGCGCCACAGCGCCTCCTGGTG
>JBFKDA010000390.1:0-1856 GCA_041619955.1 Acidimicrobiia bacterium | reverse complement strand
GACCGGCGTCGCCGCCGGTGCTTTCTTCGGGATGGGCGCGGTCTACGGCACGGCCGTCGGGATGTCCCCCGAGCGGGTGGCGCTGTTCATGAGCGCTGCGGTGCTCGGGTCGATCGGCCTCCAGTGGCCGATCGGCGCGGCCTCGGACCGGATCTCCCGCCGCCAGGCGATCTTCTGGGTCGCCGTCGGAGCGGGCGCGCTCGCCGCCGTCGCGCTGGCGATCGAGCCGACGTCCAACGGGATGCTGGCGCTGATGGTCGGCTTCGGGGGGCTGATGTTCCCGATGTACTCGCTGTGCCTGGCCCACCTCAACGACCGGCTCCCCGCGGGCAACGCGGTCGGCATCAGCTCGGTGTTCGTGTTCACCAGCGGCCTGGGGGCCATCGCCGGGCCGCTCGCCGCCGCGGTCGCCATCGAGGTGATCGGCGACGCCGGCTTCTGGTGGACGCTGGTCGCCGCCCACACGTTCATCGGCGGCTTCGCGCTGTACCGGATGGTGGTGCGGCGCGACATCCCGGACGTCCTGCAGCGGGCCTACGCCCCGATCCCCGCCCGGGCGTCGGCGCTGGTCGGCCTCCTCACCGGCAACGGCCGCCGTCCCTGAGCTGCTGACCGGCTCCGCCCCGGCTCAGCCGAGGCCCCAGGCCCCCGCCACCGGCAGCCAGGCCGCCACGCCCATCGGGAACGCGATGTCGGCCGGGCCGGCGGTGTTCGAGTTGCGCAGGAAGAACCGGGCCTCGGCCCGCCGGAACAGGCCCACCGTGCTCCGCCCGTCCGCGACCCAGTCGCCGGCGAGAACCCGGTCCGACGGGTTGCCCCAGATGAACGACGCGTCGGCGACCCCCGTGGTGGGCGTGTTGCGGTAGTAGACGAGGCCGGTGGAGGCGCGGTGGAGTGCCACCTCGGTGCGGCCGTCGTCGTCGAAGTCGCCCGCGAAGGGC
Source organism: Acidimicrobiia bacterium (assembly GCA_041619955.1). Taxonomy (GTDB): domain Bacteria; phylum Actinomycetota; class Acidimicrobiia; order Spongiisociales; family JAOTWH01; genus JBFJZV01. Next base: position 915 of record JBFKDA010000390.1, on the reverse strand, counting down.
TCGTCGCCGGCGTCGCCGAACACGAATGCGAGCGCCGCGGCGCCCATCGGGGTGTTGTTGCACACCTTGTTGAACAGGAAGAACGTCTGGTTGACGGGCCGGTAGAGGCCCAGGGTGTCGACGCCGTCGCCGTCCCAGTCGCCCGCGATCGGCACGTCGTCGGGGTTGCCGGCGAAGCAGGCGAAGTCGGCGACGCCCTGGCTGTTCGAGTTGCGGGCGTAGAAGAAGCCGTCCGAGGGGCGGAACATGCCGACCGTCGTGGTGCCGTCGCCGTTCCAGTCGCCGGCCAGCGGCACGTCGCCGGGGTTGCCGAAGAAGAACACCGTCTGCAGGCCCGCCGTGTTGCGGAGGTACCAGCGGGCCTGGTTGGCCTCGACCAGGCCGACGGTCTCGGCGCCGAATGCCTTGACCTCGACGTTGATGCATGGCGTCTCGTTGCGGGCCACCTGGGCGCCGACGTTGCGAACCGCCATCCGGTTCCTGCCGGTGTCGTATTCCATCGGGCCGACGAGCGCGTTCTCGTACGTGGCGCAGACCTCGTAGACGCCTTGCGCGGTCATCGGGAACAGCGCGGCGAGGTCGGCGACCCGGCTCACGAAATTGCCGGCGGTCACCGTCACGAAGTCGTCGGGCGGCGCGTACGTGGCGTTCTGGTCGACCCGCATCGCAAGCTGGGCTCCCGACGGCGCCTTCACCGAGAAGAACACCTCGCGCAGGTCGCCGGGGAGGGCTGCGTCGCCGACATCGAGGCGGTTGTTGACAATCAGCGTCTCGGTGCTGATGTTGCGCACCAGCGTCGTCAGCAGGATCGGCTCACCGGGCCGGTACACCCGCTTCGATGCGAACAGCTCGGCCCGCAGCCGCGGGTTGACGATGCCCTCGGCCGCGTTGTCGAGGCTCCTGATCTTCTGGGCG
>JBFKDA010000389.1:0-1996 GCA_041619955.1 Acidimicrobiia bacterium | reverse complement strand
TGGCGGTCCAGTTCCGCCGGCCCAAGTACGCGGTCCGCTTCACCAACGTCGAGCTGCTGGACAAGGTGGCGCCCGACCGCCCCGGCTGGCGCCGCCACGCCACCGCCTTGGCGTTGCTGGCGGCGCTCACCGCGCTCGTCGCCGCGATCGCCCGTCCGGCCCGAGCCGTGGAGGTGCCCCGCGAGGAGGCCACCGTCGTGCTGGCGCTCGACGTCTCGCTGTCGATGGGTGCCGACGACGTGGCCCCCACTCGCATCGACGCCGCCCAGCAGGCGGCCCAGGACTTCGTGGAGGCCGTTCCCGATGAGCTGCGGATCGGGCTGGTGGCCTTCAGCGGCAACGCCGCGCTGCTGGTGCCGCCGACGACCGAACGCGCGCCGTTGCTGCGGGCCGTCGACAACCTCCAGCTCGGGGAGGGCACGGCGATCGGCGAGGCCGTGTTCACCGCTCTGGATGCGCTCGTGTTCGAGCGCCCGGACGCCGAGGAGCTGGGTGCCGCGATCGTGCTGCTGTCCGACGGCGAGACCACCGTCGGCCGTCCCGACGAGGCCGCCGCCGCGGAAGCCGTCAGGCTGGGCGTGCCCGTGTCGACGGTGGCGTTCGGCACCGACCGCGGCTTCGTCGTGTACCAGGGGGAGACGATCCCCGTCCCGATCAACGAGGCGGCGCTGGCCGCCGTGGCGGAGGCGACCGGCGGGCAGGCCTTCACCGCCGACACGGCCGTCGAGCTGACCACGATCCTGGAGGGCGTCGGCGCCGAGGTCGGCTTCGAGACCGAGCAGCGGGAGATCGCCGACTGGTTCACCGGCCTCGGCCTGCTGCTGGCGGCCGCGGCCGCAGCCGGGTCGATGTTCTGGTTCTCGCGCCTCCCCTGAGGTCGGTCCCCGGCCGGCATGGAAGTCCTACGCTGGCTGCGTGAAGTTCCGACACGTGGTCGCAGTGGCGCTGCTGGCCGCGGCGTGCGGCGGCGGCGAGGAGGCGGTGACGTACGAGGTCACGCTCGATGTCACCTACGAGGAGGAGCTGCGGGTGCCGGGGCTCGGCTACGTGCTCCACGAGTTCCGGCTCGACTACGTCCTGGCGGTCGTGTCCGAAGCCGGGGTGCTGGTGGAGCCCGAGCCGGCGGGAACGGCCAACTGGGTCGTCCGCTGCTACGCCGAGCCGTTCGGCCCCGACCAGCAGCCGGTCGCCGAGTTCTCGGGCACTCACCCGGCGATCTTCGAGTGGGACCGCGACGACCTGCGCAACGCCGGCAGCCTCGAGGGCGGCACCGATTGGACCGCAGCCCCCGCCGTCGTGCTCGTAGAAGAAGGCGAGTCGCTCCAGATCGTGCATCGCCTGCCGTCGGCGCTGGCCGCCGACCGTGCGATCGGGTGCAGCCCGGACGCCCAGTACACGGCGGTGGCCCTGGCGCTGGGGGACGGGGCGATGACGGCGCCGGGACGGGTCGTGACCGCGAACGAGGAGCTGAGCCGGGCGGAAGCGCTCAACGCGGCAGGGCAGGCACGATACGTCCTCGGTGACGACTGGACAGGCTGGCTCGTCCACGAGATCCCGGTCGCCGCCGTCGGGCCCGACCTGGTGGCGTTCGACTTCAGCTACGACCCCGGCGGGGCGCCGGAGGGATTCGCCCGCATCGGCATCCTCGGCACGGTGCGAGTGGCGCCGGAGTAGCCCGGGCGGACATCGGGGGATTCGGGACCGAGCCGGCTCAGTCGCCGCCGCCCACCAATCGCTCGAGCGCCGGCTGATCGTTGCGCTCCAGCGCGACCTCGGCGGCGAGGCTGGCGTCGTCGCGGTAGACGGTCGCCACCGCGGCGATCCGGCCGTCCTGGCGGTAGGCCACCAGCGCATCCCTGCCGTCGAGCGAGCCGCTCACCACGGCTTCGTCCCAGTCGTCGGCGTGGCCGACGTAGTTCACCGGCACGTCGTAGTGCTGGCTCCAGAAGAACGGCGGGTTGGTGTAGGCGTCGTCGCGGCCGAGCATGTTGCGGGC
>JBFKDA010000388.1:0-2005 GCA_041619955.1 Acidimicrobiia bacterium | reverse complement strand
CAACTCGGCGGCCCAGCTGTTCACCGCCGCCAAGGCCGCCCACCTCAACCTGCTGCCGCAGGGCCAGCCGGAGCGCTACCTGCGGGTGGAGGCGATGGTGGACGTCATGGAGCAGTTCTTCGGGTCGTGCACCAACCACGGCGAGTGCGAGAAGGCGTGCCCGAAGAGCATCTCGATCGACTTCATCGCGCTGCTCAACCGCGACTACGTCCGGTCCAAGCTCTCCAACCGGCGCCTCGCCGGCCAGCGCTGACCCCGCCGCCGCAGGCGGCAGCCGGAAACCTGGCACGCAGCCTGGTGTTGCGTGTAAGGTCGGTGGCGAGGGAGGGATATGGGAGCATCCCCTGCTCGCTTGGGCGTGCTCGTAGTTTCGTTGGTGGCGGCCGTGCTGATCGGCGCGCCCGGCGTAGCGTCGGCAACCCCGACGCAGCTGAACCCTCCGGGCACCAACGTTGAAGCGTTCAAAATCAGCAGCGACGGCGCCCGGGTCGTCTACTGGTCGGGCAACAAATACTTCACCGTGCCGATCGGTGGCGGAACCCCGGTGGCCCTCCCCGGCTCGTTCCCTTCTTCGTTTGATGCCGGCTTCCAGATCAGCAACGACTCGACCCGCGTCGTCTACCTCTCGCTCAACGCCTCGGGCCAGGGGGCGCTGCTCAGCGCGCCGATCGGTGGCGGGCCGCACGCAGTGCTGTTCGACAATCCGAGCGAGACCGTCGCCTCCTACCAGCTCAGCGCCGACTCGCAGCGGGTCGTGATGCGCCTCGGCATGGGCGACGTCCTCAGCGTGCCCATCACGGGCGGCCCGGCGGTCACGCTGATGGACGCGACGCCCGGAGGCGTCCAGACCGAGTCGTTCAAGATCAGCCCCGACGCCAGCCGGGTCATCGTGCGGACGTTAGACACGGGCAAGAACCCGCTGGTATCGGTGCCGATCGCCGGCGGGCCGGCGACCACGGTTGTCGCCGAATCGCTGGTGTGGGACATCACCCCCGACGCCCTGAAGCTGGTGTTCACCGATACCGTCGACGGCGCTCCGTCCGGCTCGCAGCACCAGCTCTTCAGCGTCCCGATCACCGGCGGCACGCCCACCCGGCTCAGCCCTACGTCTGGCGGCGAGCTGCCGATCCGTGATGTTCTCATCAGCCCCGACAGCGCCTGGGTCGCGTTCGGCTTTGGGCCTTCGGCGACGGCAGGGGCAGCGTTCGACGCCTGGGGCGTGCCCACCGCCGGCGGCACCGCCAAGCGGGTCGGCCCTCAGGGTGGTGCTGGCACGGACAGCTTCCAGATAACCGCCAACTCGGCGTCGGTGGTGACGAGGGAGGGGTCGAACCTCCACCTTGGCACCTTCGCAGGCGGCTACGTCGGCATGCTCGCAGCCGACATCGGCAGCACCACGTTCGTGCTGCCGCCCGACAGCGCCAGGGTGCTCTACTCCGCCGTCCGCAGCGGGTTCAACGACGACCTCTACATGAAGCCGTTCGCCGCCGTGCCTGAGACGTCGATCAGCAGCCCCCACCAGGGCATCGGCAACTTCGCGGTGAGTCCTGGTGGCGGCCGCGCGTACTTCACCACCTTCGCCCTGCAGGAGCTGTTCCGTGTGCCCACCACGGGCGGCACACCGGAGAAGGTCGACTCGTTCACCAGCGACCTGCAATGGAGCGCCACCGGAGCGCACATGGCCTACCTCAAGCAGAGCGCCACGAAAGACCTCTTCGCCTTCGCGCACCCGGGCGGCCCCGACGCGCCGGGCGGCCCGCCGCCGATCCCACCCGGGCCGGGCGGCCAACCTCCGCCTCCGCCGGGTCCCGCAGGGACGCAAGTCGGGCTCGTGAATCCGTCGCAGGGGCAGTGGCACCTGCGCGCCACGGGCGGCCAGGTCACGTCGTTCTTCTTCGGCAACCCGGGCGACATCCCGGTGATGGGCGACTGGGACTGCGACGGCGTCGACACCCCCGGCCTGTTCCGCCAGTCGGACGCCTTCGCCTACCTGTCGAACGCCAAT
>JBFKDA010000387.1:0-2054 GCA_041619955.1 Acidimicrobiia bacterium | reverse complement strand
CTCGACGATGCCATGCCGTGCGTGGTGGACGGCGCGTGGAACGACCGCTGGGAGGAGCCCCGCTGACGGCCCGCCGGGTTGCTGCCGTCGACATCGGCACCAACACCACCCGCCTGCTGATCGCCGATGTCGCCGCGAACGGTTCCGTGGCGTGGGTGGCGCGGCGGGTGACGGTCACCGGCCTGGGCTGGGGCCTCGACCGCACCGGCCGGATCGGCGAGGAAGGCATGGCGAAGACCGTGGCGGTGCTCGCCGAGTACCGGCGGGAGCTCGACGCCCACGGCGTGGAGGCGGTCGGGGCGGTGGCGACCGCGGCGACTCGAGAGGCATCGAACCGTGACCAGTTCCTGTCCCGGGCCGAGGTGGCGCTCGGCCACCTGCCCGAGGTGGTGAGCGGCGAGGAGGAGGCGGCGCTGACGTTCGCCGGCGTGCTGAGCGACGTCGCCGGCGATCCGCCATACCTGGTGATCGACCCGGGCGGCGGCTCCACCGAGTTCGTGCTGGGGGAGGGCGATCCGTCGTACGCAGTGTCGGTGAAGATGGGATCGGTGCGGCTCACCGACCGGTGCCTGCCCGATCACCCGGCGTCGGCGGAGCAGGTCGCCGCGGCTGCGGCGGCGGCCCGGGAGGCCTTCGCGGTGGTGGAGCTGCCGTCGCCGCCGGGCACGGTGGTGGGTGTCGGCGGCACGTTCACCGCGCTCGCCGCGATCGCAGCCGACGCGCCGGAGCAGGTGCACCGCCCGGTGCTGGACGCCGGGAGGCTGGACGAGCTGGTCGAGTGGCTGGCGACGTTGACGGTCGAGGAGACCGCGGCGATCCCGTCGCTCGACCCGGCCCGGGCCCCGGTGCTGCTCGGCGGGGCGGTGGTGATCCGGGAGGCCGTGCGGGCGGTCGGCGCCGGGTCGGTGATCGTGTCGGCGAACGACATCCTGGCCGGCGTCGCGTTGCGGGCCGCGCGAAACTGACACAGTGCGCTACCAGCTCCGTGACTACCGCATCGCTCCGGGCGAGATGGAGCGCTTCGTCGAGCTGTGGCGGTCGCAGGTGCTGCCGCTGCGGCAGCGGGCCGGGTTCACGGTGGTCGGGGCCTGGTGGAGCGCCGCCACCGAACGGTTCGTGTGGATCGTCGCCTTCGACGGCGACTTCGAGGCGGCCGACCGGGCGTACTACGCCTCGCCGGAGCGCACGACGATGTCGCCGGACCCAGCCGAGCTGATCGTGGAAGCCCGCGCCGAGTTCGTGGAGCAGGTCGACCTGGGCTAGCGGCACGGGCGGGGTACCGGGCGGCTTGCCCGGGTCGAGTTCGAAGGGACCGGCCCCGGGCCCCCCCTGGGAGAGACGCCCGTAGGCCGGTCCCATGTTCTGCATCGGCGGTGCAGGGGTGCCGGTGGATGTTGGTTCTCGGCAGACCCGCACGGGCTAGTCCTTCGCCGCCCGGTTTTCCGGCATCGGCCGCAGAAACGCCGTCGCAAAGGGCGCGGGTGGCTGGTCGGGTGACTAGTCACCGCCGGGCGCGTCGGTGGGGCGTGTAGCTTCGCGCGGAGGGGCACCGCTCACGAGATAGGAAGGACGACGTCGATGGCGAACGACGCAACGCCCGAGCTCCCGCCCGGGACTGCAGCCGACGGCGAGTTCAAGAAGGCCAGCCGGTACTGGAACTACGCCCACGAGGATGACGCTTTGTGGCTGCACGTCGACGGCGAGTACCGGCGGTGGGCGGCGCCGTCGCCGGCGGCCGTCTCGCGCGTCCAGCACGCGTTCGCCTACCTCGACCGATTCGACGTGCTCGCCTATGTCGCGGGCGACGAGAGGATCCATTTCGTCAGCGTTGTGAGCAAGTAGGGCGGCGCTCGCAGCCGCCCGGCCGTATCCTCAGCCCCGTCGCCCGGGTGACGAAACAGGCAGACGTGGCGGACTTAAAATCCGCTGTCCCCCAGTGGGGCGTGAGGGTTCGATTCCCTCCCCGGGCACGTTGGCCTTTGATGATTCGGGGGATGCGGGGTGGTGCAGTGGGTGCCTGTTCGTCCCCACTGATTACGTGTCGATCACATCTG
>JBFKDA010000386.1:0-2072 GCA_041619955.1 Acidimicrobiia bacterium | reverse complement strand
GTAGGCCTTGCCTGTGGCAGGGTCCACGGCGAAGCGCCGGCCTCCTGGTCGTCATGCAGGGCGTCAAATGCCGCGGTCATAGTCATCCCGAAGAGCGTCCTCTCATGATGAGTCGGGTATCGGACACGCCGTCCGATCCCTAAAGCGCTTCAGAACGCTGCCGACGGGGTGGGGTTGGCGGCGCCGGCCACCGGCAGCCCCTCACTAACCTCGGCGGCCATGAAGTTCCGGCGCATCGAGAACCTCCCGCCGTACGTGTTCGCCGAGGTGAACGCGCTCAAGATCGAGGCGCGGCGCGCCGGGGAGGACATCGTCGACCTCGGCTTCGGCAATCCCGACGTGCCCAGCCCGCCGGCCGTCGTGAGCAAGCTCGTCGAGGCGGCCCGGAACCCTCGCAACCATCGCTACTCGGCGTCCCGCGGCATCCCCAACCTGCGCAAGGCCGTGGCCGACCGCTACCGGCGGCGGTTCGGGGTCGAGCTCGATCCCGACACCGAGGTGATCAACACGATCGGCGCCAAGGAGGGTCTGTCCCACCTCATGTGGACCCTCGTGCAGCCCGGCGATTTGGCCCTCGTGCCGGAGCCTTCGTACCCGATCCACATCTATGCCCCGGTCCTGGCCGGCGCCGAGGTGCGCCGGGTGCCGCTGTCGCTCGACGCCGACTTCTTCGGTCGGATGCAGGAGGCGTTCCGCCAGTCGTGGCCGCGGCCCCGGGTGATCGTCGTGTCGTTCCCCCACAACCCCACCACCGCATGCGTCGACGTCGGCTTCTTCCAGCGGCTCGTCGACTTCGCCCGCGAGCACGACGTGATGCTCGTGCACGACCTCGCGTATGCCGACATCATCTACGACGACTATCGGCCTCCATCTCTCCTGGAGGTTGAGGGTGCGAAGGATGTCGGCGTCGAGCTCTACAGCTTGTCGAAGAGCCATTCCATGGCGGGCTGGCGCGTTGGGTTCGTGGCCGGCAACCGGGAGATGGTGGGGGCGCTCGGCAAGTTGAAGTCGTACCTCGACTACGGCACGTTCCAGCCGATCCAGATCGCCTCGATCATCGCGCTGAACGAATGCGACGACTACCCGGCCGAGGTCTCGGCGGTGTACCACAAGCGGCGCGACGTGCTCGTCGACGGCCTCAACCGGGCCGGGTGGAAGGTGGCCAAGCCGCAAGGCACGATGTTCGTCTGGGCCGAGATCCCCGGCCCCTACACCGACCTCGGGTCGCTCGAGTTCTCGATCCGGCTGCTCCGCGACGCGAAGGTCGCCGTGAGCCCCGGCATCGGCTTCGGTCCGTCGGGCGACGGCCACGTCCGGTTCGCCCTCGTCGAGAACGAGCACCGGATCGCCCAAGCCGTGCGGGGCATCCGCCGCGCCCTGGACAAGCTCTGACCCGGCGCCCTCAGCGGCCGAGCGGCAGGTAGGCCTCCTCGAAGTACTCCTTCACCATGCGATGGGTGGAGAACGCCGCGGTGATGGTGGCCATGGCCTCCTTCATCATCGCGATCCAGCGGGTGGGCAACCCGTCCTCGTCGCGCTCGTAGAAGGCCGGCACGACGTCGGTCTCGAGCAGGTGGTAGAGCTGCTGGGCGTCCTGGGCGTCGCCGTGCATCTCGCCCCACAGGCCCCACCCGTTGCCGTTCTCGCCGTCCCAGCCCTCGGGCCACCAGCCGTCGAGCACGCTGAGGTTGAGCACGCCGTTGGCCGCCGCCTTCATTCCGGACGTTCCGCTCGCCTCCTGCGGCGGGCGCGGGTTGTTGAGCCACGCGTCCGCGCCGGACACCAGCCAGCCGCCGATCTGCATGTCGTAGTCCTCGATGAAGAACACGTGGCCCCGGTACTCGGCACTCGTGGCCAGCTCCGAGATCCAGCGGATGATGGCCTGCCCTTCCCGGTCGGCGGGGTGGGCCTTGCCGGTGAAGATCACCTGGACCGGCCGGTCGGGGTTGGTGAGGATGTGGTGGGCTCGGCCGGGGTCGGAGAAGAGCAGCCCGGCCCGCTTGTAGGTGGCGAAGCGCCGCGCGAACACCAGCGTCAGCCGGTCCACCGGCAGCTGGTGGTCGATCTGGCGG
>JBFKDA010000385.1:0-2075 GCA_041619955.1 Acidimicrobiia bacterium | reverse complement strand
CTCGCACATCTCGATCGCGTCGCAGGTGGAGATGCAGATGGGCCACGGCACCCCGCCGACGATCCAGTGCCGCCGCCATGGCATCAAGCCGAGCCTCAGCAACGACGTCGTCACCACGGTGCCAGGCGACATGTTCACCCAGATGCGGGCTGCGTTCGGCAACGAGCGGCTCATCGTGCTCAACGACGCCTGGGAGGAGAACATCGACCCGCCGGCGGACCTGCTCACCGCTCGCGAGGTGCTGGAGATGGGGACGATCAACGGCGCCGCGGTCGCCAACCTCGCCGGCCGGACCGGCAGCCTCACGCCCGGCAAGAAGGCCGACGTGGTGGTGCTCGACGCCTCCCGCCCCAATGTCGCCCCGGTCATCGACCCGGTGGCGGCCGTGGTCATCAGCGCCGATGTGTCGAACGTCGACACGGTGATCGTGGACGGCGTGGTCCGCAAGCGGGACGGCAAGCTGGTGGACGTCGACCTCGCCCGGGCCCGGGGCCTGATCGAGGACTCGAAGGACTATCTGGTCGGCGCGCTCGCCGCCAAGCAGGTCGCGGAGGCCGGGACCTCGTAGGGCCGGCGGTTCACGCCGTGAACTCGCGGATGACGCCGGCGATCATCGCCGGGTCGGCCTGGAAGGCGAAATGGCCGTGGCCGTCGAGCACCCTGATCGTCGCGCCGGGGATCGCGGCGGCGGCCAGCCGGGTCGCCTCGGCCTGCGCCGGCGGGCTCTCCGAACCGGCCAGCACCAAGGTGGGCGCGGTCACGCCGTCGAACATGCCCGGCCGGTAGATCCAGTGCGCCTCGGTGCGCAGCTCCCGGGGCGCGGTGGGAACGGTGGCCAGGCGGGCCGGCCACGTCGGGCTCGACCGGATCGCCTCGATCTCGTCGGGGGTGGCATCCACCACGCCGGTCAGCACCGCCAGCATCGCGGCCTCCGGGTCGCCGGCCGCCATGGCCGCCTCGACGGCGGCGATCGAGCCCGGCGGGTACCGGTAGGCCAGCCCGGGCTCGTAGAGGATGAGCCGACCGACGTTGCCGGTGCGGGCGGCCCCGCCCATCGCGCAGTCGGCGCCGTAGGAGTGGCCCCACACGGCGACCGGCCGGCCGGTGCGGGCGTGGACCGCGTCGACCACCGCGGCGACGTCTTCGAACTCGCGCTCGATGTGGTATTCGGGGGAGTCGCCGCTGGCGCCTCGGCCCCGCCGGTCCATGGAGAACGTAGCCACGTGGGGCCGCAGCTCGGCGACCAGGGCGTAGAACCGGTGGTGGTCGCTCAGCGCACCGTGGACCATGACCAGCGGCGCGCCCCGTCCCTCCACCCACACCGCGATCGGGGTGCCGTCCGGCGAGGTCACGTCGAAGCGGGTCATGGCCACGGTGCCGGACAAGGCTGCCTCCTCGTCGCCCATGCCGCGCAGTATGCGCCTCGCCGGCGCGGCTGTGAAGCCGGAAGCTGATCGCCCGGCACGGTGGGGGTCCCGCCGTTACAATCGATTGCACACCTCGCACCCGCCGGTGCGACCCAGTCGGGGAGGGATCCGATGAGACGGTGGGGAACGCTCTTCACGCTCCTGGCGGCACTGGCCCTGGTGGCGTCCGCCTGCGGGGACTCGGGCGACACGACGACCACGGCGGCCGGCGGTGACGCAACCACGACCACCCAGCAGCAGGTGACCGGTGGCGATCCGATCCGCATCGGGGCGTCGCTGCCGCTGACCGGCGAGTTCTCCGTGCCCGGGTCGAAGCACGCCGACGGCTACGAGTTCTGCGTCGCCGAGATCAACGATCGTGGCGGCATCCTCGACCGGCAGGTGGAGCTGCTGATCGAGGACAACCGCTCCGACACCGAGGTCGGGGTGACCCAGGTGCAGCGGTTCATCGACGTGGAGAACGTCGACGTGCTGTTCGGCACCTTCTCCAGCCTGCTGACCTTCCCGACGTCCGCCGCCGCGGAGCAAGCCGGGTTCGTCTACCCGATCCCCTCCGGCGGGGCGCTGCGCATCTGGGCGCGGGGCTTCGAGAACATCTTCTACTTCCAGCAGACCGCCGCCGAGGAGATCGGGGCGGCCCCGATGGCG
>JBFKDA010000384.1:0-2077 GCA_041619955.1 Acidimicrobiia bacterium | reverse complement strand
GCTGCTCCTGGGTGAGCTCGCGCTGTTCCCTCAACGCCCGCAGGTTGCGCGCGAAGACCTCGGGAAGGGTCGGCACCACGGGCAACTTGTACGCGTCTGACGACAATACGTCGACAGTCAATACGTAGCACGGTACGCGTAGCATGGAGTCGATGCCACTCCCCGATGCGGACTCCGCTGCAACCTCCCCCGCACCGGCCGCGTACCGGTTCGACGAGCGGGTCGCCGACCTGCTGGCGGCGGTCGCGGTGGCGCTGCTGGACGGCGCCGGATCGACGCCACGAGAGCCGGCCGACTTCGCAGCCGTGCTCCTCGACCTCGAGGACCTGCGGGTGGCGGCGACGTACACGGAGGCACGAGTCGAGGGCGATCAGCCGGCCCTCTGCGACCCGGCCGGCATCGCCGCGGTCACGGCGATGTGGGACGCGCTGACCGACGACCTCGGCGCGGCCGGATGGGAGGCCCTCGTGGCCGGCTGGCGCCGGGGCCGGGGGTAGCTCCGGAGGTCATGTCGCCACCACCAGCGACCCCTCCCTCCGCACCAACCCGGCCGCCTCCAGGCGCGCCAGGCGACCCATGACGGCCCCGGGCTCGTCGCCGCTCGCCACCGCCAACTCGTCGACCGTGCGGCCCGGCGGTACCAGCAGCGTGAGCAGGCCGTCGGCCGCGGGCGGTGGTGCCGGGCCGGGTCGCGGGCGGGGTGGTCCCAGCACCAGCGACAGCGCTTCGACGAGGTCGTCGACGCCCAGCACCGGGTGGGCGCCGTCGCGGATGAGGAGGTTGCAGCCCTCCGACGCCGGGCGGTCGACGTCACCGGGCACCACGAGCACCGGACGGCCGTGCTCCAGCGCCGCGTTGGCGGTGATGAGTGCCCCGCCGGTGCGGCCCGCCTCCACGACCACGACCGCGTCGGCGAGGCCGGAGATGATGCGGTTGCGGGGAGGGAAGCGCCAGCCCTCCGGCGCGGTTCCGGGCGGGTACTCGGTGACGACGGCGCCGCCGAGGCGCACCAGCTCGGCCGCGAGGGAGCGATGCTCGGCCGGGTAGCACACGTCGATGCCGCTGCCGAGCACCGCGACGCCCTTTCCCTCGCCCACGGTGGTGCCCGTGTGCGCCTCGCCGTCGATGCCGCGCGCCAGACCGCTGACCAGCACCCAGCCCGCCCTGGCGATCGCGACGCCGAAGGAGCGAGCGAGCGACCGGCCGTAGCCCGTGCAGCGCCTGGTGCCGACCACGGCCACGGCCGGCCCCGCCGGCAGCTCCCCCCGGACGAAGAGGGCGTCGGGAGCGTCCGGGAGGCCGGCCAGCCGCTCGGGCACGTCCGGGTGCTCGCGCGTCACGAAGCGCGCACCCAGCGCGGCGAGGTGCTCCTCGTGCACCGGGGCAGGCACTGCCGCCGCTGCCCGCACCGCCTCGCCGACGTTGACCTGACCTCGCTCGACTGCTCGGAGCACCGCACCCGCCGTCCCCCACTCGCCGAGCAGCCGCCGCGTCCTGCCCGGGTGCAGGCCGAGGTGGGCCAGCCGAAGCCGGCCGTCGACGCTCACGACGCACCCCGATATGCCAGCGCCTCGGCCATGTGGTCGGCGGTGACCACCTCCCCGCCGCCGAGGTCGGCCAGCGTGCGCGCCACCCGGCGCACCCGATCCCAGCCTCGCCCGGTGAGCCCCAGGCCGACGACCGCCTCTGCGAGCAGGTCCCGCGCGCCGCCGTCCCAGCGCAGGCCGTCGAGGGCGTCCCGGCCGAGGCTGCGATTCAGCCCCCCGCGGCGCCGCTGCGCATCGCGAGCCGCCTCCACCCGCGCCCGCACCGCCGCAGACGCCTCGCCCGGTGAGCTCGCGAGGTCGGCGACGCCGAGGCGCGCGACCGGGACCCGCATGTCGAAGCGGTCGAGGAGCGGCCCCGACAGGCGGCGGCGGTACCGCTCGAGACCCGCCGGCGTGCACCGGCACGGCCGGCGACCGTCACCGAGGTAGCCGCATGGGCACGGGTTGGTGGCAGCCACGACCTGCACGTCGCACGGGAAACGCACCGCGGTGCCCTTGCGGGCGACGACGACGGCGCCATCCTCGATCGG
>JBFKDA010000383.1:0-2097 GCA_041619955.1 Acidimicrobiia bacterium | reverse complement strand
GCTGGGACGGATGGTGACCGACCCGCCGGCGGCGGCCGAGCTGACCAGCGCCCGCCGCTACCGCATCGGCGGGCTGGGCACCTCGTTGCAGACTCAGGCCGGGCTGACCGCCCAGCTCGGACAGCTCGCCACCGGCGGCCTGAAGATCGGGTGGCTGCGCGACCACTTCAAGCGCCTGGAGCGGGTGGGCGACGCCGACGTCGCCGCCGTGGCCCGCCGCTGGCTGGCCCCGGCGGGGATGGTGACGGTGCTGGTCGGCGACGCCGACGCCATCGTGCCCCAGCTCGACGGCCTGGCCGAGATCGAGGTCGTCTCTTAGCCCCACGGGGCAGAGGATTGCGCTCTCCCCGGACCTGGATCCGCGGAACCTGGCCGCGCTCCGGGCCGATTCCACAGCGGGAGCCTGGGATTTCGGCGTAGCGCAGCGTTCACACGTTCGGTGCGTCGCGTTTCGTCCCCCCGGAGGCAAGCGGGGAAAGAGCACGCGGAGCCTCCGTGAATCGAGGCGGCAGGGGACGGAACCCGCTGTGGCTATGCGGCGAGTGCCGGCAGCGTCGCCAGGCACAGCTCGACGCCGTCCCCGGCGCCGCCGTGCGGCAGGGTGAGGCGGAACACCGACCCGCGCCCCACGCCGTCCGACTCCACCTCGATCGCGCCGCCCATCGCCTGCGCCAGGCCGAGGCTCACCGGTAGCCCGAGCCCGGTGCTGTCGAGCCGATCGCGGCCGGCAGCGGTCTGCTCGAACGGCCGGAACAGCAGCGCGAAGTCCTGCGGAGCGATGCCGACGCCGGTGTCCTCGACCTCGTAGACGACGGCGTCCGGGGTGGTGTAGGAGCGGACCAGCACCGAACCCTCGTCCGTGTACTTCAGGGCGTTGGACACCAGGTTGACGAGCACCTGGCGGAGCCGCAGCTCGTCGGCCCGGCACGGCGCCGCCGCCTGGAAGTCGGTGAACAGGAGCAGCCCCTCCTCCTCGGCCAGCGGCGTCAGGTGGCGCACGACCGCACGGGCCACCTCGTCGCCGTCGACGTCGCCCAACTGCAGCTCGATCTTGCCGCTCCCCAGCTTGGCCGTGTCGAGGAGGTCGTTGACGATCTCGAGGAGCTGGCGGGCCGCCACGCCGATCTCGTCCATGTAGGTGAGCATGGTGCGGACCTCAGCGCTGCGCGGGTCGTCGACGGCGGCCGCCGCGAAGCCGATGATGGCCGACAGCGGCGTGCGCATGTCGTGGGACAGCGCTGCGAAGTACTTGGACTGCAGGTTGGCACTGCGAGCCAGCTCGACGTTGTGGTCGTGGATCTCGGTGGACAGCTCCTGCGCCATCTGCTCCGCGATGCGGTCGGTCTTGGCCCGCAGCTCGGAGAGGTGGGTGTGGGCGGCGCCGATGAGGGCGCCGACGCCGGCGAACACCATCGGCGCCATGTCCAGCACCCACAGCACGGGCTGCTCGGCGTGCATCCGCACGATGTCGAACGAACCAGAGCCCCAGCGACCGACCAGCAGGCCAACGAGAGGGAACAGCACGCCGAGCAGCAGACCCCCCACCGCCCAGCGGGCGACGTACGAACGGCTCCCCGACTCCATGGCGGAAACCGTCGACCGGATGCGCCGCCGCTCAAGTACCCGATCGCGGCGGCGAGGACGTGAGGAGCGCCGCCATCAGGTCGATGCCGTACCAGAGGTTGCCGAGGCGCAGGTTCTCGTTGGCGGCGTGCTGGTTGTTGTCGTGATTGGCGAAGGGCGTGATCACCACCGGCGACCCCAACTCCGACACGAACGAGTGCAGCGGCACCGACCCTCCGAACGTGGGAAGCGCCACCGCCGGCTCCCCGGCGGCGGCTGCTGCCGCCGCCAGCGCCCAGCGCCCGACCTGCGAGTCGACCGGAGTCCGCACCGCCCGGTAGCCGGGCCGGCGATGCACCCGGGCGACCCGGGGATGGCGGCGGCGGGTGGCGGCGTCGGGCTGGTCGCGGACGATGTGGTAGCCCTGGTCCCGCACGTGCGCCTCGACCCGGTCGAGCATCGCCACCGGGTCGTCGCCCAGGGCGAGGCGGATGTCGAAGCTGGCGGTGGCCGACGCCGGGACGACGTTGGCGG
>JBFKDA010000382.1:0-2119 GCA_041619955.1 Acidimicrobiia bacterium | reverse complement strand
CGGGTGGAGGCCAGCGCATCGTCGCTTCCCCGGTGGCCACGGCTCGACTTCTCACCCCGGTTGGACTGCCTCTTCGGCCGACACTCGACGCCTGGCGTCGGGCGAGACCGATTCCGACCAGGAGCACAGCATGACCACTTTCGCCCACCTCGGGCTGCCCGACCCGCTCGTCCGCGCCCTGCGCGACTGCGGCGTCTCCACGCCCTTCCCTATCCAGGCCGCCGCCATCCCGGACGCCCTCGGCGGCCGCGACGTGCGCGGCAAGGCGCCCACCGGCTCCGGCAAGACCCTCGCGTTCGGCCTGCCGCTGCTGGCGACCGTCGACGCCGCCGGCCGTAACCGGCCCCGTGCCCTCGTCCTCGCCCCCACCCGCGAGCTGGCTCAGCAGATCTCCGAAGAGCTCACCCCGCTCGCCAAGGCGGTCCGCCGCCGCGTCTTCGCCATTTACGGCGGCGTTGGCTACGGCCCGCAGAAGGGCCGGCTGCGCTCCGGCGTCGACGTGCTCGTCGCGACTCCCGGCCGGCTCGAGGACCTCGTCGAGCAGCGCAGCGTCGACCTGAGCGAGGTCGACATCGTCGTGGTGGACGAGGCCGACCGCATGGCCGACATGGGCTTCCTGCCCGCGGTGCGCCGCATCCTCGACCGGACCGCTGCACATCGCCAGACCTTGCTCTTCTCGGCCACGCTCGACGGCGACGTCGCCGTGCTGAGCCGCGACTACCAGCACGACCCGGTGCAGCACGAGGCGGGCACCGTCGAATCGAAGACCGTCGACGCCACCCACCACTTCTGGCAGGTCAACCGCACCGATCGACTCGGCCATGCCGCCGAAGTCGTCGCGGCGATGGGCCGGTCGATCGTGTTCACCCGCACCCGCCACGGCGCCGACCGGCTCGCCAAGCAGCTCGACCGGAAAGGCATCGGGGCGGTGTCGCTGCACGGGGGACGTTCGCAGGGCCAACGCACCCGCGCCCTCGCCGCGTTCTCGTCGGGGAAGTCGCCGGCGCTGGTGGCCACCGACGTCGCGGCGCGCGGCATCCATGTGGACGACGTTGCCTGCGTGATCCACTTCGACCCGCCCCGCGACGCCAAGGACTACCTCCACCGCTCGGGACGGACCGGCCGCGCCGGCGCAACGGGCTCGGTCGTGAGCTTCGTGAGCGGCGACCAGCAGGGGTCCGTACGCAGGATGCAGCGCGACCTCGGGATGCCCGCTGCGCTCGACGCGCCGCAGGTCGACGCGCTGGGCGAGCCGGCCCCGGCACGTGCTCCCGTCGCCAAGCCCCGGCGTGCCAACGGCGCCCGGGAGAGCCTCTACGTGGCCAACCTGCCCTGGAAGGCCACCGTCGACGACATCGAGGAGCTGTTCGGCCGCTACGGCGACGTGCATGCGACCACGATCATCACCGATCGCCGCACCCGCCGCTCCCGCGGATTCGGGTTCGTCGAGATGGACGCCGACGACGGCCGCGCCGCCTGCGAGGAGCTGCACGGCGCCAGCCTCGGCGGCCGCGAGCTGATCGTGCGTCCCGCCCGGCCGGCGCGCCGCCGCAGCGCCTGACCGCAACCGATTCACACCTCGGGCCCACCTGGGGCCCCTACCGAAAGGAGTGCCGAATGACGGCACCACCCACCTCGCCGCCCGGACCGACCGGGCAGCTCCACACACTCCGCCGCGGCGTGACCTACCGGGCGTCCACCCGGCACGGCATCGCCGTCGGCGAGTACCTCGGCCTCGAGATCCCCCACGGGACACGCTCGATCCTGCTCCGGCACGGCCGCGGCACCGACTCGATCGCCATGCGCGACGTCATCTCGATCTACCCGGTCGCCGCCTAACCCTCGCCGCGGCGCTCGGCTTCGTGCTCGGCCCGGTCCTCCAGGCGTTCCTTCTCGTGGCGCTCATGCTCGGCCTGGCGCTCCTTCTCGTGGCGCTCGTGCTCGGCCTTGCGCTCCCGCTCGTACCGCTCCGAATCCGTTTCCATTCCTACTCCAGTTGCTCGGCGCAACGCTACTGCCTCCCCCTCCGGCCTGCGGCCGGGCGGCCTCCCCCGCACAACCTGTATCCGCGGGAATCGGGAGGTGCGGATTCTCCCCCCGCCGGGCGGGGGGAGTGGCT
>JBFKDA010000381.1:0-2126 GCA_041619955.1 Acidimicrobiia bacterium | reverse complement strand
GCCGCCGGCCTCGTCGCGCCACTCGAGATCGACGCCTACAGCACGGCGGTGACGGGACTGGGTTTGGCGGAGTCCCCGCGGGCCGCTCAGGTGTTCGCCGAGTTCCAGGAGCGCTTCGCAGACGATCCGCTGGCGCAGCTCAACCTCGAAGGCCTCGAGCTGCAGTTCGACCTCGGCGGCTAGCCGGAGCGACTGCCGGACGCCGATACCGACGCTTCGCTAGCAACGCCGCGCAGCACATCTCCGATGTCGCTCAGGAAAGGCCGGCCCCCGACGAGGCCCGATGTTCAGGAGCCCGGACCGTGCGGTCCGGGCTCCTGTCGCATCTCTCGGCGCCTACGGCAGCGAGAACTCCTGCGTTTGCGGGTTCAACCGATCGAGCCTGATCGCTGACGCCGTCGTGTTGTCGGCGATCCGGAAGACGTTCAGTCCCCGGGTGATGTCCGACTCGTAGACGAAGTTGTTGTACCAGTAGCTCGACCACGCACCTCCGATCTGGCAGGCACCGCCGCAGAATGACCCTGGACCCAGCGTGACGGGGTCCGACCATGCGACGGTCACTGCGTTGGCCGGATCGGTGAAGTCGGTGACCCACGTTCCGGCCTGGTAGTTGCCGCTCACCGCCACGTACCGGCCGGTGCGGAGCGGGACGATGTTGTAGTTGTGGGCGGTGCAGTTCTCGTCGGGACCCTGGGCTCTTGGCAGGACCCACTGGCCGAGCTTGGTTCCGTTCGTGCCGCTGTAGAAGAACAGCGACTTGTCGGTGTCGGGGTCGGTCGCCTCGCACTCGGCCTCGCCGCCACCCCCGGGCTCCCAGTCGGCGACGATGACCGCGCCGTCCCACGTGAAGCCGGCGGAGTGCCAGCGGCCATTGGTCGACGAGTCGCCGACGCCCGGCTCGGTCACCGTGAACAGCAGGGCCGGGTCGCGCACGTTGGTGATGTCCCACACGTTGATGGTGTCGGCACTGGCGCACGCGGCCTTCTTGACGTTGCCGAGGATCACCGCCACGTCGTGGCAACCGGTGCGCACGGCGGCATCAGTCGGACCTGCCAGCGGTTCGCGATGGACCAGGCTCATGGCGCCAGGGTTCGCCAGCGGCACCGCGACGATGTCCATGAAGTCGCCCAGCACGTTCTGCTGCGCCGTGGTGAGCCCGACGCCGCACCCGCTGCTGCTCGAGTTGTTGCTGTAAACGATCAGGTCGCCACCGTCCACACCTGCCGCGGTGACGGTGTGGGAGCCGCACGGAAGCTCGAGGCTTCCCAGCAACGCCGGGTTGGCCGGGTTGCTGACATCCCACACGTGCAGCCCCTCGAATCCCGCCGGCACCGTCGTGTTGCCGCAGACCCGAGTGGTCGCCCGCTTGGTGTTCCAGGAACGGACCAGGATGTTGCCCCAGACCACGATGTCGCCCTGGTCCCCGTTGCAGCGGGGATGGGAGAGCAGCGTCGGGTTGCCCGGCGCAGAGATGTCGATGACCCGGAAGCCGTCGTAGTTGCCCTGATACGCGATCTTGCCCTGGAACGCAAGGTCGGAGCTGACCACCCGCTGGCCATCGGGCACCTCGAACGTCGCCGGCAGGGGGCTGTGCCCCAGCGCTTGGATGTTGTTCGTACTCGGCGCCGTTGCGTGGTTCGCCCCTGCCGGCGATGCCGGCAAGAGGAGCGCTGCAGCAACGAACATCGCCACCAAGATGTGAGATCGCGACACGTTGACCTCCACTCGATAGACGCCGCGCACCCCGATCCGGATGCGCATGTGGCGCGAACGTACACCTCCGCTGAGCAGGAGGGGCGCCGAATCGGGGGTGATTCTGCGGAACCGTACGTCGACGACGAGTGGGAGTTGGCCGGGCCCGTCGACGGGGCGCTGGTGACGTATCGGGCGCTCGAACTCCGCCCTCGGCGGCGTCTCGAATGCGGCCGTGCGGACGTGGGACCCCGGCGCGGAGGTCGACGAGATCCCCCGCGACCTCGCCGGGATGATCGAGCTCCACAGACGACCTGGTCGACCGCTGGTGCGCTGCCGAAGCGGAATTGCAGTGGTTCGTCCGCCGGGTGCCGCAGGACGAGACCGTGGCGCTGCTGGGCGAGCTCGGCCGGCGGGCTCGCGCCTCGCTCCAG
>JBFKDA010000380.1:0-2132 GCA_041619955.1 Acidimicrobiia bacterium | reverse complement strand
CTGTGTCCTCGTCCTCGACGCACGGTCCAGTGCGCCTTCGTCCTGCGTCCTTGCCATCGACGCCCCTGACTCGCCCTGAACATCGCCAACGTTGATGGCCAGAGCACTAGTCGCCTTCGGCCACGAAGAGCCAGTCGCCGTCGGCGGTGATGCCCACTCGCAATCCGATGTACGCGCCGAACCCGGCGAACTCCTGCTGGGCGGCGGCGTCGTAGATGAAGGCCAGGCGGTTGCGCTCGTCGAGGGGCACCTGGTCCCAGGTGTCGTAGGTCGCCGCCTTCGGCCACACGTAGATCGTGGTCCCGGCTGACTCGACGGTGCCGTACGGCTGGCCGAGGACCTCGCCGATGCGGCGCACCTCGGGCGCCCCGCCGTTCTCCGCCTCGCGGAACATCCCCGGGAAACCGACGTCGAAGTGGTAGTTGAACTCACTCGCCAGCGCCAGGGCGTCCAGGGCGTCGAAATCGCAGCCGGCGACGGCCGACTGGATAGCGGCCCGCGTCTCGGCCACCTCGGCCGGCAGCCCCACCTGGCCGCTGCTGTCGAACCCGGCGCCGTCGGCGGAGCATCCCGGTAGCGGCTGGAGCGGGGCGAACTGCTCGGCCGGCACCACCGGCCCGGTCAGCCCGCCCTCCACCGCCACGCTGTCGAGCCGCCCGGCTCGGCCCGTCGCCAGGTCGATAGCGAAGACCGCGTGCGGGACCGGTCCCTGCTCCTCCCGGGTGCGGGAGACCAGCACCCGGTCGCCGTCGAAGTCGTGGACGAGGATGAGGTTCTGCACGTCGGTGCCCACCGGCACCCGGGCGACCTCGTCGCCGGTCTCGGCGTCGGCGACGACCAGGTCGAGCGGCCCCGAGAACGCCAGCCCGTATGCGACCTCCGCCTGCGCCGACGCCAGCGTGCCGGCGACGTACGCCACCAGCCGCCCGTCGGGCGACACCCGGGCCTGCTCGTACCACGCATGCGGCGGACCGTCGCAGGCCGAGGCCGGCACCGCCGGCGCGTTGCCCATCGAGCCGTCACGCCCCACGGTGAACGTGCGCGGGCACAGCCCGTCCACGACCGCCACCCAGAACCGCTCGCCGTCGAAGCTGACGTTCTGCAACAGCGTGCCGTCGCCGCCGAGTGCGTCGGAGACGAGCGTCACCTCGCCGGACGCCAGCCCGACGGTCCACAGGTGATGGGCTCCGTCCTCAAACGTGGTGAACCACGCGGCCGCGGCGCCGCCGAAGTCGCCAACTCCGAAGAGGGTCCGGAATTCGCTGCCGGCTTCGAGCAGCACCTGCGGCCGGTCGGCGCCCGGCGTCAGCCACTGGATCGGCTCCGACCCGCCGCCGAACACCACGCCGCCGTTGCCGTCGCCGTGGGCGGAGGCTCCGTCGACGGCGCTGGGGTCGCGAACCGTCCACAGCGTGATCGGCGCGACCGGGCCGGCCCCGTCGACCGGGTCGGGGTGCCACACGACCCCCGGCGGGTTCGCCAGCACCACGCCCCGCCCCAGCCCTTCGGCGGGGATGATCGCCACGCCGGGCTCCACGACGCCGGACACCGGCGGAGCGGCCGGGCCGGCGAGCGACGGGGCGCCGGGGGCGGGCAGCTCGACCAGCGACGGCTCGGCCAGCCCGAGCTCCAGCGGCCCGAGTGGGTTGCGCTCGGCGTCGAGGCGGCCCAGCAGCAACCGGTCGCCGTCGGAGTCCGCTCGCACGAACCAGAAAGACGTCTGTGCGCCCGCCTCGCCGCTCAGGCCGACCGGGGTGCGCTGGAGCTCCTCGCCGCTTGCGAGGTCCCACTGCACGACGTCGATGCTGTCGCCGACCTCGAGCACGCTCTGGCCGGACTGGAGGAACGTCAACACCCTGCCGTCGGGGCTGAGCAGGCCTTGGTCGGTGTAGCGGTCGTCTTGCGCATCCGCCTCGAACGGGCGGGGGTTGACCACTTCCACCGGGCGGCCCTCGGCGTCGACGAACTCGAACCACTCGATGCCTTCGGCGGCCTGCGTGATGGCGAAGATGCCGCCGCCATAGGACACCCGGGTGATGGCCCCCTCGTACCCGTCCGCCGCGTAGAGCAGCACCGGGCCGCCCGGGGCGTCCAGCGGGGCGTAGAAGACCTGCCCGGCCACGCTGTCGGAG
>JBFKDA010000379.1:0-2149 GCA_041619955.1 Acidimicrobiia bacterium | reverse complement strand
GCGTTCGCGGCCGCCCTCGCACAGCTCGACGCAGCCTTGGCAGCAGCTGCCGGCGATATCGACGGCCTACGGAGCGAGCTGGACGACTCGGAGGGCACGCGCCGCGAGTTGGACCAGCAGCTCGATCAGCTGACCGCCGAGCTGCTCGACCTGTCCGACGTCCTGGTCGATGCCAGCGCAGCCGTCCGGCCCCAGCTCAACGCCGATCTCGCAGACCTCGTGCGGCAAGTGGAGGCGCTGCAGACCGTGCGTGGGATCGAGGAGCAGCGGTCGGATGTCGTGGCTCTACGGGCGCAGCTCAACGAGGCCGTGAATCGGGAGTCCGCGTTGTTGACGCGCCGCAACCAGCTCTTGGCCGACGCGGAGATCCCCAGATCGGAGCTCGCAGTTGCGTCACCGGCGGTCTTCGCGGAGTCGAGCGAGACTGGACTGTTCATTTCCGCCGCAGCGGGGGCGATATTCGGACTGGTCGCCGCCGGCGCCTTTGCCTACTGGTACTCGCAGCGGCGCCAGCGGTTCGAGAACGAACGACAGCTTGCCACGCTTCTCGACGTCCCGCTGCTCGCCGTCGTGCCTGCATGGACGTCCCCGTCCCTCGTCCCCCTGGCCGAGGATTCGCCGTCACCCGCGAGTGGAGCGCTGCGAGCCCTGGTCTGGGCCGTTCGACGTCGTGTGAGCGAGGTGTCCCCCGCCTTCGGAGGTGATGCGAACGGGTCCCCAGCGCCGGGCACGCTGCTGCTGGTGACGTCGACCGATCGAGGCGCGGCGGGTGCGGCGGTCGCCGTGAACCTGGCACTCGCCAGCGTCGAAGCCGGCGTCGACACGCTCCTCATCGACGCGGACGACATCGAGCAGCGGGCGTCGACTGCGATACGAGAACTCGGCGGTGACGTCCTCGACGCCGGCCTGCGGGATGCGCTCCGCCACGAGGTTGAACCGGACGAGGCGGTCATCGCCGTCGCGATCGGGGAATCCTCGCCCATCCACTTCATATCGGCCGGTAACCGGGCCGCCCCCAACGATCCGATCCCACGGATCGATGTCGTGGAGGGATTCGTCAAGTGGGCAGCAAGCCGTCACGATCTCGTCATCCTGCACGTACCTCGGCTCCCGGAGCAGCTGCACCTGGGTGCGCTCCTCTCGTGCGTACCACACAGCTTGCTGGTGGTCCGCCATCGCAGCGCGGTCGGCGATGCACTGGGCGTCGCCGACCGGTTGGGTGTGGTCGGAGCCCCTCCCATCGGCTGCGTCTATCTCTATGCCTCCCGAAGCTTCTAGACGAGGCGGGCGCCGAGTGGCAGTCCCGGCTCCGCGCCGGCTTGCAGGGCGCCCCCAGCCTTTTCGGGAGGTGGGTTGGACGTCCTGATAGTGGCGCAGCCCACGACAGGTGGCGTGGCGGTGTGCGTCCGCCAGCTGGCGCGCGCGGCCGTGGAGGCAGGCCATCGGGTCACGGTGGCGTGCCCGGCTGACGCCGATGGGCCATTAGCCGGATGGGTGGCGGCGGCCGGCGCCAGCCACCACGCGCTGGATCTGCGGAGATCGGCATCCCCGCTCGATTTCGCGCACGTGGTGCAGCTCCGGCGGCTTGCACGTGGCCGAGAGGTGGTCCATCTGCACTCCTCGAAGGCGGGAGCGGTGGGGAGGCTGGCGGTGCGCTCCCTCGGCAGGAATCGGCCCCGGGTCGTCTTCACGCCGCACGCCTGGTCCTGGCTCGTCAACAGCCCGATGCGCGCCCTGTACAGGTGGATCGAGCGGGCTCTCGCGGGATGGGCCGATGCCATCGTGTGCGTGTCCGAAGGGGAGCGAGCCCTCGGGGCAGCTGTGCTCGGGGCGGCACACGACCTGGTGGTGATCCCCAACGGCGTCGATCGGGAGGTCTATTCGCCGGAGGGGCCGAAGGCGGCGCGTACCCGCCAGCCACTGATCGTGTGCGTTGGGCGGCTGTCACCCCAGAAGGGTCAGGACGTGGCTGTCCGGGCACTGGCCGAGTTGGCGCAACCCGACGCCGTCCTCCGCCTGATCGGCGAAGGGCCGGACCGGGAGGCTCTCGAAGAGCTCGCCGTGCAGCTCGGCGTCGCCGATCGCATCGATTGGGTGGGGCACACGCAGGACGTGGCTTCCCACCTCCGGGCGGCCGACGTGGTGATCG
>JBFKDA010000378.1:0-2155 GCA_041619955.1 Acidimicrobiia bacterium | reverse complement strand
GATGACGACGAGGCCGGCGACGCCGTCGACGATGACGACGACGAGGAAGCCGAGGCGCTCGACGAGCTCGAGGCCGAGGAGCTCGAGATGCTCACCGACGACGAGGCATCCGAGGTCATCGCCGTCGACGAGGCGGCGGAGCTCCGCAAGCTGCGTCGCGAGGAGCGGGCGCTCGACGTCGACCCGGAGGGCGCCGGCAGCGACGAGTTCGTGTGCACGTCGTGCTTCCTCGTCAAGCGCACCAGCCAGCTCGCCGACCGGCGCAAGCGCATCTGCCGCGACTGCGCCGCCTGAGGCGCGCCGGTAACCTGCTCGGTCGTGGACATCGCCGCGCGCCCCGCCCACGAGGAAGACCTGCCGGTGCTGCTGAGCCTCTACCGCGACATGGAGGCCGAGCAGGTGGCCCTCAAGCCGATGTGGCGGCTGGCCGACGGGCTGCCCGAGCCGGTGGACACCGCGCTGAAGGACGCCATCGCCGACCCGGACCAGGTGCTGCTGCTGGGCACGCTCGACGGCGCGCCGCTGGGGCTGTGCCTCGCCGGCACCGCCGGCCTGCTGCCGCAGGCCGACGGGGAGCGCGTCGGCGAGGTGCGGCTGATCTTCACCGAGCCCGAGGCGCGCGGCGTCGGTGTCGCCGCCGCCATGCTGGAGGCGGCTCTGGGAGAGCTGCGGGGCCGCGGCCTCTCCAAGTTCGACGTGCGGGTGCTGCCCGGCCACCGCAACGCCAAGAACTTCTTCGAGGCTGCCGGCTTCGCGGCCCGGCTCATCGTGATGCACCACGACGACGCCAACGATTGAGATGATCCCGCCCGGTGAAGTCGTCGAGCTCGTCCAGGCGCTGATCCGCAACGCCTGCGTCAACGACGGCACCCCGGAGGGTGGCCACGAGCACCGGTCGGTGGCGACGCTCGCCGCGTACTTCGGCGTGACCGGCGTGGTGCACGAGCCGGCGCCGGGCCGCCAGAGCGTCGTGTACCGGGTGCCGGGCCGGGTGCCCGGTGCCCCGCGCCTGATGCTGATGGGCCACACCGACGTCGTGCCCGCCAACCCCGACGGCTGGTCGCGCGACCCGTTCGGCGGCGAGCTCGTCGACGGGGTCGTGTGGGGGCGGGGCGCCGTCGACATGCTCAACCAGACCGCCGCGATGGCGGCGATCTTCAAGCGGTACCTCGGCGGCGAGCGGCCGCCGCTGCCCGGCGACCTGCTGTTCTTCGCCGTCGCCGATGAGGAGAACGGCGGGGCGCTGGGGGCGCAGTGGGTGGTCGAGCAGGCGTGGGAAGACGTGGCGTGCGACTACCAGCTCACCGAGATCGCCATGCCGCGGTTCCCGTCGCCCGACGGGGCGGTGCTGCCGGTGACCGTGGCCGAGAAGGGCCCCCACTGGCGGCGGATGGCCGCCGCCGGGATCCCCGGCCACGCCAGCCAGCCCCATGGGCGCCGCAACGCGCTGGTGCCGGTGGTGGAGGCGATGGCGCGGCTGGCCGCCGCCCCGCCGCCCGTGGCGATCACGCCGGAGTGGGAGGCGTTCGTGCGGGCGCTGGGCCTGCCGGAGGAACAGGCCGCGCCGCTGCTCGACCCGGACCGGGTCGACGACGCCATCGAGGACCTGGCCCTGGACGACCCCGGCTTCGCCCGCTGGGTGCACGCCTGCACCCACATGACCGTCGCACCTACGGTGATCGCGGCGGGCAACAAGGCGAACGTGATCCCCGACGCGGGCCGGGCCGAGGTCGACGTGCGCATCCTGTCGGGCCAGGACACCGCCGACGTCGACGACCACTTCCGCAAGGCCATCGGCCCGGCGATCCACGAGGAGCTGGACATCGAGCCGGTGATGGACCACCTCGCCAATGGCTCGCCGGCCGAGGGCCCGCTGTGGGAAGCGCTACGGGACGCCCACCAGGCAGTCGGCGGCTCGGACCGCCTCGCTCCCACCCTCATCCCGGTGACGACCGACGCCCGCTTCTTCCGCAGCCGCGGCACGGTCGCCTACGGCGCCGGCCTCTTCGACGATGAGACGGTGTTCGGCGACCTGCTGGCGATGTTCCACGGCAACGACGAGCGCGTCAGCGTCGAGTCGCTCCGCCGCACCACGGAGCTCCTGGACGTGGCAGTCCAACGCTTCGGCGAGCTCGTGTAGCTGCTCCCCCCGCTG
>JBFKDA010000377.1:0-2203 GCA_041619955.1 Acidimicrobiia bacterium | reverse complement strand
GGCCATGGGGCTGAGTCACGTGCAGTCGTCGCACGGGCAGGTCGGTGTAGCGCTTGATCGCTCGCTCGGCCTCCCGTTCGGACGTCTTCCGCTCTTGCGCCAGCCGGCGCAGCGCGCTGATGACCTCGAGATGGGTGAACGACCTGAAGATGTGAAGCGGGTCGCCGTTTGCCAGTTCGGCCAGCCAGCGCCGGACACGGCTGCCTTCGTCATCGAGGCGCACCAACGCGTCAACGATGACAGACGAGTCGGCGACGACGAGCGCCATGTCAGCGCGGCGGCGCCGATCTCACTCGTACCGGTGTCGGTCGCCGTCGCGATCGGCGCGGATGATGGCAGTCACGTCTGCAAGGGTGAAGGAGCTGTTGTCGCCGCCCTCCTTCTCGATCTCGGCAAAGAAGCGCTCGAGCGGGGTCTTCTCTCCGGCTTCGCTCGCGTCGACCCGTGTCTCGAGGTATGACCTGAAGTTGTGGATCGGCCACCCGTTCGAGGGCGCGGCGTACCTTCCTCGTTGAACGAAACGAGTGAACGCCGGGGTTGCCGCCCCGGCGAGGAAGGCACGCCGATGTTGAGAGTAGTGACCGATGACGGCGCCCGCACGGAGATGCGGTCGTCGCTGGACGAGATCGTGTTGGAGGGAGCGCGGCGCATGCTGGCGGCGGCGCTTGAGGCGGAGGTCGACGCGTACATCGCCGGGCTGGTTGGCCAGCTCGATGAGCGCGGCTACCGGCTGGTGGTGCGCAACGGGCACGCCGAGCCTCGGACGATCACGACCGCTGCGGGGCGGATGGAGGTGCGCGCTCCTCGCGTGGATGACCGCCGAGTCGACCCCGACACCGGTGAGCGCCAGCGGTTCCGGTCGGCGATCTTGCCGCCGTGGGCGCGGCGGTCGCCGAAGGTGACCGAGGTGTTGCCGTTGATGTATCTGCATGGCCTGTCCACCGGCGACTTCGCGCCGGCGCTGGAAGGGTTCTTCGGTTCCGCGGCTGGGCTGTCGGCGTCGGTGATCACCCGGCTGACGACCCAGTGGCAAGACGAGCAGCGGGCCTTCGCCGGACGTCGCCTCGATGACCGTGACTACGTGTACGTGTGGGCCGACGGGGTGCATTTCAACGTCCGGCTCGAAGAGGATCGCCTGTGCTGTCTGGTGATCGTGGGGGTCCGTGCCGATGGCACCAAAGAGCTCGTCGCTGTTGGCGACGGGTACCGGGAATCGACCGGGTCGTGGGCTGATCTGCTTCGGGATCTCAAGCGCAGGGGCATGCGAGCCCCGGTGCTCGCGGTCGGTGACGGCGCGCTGGGGTTCTGGGGGGCGTTGCGGGAGGTGTTCCCCGACACCCGCGGCCAGCGGTGCTGGGTGCACAAGGTCGCCAACGTGCTCTCGGCTCTGCCGAAGTCGGCTCAGCCCACCGCCAAGCGCATGCTCGCGGAGATCCGCGACGCCCAGGACCGTGACCACGCCGTCGCAGCGGCCGATCGGTTCGCCCACGAGCTCGGCGCGAAGTGGCCCAACGCTGTCGCCAAGATCGTCGACGATCTCGAGCCGCTGCTGGCGTTCTACGACTTCCCCGCCGAGCACTGGATCCATCTCAAGACCACCAACCCGATCGAGTCGACGTTCGCGACGGTGCGGCTGCGCACGAAGGTCACCAAGGGCCCCGGCTCCCGAGCTGCCGGCCTGGCGATGGCCTTCAAGTTGCTCGAAGCCGCCCAGCACCGGTGGCGGGCCGTGAACGGGCCGCACCTCGTGGCCCTCGTCCGAGCCGGCGCCCGCTTCGAGAAGGGAGTGATCGTCGAACGCGAACTACAGGATCAGGAAGCCGCCGCGTAATCAGCGGGACAAGCCAATCCACAGGTCTTGACCATTCCTCCCTTCGCCACACGTGGGCGACGCTGGCACTGGTCGCCGGCGTCGACGTGAAGATCGTCTCCGAACGCCTCGGTCACTCGAGCCCGCTGATCACCTGGCAGACCTACCAGCACGTGATCGTCGGCATGCAGTCCAACGCCGCGGAACAGGTCGCCGAACTGATCTTCGGACCGCACGCCGACGGAGGGCAGACAGGATGAAGGAAGACCCGACGCCGTAGGCTGAGAGGGCGCGAGCACGAACTCGCTGAGCCTGATCTTCCGGCACCAGGGGTGACAACCCTCGACCCTGCCTGGTGGACACTGTCAGAGGAATGGTCAAGAGTTGTGGATC
>JBFKDA010000376.1:0-2255 GCA_041619955.1 Acidimicrobiia bacterium | reverse complement strand
GCGTCGACGTTGCTCTTGTACACGCTGTGCCGCAGCGGCTTGCCCGCCTCCCGGGCCTCGGCGATCAGCCGCTCCAGCAGCACCCGCCCGGTGCCGCGGTTGCGCCGTTCCGGCAGCAGGGCAACGTCGAGCAGGCGGATCTCCGAGTCGCGGCGGTCGATCCACATGCGCCCGTGGGGCACGCCGTCGACCAGCACGATCGAGTGCTCGGCGTTCGGGAACCGGGCCTCGTAGTCCGCGGTCTGGGCGGTGAACTGCATCGCGACGAACTCGCGCCGCTGCTCGTCCGGCCACGGAAGCTGCCGCACGTCGTCGCGGGTGCCCTCGTACACCCGCAACAGGAGGGCGCGGTCGGCGTCCGTGGCCGGACGCAGCGCCACCTGCGCCAGCTCAGCTCCGGCTGGGGTACAGCCCGACCAGCGCGATGATGAAGTTCATCGTCAGGAACGGCTGCACGTTGTTGTGCGCGAGGCTGCCACCGCTGTTGGCGAGCATCCCCGCGTTCAACTGGACGAGGTTGGACGACGAGTTGGTCTGGTACATGTTGCCCTGACGCGATCTCCCGAGCACGACCTGGTTGGTGAGCGACCCCTGGTCGGCGTTCTCGCCCGACACCCGCAGCGAATGGGGGTGGTTGGGCATCTGCGCCTCGGTGAGCGTCACGGTCTCAGTGCCGCCCTTCTGCCCCAGCCGCCGCGCGGTGAGGCCCGGCCCCCGGCCCGGGTGCATGGGCGCCCGTCCCTTGAGGTTGGGCAGGGCAGTGGTCGTCCGGCCGTCACCGCCGTACGTGGTGCCGATCAGCGAGAACAGCGCGGTGTTCTGCGCGATCGGCAGCAGCTGGCCGTTACAGAACGCCCAGCCGCGCGGCGCGAAGTCCCCGGCGAAGATGCGGATCTCTGCGACGAATGGCTCTGACATGTGATGCGCCTCCTACTGCCGGGACGGGTAGATGCCGAACAGCGCGATGATGAAGTTCACGCAGAGGAACGGCATCAGGTTCAGGTGCGACTGGCTGCCGCCCACGCTGGTCACCGACGAGCCTGCGGCGTTGTTGTCCGGAGCCTCCGTCGTGTATGGCTGGACCACGGTGGATCCCGCCAGGTAGTTACCGGCCGGGTTGGGGTCGGGCCCGTTGCCGGACGAGCCCTTGACCGGAGTGTGGTTGTGCGACGGGAGCTGATTGGTGGTCAGCGTCACCTCTTCCTGGCCGGCCTTCGCGCCGAGCCGGCGGTTCGACAGGCCCGGCCCCGTTCCGGCGTGAATCGGGATGCGGCCCCGCAGGTCGGGTAGGCCGAAGGTGGTCCTGCCGTCACCGCCGTAGACGGTGCCGAGCAGGCTGAACAATGCGTCGTTCTGGCTGACGGCGAGCAGCTGCCCGTCGCAGAACGCCCATCCCCTGGGGGCGAAGTTGCCGGCGAACATGCGGATCTCGCCCACGAATGGCTCTGACATACGTCCTCCCTCTAGTTCCGTGACGGGAACAGGCCCTGCAAGGCGATGCAGAAGTTGAGCACCAGGTAGGGCTGCATGTTGTCGTGGGCTTGGCCGCCGCCGTTGGCGCCGATGAAGGCCGACGTGAGATCGATGAGGGTGGTCCCGCTCTGGTCGTAGACGCTGCCCACCTCCCGGGCGAGCACGTTGCCGACCGCGGTGCTGGTGTCACCGTCGGTGCTCGAACCTTGGACCGAGTGCTTGTGCTGCGGCATCTCGGCGGCGTTCAGCGTGTGGGTCTCCTCGCCACCCTTCTGACCGAGCAGGTGCGTGCTGCCGTTGCTCGACCCGACGTGGATCGGCGTGCGACCCCGTAGATCCGGTAGCGCGAAGCTGGTACGGCCGTCGCCACCGTACGTGGTGCCGAGCAGCGAGTACAGCGATTGGTTCTGATTGATCGGCAGGATCTGCCCGTCGCAGAACGCCCACCCGCGCGGTGCGAAGTTGAATCCGACGATCCTCACCTCAGCGAGGAATGGCTCGGACATGGGTTTCCTCCCTCCCTTGTGGCCGGAAAAGATTCGACGCCGGCTCCCCTAACCCCTCTCCTCACGCGCGCCGGCGGCGCAGACATCGACCCCGTGGGCCCCAGGACCGTCGACCCTAGCACCCGCGCCGGGCCGGGATCACGGCTGGGTGCAGGCGCCCTGGTTGTAGTTGACGGTGCCGCCGTCGGAGGCCGAGGCGCCCCCGTTGACGGCGGAGATGTTGGCGGTGGAGGTCTGACGGACGTTCATGGTGCCGGTGGCGGACTGCGACACCCG
>JBFKDA010000375.1:0-2271 GCA_041619955.1 Acidimicrobiia bacterium | reverse complement strand
CGCTGCCGCGTCGAGCGGCGCGCCGTCGAGCACCCCCACCACGATGAGGCGGCTGTCGGCGCTGCCCTTCGGCGTGCACGTGGTGAGGGTCAGCACGGCGCGGTCCGTGGCGGCGAGCGGGCTGAGGTCGTCGGGCGACACGACGAAGATCCGTTCGACGACGTAGCGATGGGACCCGGCGGCCGTGTCGACGACGATCGCGTCGCCGGGTTCGAGGAGGTCGAGGTCGTGGAAGGGGCGCGAGTACGTGGTCCGGTGGCCTGATATGACCGAGTTGCCCGTGTAGCCCGGCACCGCGGTGCCCGGGTAGTGGCCGGGGCCGCGGCGCAGGTGGCTGCGGGACACGCCGTCCACGACCGCCTGGTTGACGCCGATCCTCGGGATCCGGATGACCGCGCCGGTGAAGACCGGAGCCGGCGGCGGCGCGACGGAGGTGGCCGGCGCGGGATCCGCCGGCGGGGCCCTCGTGGGTGGCGGCGCCCCCACCGAGCGCGCCGGGTTCGGGGCGAGGACGCGGCCGTCGACGGTGGTTGGGAGAGCGCCGACCTCGAACGCCACCAGCGAGTCCTCGAAGTCCGACACGACGACGGCGTAGGCGGCATCGACGGCGTTGCGGTAGCGGGGGATGGTCCCGTCGCCCGCCACCGCCAGGTCGTGCTGGCGCCACTCGCCTTCGAGCTGGCGCACGAGCGGCAGGGCCGCCAGCCCCGCGCCCATGACGATCATCCCTGCTGCGAGTCCCGCGGCGAGGGCGCGGGACAAGCGCCGGGTCATCCGATCACGCGAGTTCGCCGCAGTCGCAAGAGCACGACGACACCCACGATCATCAGCGCCAGGCCGCCGAGCGGGAGCAGCGACTCCTCCGGCCCGGTCAGCGGGAGGGTGCCGGCGCCCCCGCCACCGGTCCCGGCGTCCCCCGACGCCTGGGCGGCCACCGTGATCGTGCCGGCCATCCCGAGCGCTTCGTGCACCGTGCAGACGTAGGCGAAGGTGCCCGCCGCATCGAAGGTGCGGGCGAAGGACGTGCCCACGTCGCCGACCGGTGCGCCGGACGAGACGCCGTCGGCGAACTTCACGTCGTGGAACCCGCCCTCCCACACGAAGTTCACCGTGTCGCCCACCGCCACCTCGAAGGTCCCGGGTTGGAACTGGTTGTCGACGGTCAGCTTCACGGTCTTCGTGGCAGCCCAGGCGGGAACGATCACCAGCATGACGCCGGTGAGCAGCGCCGCCAGGGCCGCGACTCGTGGTATGCATCGTCTCATGTGACCTCCGCTTCTCGAGTGAGGCGCTTGCGCCGCCGCCTGCGAGCGACGGCGAGGCCCGCGATCAGCGCCACGAGCAAGGCGCCGAGCAGGTGCCAGGGGATGATCCACACCGTCTCCTGGAGCACGATCGCGGGCAGCTCGTCGGGCCCGGCCTGATACACCAGTTCGCTGGTCACGGTGACCTTGCCGAGGAGCGGCACCGCTCCCCAGCTCGTCTCGAACGCGTGGCGGGTTCCGCGCAGGGTGGTGTTCGGGCCGATCTTGGCCTCGAGGCTCTTGGCGCCCGGCCAGCTCCGGTAGGTGTGCAGCCCGCCGGTGATCACATGGGCGTTGCCGATGTTGTCCACCACCGTGGTGGCGGCGACCTCCGGGTCGAAGATGCCGTCCCATCGCACCCGTAGGTCGTTGACGCTGACCCGCGCCGCCCGGCTGACGTCGATGCCTTCCGGGGCGACCTCCAGGAGCAGCGTGACGCCGATCCGCCCGGATGGTTGCAGCGAGTCGGCGCCACCCTCCACCACGCTCTGGAGGAACCCGAACGCGTGGTAGCCGCCCGAGGGTGTGGCGGGCGGGATGGCGACCTGCAGCGTCGCCTCGCCCTGATCGCCGCCCGCCACCTCCACCTCGGGTGTCACGAAGCGCACCCAGCGGCTGGCCGTGTAGGCCAGCTCGTCCGGTTGGAGCAGCTCGCTCACCGGGATCGCGATGTCCTCCACGTAGGCGACCAGCGTCAGGTCGTCCGCGGCCCGGTTGTAGACCGTCACCGCCACGTCGAACGTGTCTCCCGGTGCGGCCCGGAGCTCGAGGCGCGACGGCGTGACCACGAAATCGACCGTGGGGCCCGTCGCCGACTGCGCCGCCGCGCCGGGCCCCGCCGTCGCCACCACCAACAGGAGGAGTGCTGCAGCCACCCCGTGCCGGTGCCTCATAGCTGCCTCGCTGCCTCCTCTAGGGCTGGGTGACGGTGTAGAGGACCGTCGTCTCGTAATTGACACCCGCCGGG
>JBFKDA010000374.1:0-2301 GCA_041619955.1 Acidimicrobiia bacterium | reverse complement strand
GCCCAGGGGGCGCTGCGGAGAATCGCGTATCCCTGAGCGCCGGCTCGGATCTTCCTGTAGGTTGCGAGAGGAGGGCTGTGAGGAGGGGGCTTGTGGTCGACGTGGACCACGCGGCGTTCGAGCACGACATCGAGCTGCCGGTGCGACCGGACCCGGAAGACCTGAAGGACCGGCCCTACCGCGCCCCGGACCCGGAGAACCCCCGGCCGTGGGCGGAGGCGCTGCGGGCGGTGCTGGCGGAGCCGATGGACGACCCGCCGCCGCGGGTCGCCTACGACCTGTACAAGCGGGTCGTCGGGGAGACCTGGCAGCAGCGGGGCGAGGAGTGCACCGGATTCGCGCTGGCCGCCATCGCCAACTTCCACCTGCGCATGCACGTGGTCTACAGGGACCTGGCCTCCGAGATCTTCACTGCCTTCGTCAGTGACGTCGAGGGCGATCTCTATGCGTATTGGGGTCGCGACGAGGAGGAGGCGGAGCAGGCCAAACGCCGCATCACCGAAGCGCTGGAGCACCGCAACGGCCCCACCACCGACGTGAAGCTGCGCAGCCTGCTCGACGGCCGCCGCGAGGAGCTGCGTGAGTTCGTCAACGATCTCTTCAGGCAGTACGAGACCTGGATGAGCGAGGACATCACCGATGAGGTCGCCGAGCTGCGGGGCATGGCGCGCAGCCGGCTGGACAAGTGGATCGACAACACCCAATGGTGGGAGCTGCGCGCCACCGCCGTCGACCTCTCCCTGCTGCTCGCCCAGTACGAGGCCGACGACCTCGAGGTCGACGTTTGCCAGGAGATGCGCCGGCGGGGGGATTGGCGCTTCCAGGGGGGTGCCGAGTGCCACGAGGTGCGATGGCTGTCCCCGGGCATCGCCAGCCTCCTCCACACTCCGATGGCGCTGGTCGCCGGGCAATACCAATCGCTGCGGGACCTCGACTTCGGTCGGGACGGGCTCGGCGGCGATCCCGCATTCGCCGTGAGCCGGCGGATGCTCTACGAGATGGCGCAGAAGTACGACCGGGAAGCGTACGAGGAAGGGTCGACCCTGCGAGGGGCGCTGCGGGGTTGGAACGCGCTCGGCGTCGCCGCGGAGCGGGCCTGGATGTACGCGGCCGGCGACGAGCACGGGGACATCGAAGGCGAACTCGGCCTCGAGCGGATGCTCGACGCCGTGCGGCGGCCCGGCGCCTACTACTTCCGCATCGACACGTCCGACGACGCCGCGATGCTGCGGACGATGCGCCAGGCGCTCGCCCGCGGCGGCGGCAGCTACCCGCTCTACTGCAGCGCCCGGCTGCACTCCGGTTGGTACCGGCTCTTCCTCGGCGACGAGCACGGGAAGGACCGGGTCATCCGCCAGACCCACGGCGACGAGCCCGAGGGCTACCACGCTTTCGTGATCGTCGGCTACGACGACGAGTTCGGCCCGGCGAAGGAGCGAGGGTTCTGGATCCACAACTCGTGGGGCCAGCAGTGGGGCAACGAGGGCTACGCGTTCCTCCCCTATGAGGACTGGGTGCGCAACAAGGGCGACGCCTGGGCGCTCGTGCCTCGGCCTCCGCCGGGGCTGCTGACCCCAGAGGACCTGGCGACGAACGTCGTCGACGAGTTCGTCGACATCCCGCCGCAGGACTGTCAGCCGACGTCGCAGGAGATGTGGCCGCACCTGGTGCCGATCGGGGACGACGGCCGGCTGGTGACCGATACGCCGTACGGCATCGACGAGTCGCTGGTCAAGACGCTGCTCTACCTGTTCCAGGAGGAGACCCGCCAGGACTTCGTGCCGCGGCTGCTGGTGTTCGCCGACGGCGGCTACCTGCCCCGGGGGTACTCGGTCGGCCTGCTGAAGCGGCTCCGCAGCCAGCTTCTCGACCAGCGCCGCATCTACCCGATCTTCCTCGTCTGGCAGACCGAGTGGTGGGCGCTGACCCGGGTCTGGATCGACCAGCTCACCTGGCAGCAGACCGGAGAGCCCGACCCGTGGCAGTTCGATCCCTCCTCCGCGGCCGTCAACGAGGTTGTCGCCGACTCGTTCGCCCCTTCGGTGTGGAAGGAGGCCAAGCGACGAGCCCGCCGCGCCTGCGACGAGCCCGACGGGGCCGCCCGGCTGCTGGCCAACGCGATCTCCTACAAGTGGCGCCAGCAGGTGGCGCGCGGCAAGCCGTTCCAGGTGCACCTCGTCGCCCACGGCTCCGGCGACCTGCTGCTGTCGCACCTGGCGCCGCTGCTGCCGGCGCCGATCACGAGCTGCACCCTGTGGGCCCCCGCCACGACGATGGAGGAGTTCCGGGCCTCGTACGTGC
>JBFKDA010000373.1:0-2311 GCA_041619955.1 Acidimicrobiia bacterium | reverse complement strand
TCGCAGGGGCTTCCTTTCGCGGCGCTCTCCCGCGACGCCGGCGAGCTGCGCAGGCGCCACGACGAGATGGCGACCGAACTCGAGCATCGCCTCACGCTCTTCGGCGAGATGGAAGCGGAACTCGCCCACCGGCTGGGCGTCATCGAGGAGCTGAGCGCCGAGGCGGAGCGGCGCCGGGCGGTGATCGAGGAGCTGAGCGCGCAGTTGGAGAATCGCTGCGTCGTGATCGAGGGGCCTGCGCAGGAGGCCGCCCATCGGCTGGAGGTGATCGAGGCCACGATCGCCGAAGCGGGATGCGCTGGCGGCGCAGGTGGCATTCCGCGAGCGCGGCGGGCTGCGCCGGCGGCGCAGCCCGTAACCGCCGTCTACGACGCCGTTGGCGTAAGGCGCATCCGCCGGCTTGTCACCACGATTGCGCCGCCGAGCGCCAGCGCCAGGCCTGCCAGCCCGGCCCATGCCCATCCGTCGAGCGCGCCACCGGGGGTGGCAGGCGGCGAGGCCGGACGGAACTCGTCCAGCTCCGGGGTGAACGGCTGGGTGGCGGAGCAGGCGTTGTCGGCCAGGGCGTTCCCGTCCATGCCGTACGACACCACCAAGTACTGCTCGCCGAGCACGTAGATGCGGTCGACGGACGTCGCCACGTCCGAGCCCTGGGCGCGGGCGGCTTCGAGGTCGGCGAGGGCCGGGCCGCCGTTGACCACCGCTGTGCCGCCGGCGTTGCCCTTCCACAGATCGTCGACCCGGAACGTGGCCACTCGGTCGCCGTAGTCGACGCCCGTGACGGTTCCGACGAACACGGTCTGCGCCTGGTCGAGCGCCTGGGGGAGCGGCAGCGGTTCGGCGCAGGACGCGTGCGCGGCACCGACGGCCGTGAACATGAGTGCGAGTACCAGCGTGGGCACGACCCACGCTCCTCGCCGGATCGCAGTGGACATGAGGGTTCCTTTCGCCAATGGGATGTCGATTGGACGGCGGCCCAGTCGGCGCGGTTCCGTGTTTCGGTGGCGAGGTCACCTGCCTGGCGATGGTGACGTGGCCGTGCCGGTGCAGCCACGCGACGATGTCGGTGAGTGTCTCCTCCAGGGGTCGGAATTCCACACCCAGCTCGGTGCGCGCCTTGCCGAAGACGGTCGGCCCGAGCAACTCGGAGGACGCCGTCGCAACGATCGCCCTGCGCACGATCGGACGTCGGCCGCTGACCGAGTTGGAGAAGATTCCGCCGTACTCGTCGATGCCCGGGCTCGGAGGCCTATACCCACCGCGTATCGGCCGGTCAGAGGCGGACGACCCGAGCGACCTGGCCGGTGGACGCGGCGAGTTTGCCTGCGATCGTCGCGACGATCCGGTCCGCTTCGTCCGCCACGACGGCATCGTCCATGAAGGTCACTTGCCAGCCCGGGTCTTCCCACGAGAATGAGACCAACGCCCCCGCACACAGGATCGTGAAGTCTCCTGGCCCATCCACAGGTTCGCTAGGCCAGCCGGCCGGCTCCAGCACCGCGGCGAGGCGAGTCACATGGACCCCCAGGCCACCGCCAGGCTCGTCGGAAACCCCCAGCGCCTGCCTCGCGCATCATCAGCCCGGCAAGGGCCGGCGACAAGCCTCTCGCGTGCGCCTGGCCCAACCGAGGGCGGCACCGGGGTCGCCCAAGGCGCGACCCCGGTCCGCGCTGCGTGATCACGGCATCGTTGGGATGCTCCCGTCGATGATGGACCTCGAGATCGCCTTCAGGTCGTTCTTGAGATTGCCGGGGACCTGCGGGTTGGTCTTGCCGAAGCCGGCGATGTACGTTGCTCCGCTCGCCAAGTCCTCCCACACGACACCGCCCTGCCAGGTGCCGCTCGAGATGGCGGCCACCTGGTTGAAGACGGCCGGTCCGAGGTCTTTCACGACGCTGGTGAGGATCACCCGGTTCGGGTCGCCGAGGTCACGGGACCAGTCGGAGTCGACGCCGATCACCCGGACTTCGTCGCCGGCCATCTTGCGCAGGTCGGCCTCGGCGAGCGCCCCGAGGCCGGTGAACCCCGCCACCGGGAACACGGTGTCGACGCCGAGGTCGTACAGGCCGGCGGCCGCGGCCTGACCGTCGGCCGGATTGTCGAAGTTGAACGTGAACAGCCCGGTCTGGAGGTCTGGATCCCACCCGAGCACCTCGACGCTCGTGCCGAACTGGGCGTTGTAGTACTCCACGCCGAGCGCGTAGCCGTCCATGAACACGGTCACGGGCGGAATCGGCAGTCCTCCGAACACCCCCACCTTGCCGGTGTCGCTGATCCCGGCAGCGATGTAGCCCGCGAGGAACGCCGATTG
>JBFKDA010000372.1:0-2314 GCA_041619955.1 Acidimicrobiia bacterium | reverse complement strand
TCCTCAACTGGCTCGGCGACCGGCTCGACGGCGAGCCCGGGGTCGCCGTCGAAGAAAGGATGCGATCGTGATGGTCGACGAACCGGTCGTGCTGATCAACGCATTCGAGGTGCCACCCGGCGACGACGAGGAATTCGTCGCAGCCTGGGAGCACGCCAAGGAGCTGCTGCGGACCCAGCCGGGCTTCATCGACGCCGCGTTGCACCGGAGCCTCGGGCCCGACGCCGAGTTCCGATACGTCAACGTGGCCCGCTGGGCCTCCCCGGCCGCTTTCCGGGCGGCGACGAACCAGCCCGAGTTCCGCGCACTCCGCGTCCCGTACGCCTTCCACGCCGGCCTCTACCAAGTGGTCGCCGCCGAAGAGGCGTCCCTGTGAGCGCCTGGACGGTCGCGATGCTGGCGAGCGGCGCGTTGTTCAGCGCCACCGTTGCCTACTTCACCTGGGTGCGAATTCCACAGTGGCGGGAGCTGACATATGAGGAGTTCCGCGCCGACTTCGGACGCTGGTTGCGGCGTGCCGACGCCGTGCAGCCCATGCTCGCGGTGGCGTTCCTGGTCTCGACCGTGAGGTTCGCCCAGGGTGCCGACGGCGCCAATCGCCTCGTCGCCTGGGTGGCGGCCGGAGGGCTGGCGGTCTCGCTGGTCGGATCGGTGGCCGTGATGGTGCCGCTCCAGCGCCGGATCGCCGCCGGCAGGTCGCGGCGTCCGGAGCAGGCCCGCCAGCGGTGGTACCGCGGCCACCTGGTCCGCACCTCGCTCGTGATGCCGGCGTTCGCCCTCGCCGTGGTCGCCGCGATCTGAGCGGCCGGCGAGGCCCGTCCGACACCCGGCGAGGCCGGTCTAGTACTCCTGCGGCACGAACGTCTGGTCGGTGATCGGCGGGCGCACGTAGCCGGCGGCGTCTTGGCGGGGCGGCAGCTCCAAGGGACCGCGCACGACGTCCTCGTACGGGATCAGCGACAGCAGGTGGTTGATGGTGTTGAGCCGGGCCCGGCGCTTGTCGTCGGCCGGGACCACGTACCACGGCGCCTGCTTGATGTCTGTATGGCGGAACATCTCGTCCTTCGCCCTCGAGTATTCCACCCAGCGGGCGCGTGACTCGAGGTCCATGTCGCTGAGCTTCCACCGCCGCATCGGGTCGTGGATGCGAGCCTGGAAGCGCCGCTCCTGCTCCTCGTCGCTCACCGAGAACCAGTACTTCACCAGGACGATCCCGGACCTCACCAGCATCCGCTCGAACTCGGGACAGGAGCGGAGGAACTCCTGGTACTCGGCGTCGGTGCAGAAGCCCATGACCCGCTCGACGTTGGCACGGTTGTACCAGCTGCGGTCGAACAGCACCATCTCCCCCGCGGCCGGGAGATGGGCGATGTAGCGCTGGAAGTACCACTGCGTCTGCTCGCGCTCGGTCGGCTTCGCCAGGGCCACGACCCGCACGATCCGCGGGTTGGTGCGCTCGGCGATCCGCTTGATCACGCCCCCCTTGCCGGCGGCATCCCGGCCTTCGAAGATCACCACGACCTTCAGCCCCTGCTCCACGATCCACGCCTGCAGCTTGGCCAGCTCGACCTGGAGGTCGGCGAGCTGCTTCTCGTAGTACTTGCGCTGGATCTTGCCCCTCTTGGTGAGGTGCTTCGCCGTGCGCTCCGGCACCTCGCGCAGCTCCGGGGGCAGGGCCTCCTCGGCACCGGTCGGCCTGGCCACCGTTCTCGCCTCCTCGTTCGTCGACGACGAGGGGCGAGGGTAACTGCCAACCCTCCGGGATGCGCCGAGAGGCCGCCCGTCGACCACGGGGTCGGGGCGGCCTCCCCTGGTCCGCTCAGCCGCCGGCCTGCGCCGACAGGCTGGAGCCAACCAGCGACGCGCTGTACGAGATGGCGGCCGGTGGCGTCTCGGCCGACGCCATCGCCTGGCCGCCGATCACGGCCACGCCGCTCGGCTTGTAGTACACGTCCGCCGGCGCTCCCGCCGACGGGGTGCCCACCATGCCGACGAACGACAGCGTGGCGAGCACCAGCGCAATCCGTCGCCGCATCGTCCTCACCCCCTTTCACCGGAGCGGGCCAGCTCGGCGAGGTCGGGCACGAGCCCGATCTCGTGGAGCAGGCCGATCACGTCCCAGCAGCTCCAGCTCTCGGCGAACCGGCCGCCGCTGAGGCGCTCCATCGTCATCGCAGCGACGTCGATGGGGCGGCCCGTCGGGGCCAGGCCCATGAAGTCGCCGGTATGGGTCCCGACGATCCGGTGGCGGCTCACCACGAAGTCGCCCTCGGCAACCTGCTGCTGCACGTAGATCCGGATGTCGGGGAACGCC
>JBFKDA010000371.1:0-2330 GCA_041619955.1 Acidimicrobiia bacterium | reverse complement strand
GCTGTTCTCGCTCACCGCCCGGCCGATGCTGCGTTTCGCCGACAACATCCTCGGCGGGCAGCTGCTGGAGGACGTCGCCGAGTTCCTGCTCGACCTCCGGTCGATCTACGACGGGCTCATCGACGGCGCCGTCCGGGTCGAGCAGCACCTGCGCGCCGCGACGACGCTGGTGGTGACCACCGCCGATCCCACCCCGCTGCGGGAGGCCGCCCGGTTCTTCCGGGAGGTGTCGGACGTGGCCGGCCGGCCGGCGGCGGTGGTGTTCAACCGCGCGCTGCCGCTCGGCTGGGCCGACCCACCTGCTCCACCGCCCGGCGTCAGCGCCGAGGTCGCCGCCAACCTGGCGCGCTGGGGAGCGGAGGCGCAGCGGCAGCGCGACGCGCAGGAAGAGTTCGCCGCGATGTTCTCGACGGCGCCGGTGGCGCTCCCGCTGCTGGCCGAGCCGCCCACCGACGTGGCTGCGCTGGCGGCGATGGTCGAGGCCGTGCCGGGCCTGGCTGCGCTCGCATAGCCGGGCGGCGGGGGGCCTGGTACGTTCGGGGCGGTACGCAGACAGTGGGAGGTATGCCGTGCCGAGTGTCACCGCGGCCATCGACATCGCGTCGCCGCCGGAGCGGATCTTCGAGCTCATCGAGGACCCGAGTCGCTATCCCGAAATCGCCGATCCGACCGATCGCATGATCGACGTCGGCGAGGGGCCGATGCGGGCGGGCTACGTGTACAAGGAGTACGGCGGCGTGCCACCGTTCAAGGGCGAGAGCGAGTGGACGGTCGTCGACTGGGACCCGCCCCGCCGCACCGTGCACATCGGTGACGACGGCTCGGCGACGATGCACCTCACGATCACGGTCACCCCGACCGGCGGCGGGTGCCGGCTGCAGCAGGACCTCGAGATGAAGGCCCGCTGGTACCTCACGGTGCCGATGGCGGTGATGTGGCCGCTGATGATGCGTGCTCGCGCGCAGGAGGCGATGGACAAGACCGTCGCCAACGTCAAGCGTATGGTCGAGGCGGGGTAGCAGCCGGGCCCTTTTTCTGTCACACCTGTGTCGGCCTCGACCGCTCCGCCTACAGCATCCACGGCCAACTCCCCGGCGAGCCCGCCGCCGCCGCCCTCGCCCGCCTCCACGCCCACGCCGACACCTACCCACCGCTCCCCCACGGCCAGCCCGTACCGCAAACGGCCCGCATGGCCGACGCCTTCTGCGACCTCCTCACCCAGCCCCGCCACGGTCACGTCAGACCGCGCTCGGGCCCAGCACCTCGCGCAGCTCGGCGAACAGCGCCGATCGTGGCTCGACCCGGTACTCGTCGCCGATGCGGATCACCCGCGGCTGGTCGCCGAGCATGTGGAGGAACACCGGCGCCTTGCCCGGGTGGTTGGCCAGCGCCGACTGGAGCCGCTCGACGATCGCCTTCGACAGCATCGTGGGCTGCACCTTGAGGGTCACCGCGGCGTCCGGGTCGAATTCCGGCGCCCGGATCTGCTGGGCGACCACCTTCACGTCGTCGCCGCGGTGGTCGAGCCGGCCGGTGACCACCAGCACCGCGTCGGGCTGGATCAGCGGCCCGCACTCCTGCACCGTGCGCGGGAACGCGACCACCTCCACCCCGCCCTGGAGGTCCTCGAGCTGGAAGAACAGCATCGGGTCGCCGGCCCGGGTGAACCGCCGGGTGATCGACGACACGATGCCGCCGATCGTCACCGGGGTGCCGTCGGCGAGGTCCCACAACCCCGGCACGGTGGTCGTGGTCATCGTCCCGAGCGCGCCCTGCACCCCGAGCAGCGGGTGGTCGGACACGTAGAGGCCCAGCATCTCCTTCTCGAAGGCGAGCCGGATCGCCTTGTCCCAGTGCAGATCGGGGATCTCGAGGGCGCCGTTCTGCACCACGGCCTCCTCGGCCCCGAACAGCGAGAACTGGCCCATCTCCTCGGCCCGCCGCCGGGAGATGGTGGTGTCGAGCATCTGCTCGAACACGAGCATCAGTCCCTTGCGGGGATGGCCGAGGCCGTCGAAGGCGCCCGCCTTGATGAGCGATTCCACCGTCCGCTTGTTGAGAACTGCCGTGTCGACCCGATCGATGAAGTCCTGGAACCCGGCGTACGGCCCGTTCTTGCGCCGCTCCGTGATGATCAGCTCGGCCACGCCCTCGCCCACGTTGCGGACGGCCGACAGCCCGATCGTGATCCCGCCGTCGGCCGCCGCGTAGTCGATGTCGGAGCGGTTGACGTCGGGCACCGCCACCTCGATGCCCATCGTGCGGCACTCGGCGAGGTACAGCGCGGTGCGGTCCTTGTCCCGCTTGGTGGCGGTGAGCAGGGCTGCCAT
>JBFKDA010000370.1:0-2343 GCA_041619955.1 Acidimicrobiia bacterium | reverse complement strand
GCCGCGCGGTTCGCCGGCGCCGATCACGTCGAGGAACGTCGCGCCGACCGCCCGCAGCGCCGCCGCGCACGGTCCGGCCGCCGCGGCCAGCTCTTCCACCACCACTGCGGCCACGGGGTCGTGAACCTGGAAGCCGGCCAGCGGGCGCGGCTCCCGCATCGCTCGGCCCAGCCGCTCGTCCGACACCAGCGTCGCCACGCGGTCGAGTCTATACGTCGGGGGTACCCTTGCCCCATGTGCCTTGGGACCACCGGGCGGATCGTCGAGATCGTCGACGCGACGCGTCATCTGGCGCGGGTCGACATCGACGGGCGCACCAAGGACGTGTCGACGGCCATGCTCGCAGCGCAGG
This sequence comes from Acidimicrobiia bacterium, assembly GCA_041619955.1. Lineage (GTDB taxonomy): Bacteria > Actinomycetota > Acidimicrobiia > Spongiisociales > JAOTWH01 > JBFJZV01. The sequence goes on along the minus strand of JBFKDA010000370.1, from coordinate 1,991 downwards.
GCGAGACCGTCGCCGTGGGCGACTGGGTGCACCTGCATCTGGATTTGGTGCTCGAGAAGACCGACGAGGCGCACGCCCTCGAGTCGATCGAGTTCACCCGTGCCCTGGAACGGGGCGAGTTCCCGGCGCGCTGACGGGCGGCTCCACTCGCTCGGGCCGAGTTGGCGAGGCCGGATCCGCCTAAACCTGGGCGGCCGCTCGAGCGTTGATACCGTGTGAAATCCGGCGACCGCGAGGTGCGATGGGCGACCTGGCATCAGCCACGTTCGAGACGTTCTACCGGGACGAGTACCCGTCGGTGCTCGGTATGGCCTACGGGCTGACGGGGCGGGCCGGCGTGGCCGAGGACCTGGCCCAGGAGGCGTTCCTGCGGGCGTATGCCCGCTGGGACGAGGTGGCTCGGATGGCGTCACCGCAGGGCTGGGTCCGCCGCGTGGCGGTCAACTTGGCGATGTCGAGGTTCCGGCGGCTGCGGTCCGAGGCGGCCGCGCTGCTGCGGCTCGGCCCTGCCGAGGCAGGGTGGCAGCCTGCCAGCCAGGCCGAGCATGAGGACTTCTGGGACGCAGTGCGCCGCCTGCCCCGCCGTCAGGCCCAAGCGGTGGCGCTCCGATACGTCGCGGACCTGCCGGTCGCCGAAGTCGGCGAAGCGCTGGGGGTCGCCGAAGGAACCGCCAAGGCGTTGCTGCACCAGGCTCGCCAGCGCCTGGAGCGGCAACTCGCAGCGAAGGAGCGACATGGAGTTTGAGCAGCTCGCCACCGAAGCCGGCCGGGCGTTGCGTGAGTCGGCCAGCACCGCCACGGCTCCCCCGATCGCGGACGCACGGTCGCGGCGCCGCGTGCGCACGAACGTCGGGGCGCTCGCCACCGCCTTCGCGCTGACCGTCGCCTTGGTCGGCGGGGTGGCGCTGTGGCCCTCCGCCACCGACGGCTCCGTGGCGCCTGCGGCCGGGGACAGCCTGGCCGCGAGCCTGGCGGTCATCACCGACCTCCCCACCGACAGCCGCCTGCCGCTCCAGGTACTGGCCGTCCGCCCCAGCCCGCCGAGCCTGAGCCTCGTGGACTTCGAGGAGGGCCTCGCCACCGAGTACCCGCCCGGGGTGCACGCGCTGCCGTCCGATGCCGTGGGTGGCGCGGTCGCGGTGCCGGGCGGCGGCTTCGTCGTCGTCACCGACGGCGTCGCCAGGTACCTCGCGGGCCCGTTCGACGAGGCGCCGCAGATCGTGGGTCCAGCCGAGCCGCGCCGCCTCGACGGCGTGGCGCCGGTCGTGCGGGCCCACCCGACGCCGGACGGCAGCCGACTGTGGTTGGTGCAGCCCGGCATCGGCTTCGGCGACGATCCCCAGCCCGCCCTGGCCGAGCTGGTGAGCCTGCCCGGCGGCGACCTGGTCGTGGCCGCAGAGCTCGACCCGACTGCGCTGCCGGCGGGCGCCGTCGACGCCGGGCTGGTGCTCAACATCGAACGGTTCGTGGACACCGGCGACGGCTTCACGACCGAGCCCGGCAGCGAGCGGGTGGTGCTGCTCCGTCCCGACGGCTCGACCGCGCGCATCGGCCCGGGCCGGGCGGTGGCGGCGGGCGGCGACGTCGTAGCCCGCGTGGTGTGCGAACCGGACTGCCGGCTCGAGGTGGGCAGCGTCGACGGGAGCAGCTCCCGGACCGTGGCGCCGCCCACCGGAGGCTCCTGGCGGAGCGTCGGCGGCCCGCCGATCCCGAGCGACGCCTCGCCGCTGCCGACCGTGTCCCCCGATGGGACACAGGTGCTCGTCGCCATCGGCGACGGCCCCGACGTGGCGGTGGCGGTGGTGGACGTCGCCACGGGCTCGGCGACCGTCGTGGCTGAAGCCGCCGAGCCGGTGGCCACCTGGTCGCGGGACGGCCGCCGGGTCGTGGTATTCACCGGCCGCGACGCGATATTGGTCGACCCGGCTGCTCCGGAGAGTGCCGAGGTCGTGGCCGGGGTGTTCCCCGCCGACCACGCGCCGCTGGCGGCG
>JBFKDA010000369.1:0-2356 GCA_041619955.1 Acidimicrobiia bacterium | reverse complement strand
GTTCGCGGTGGCGGGCACCGGCGCGCTGGTGCTCGGCATCACGTTCTGGCTCACCCAGGGCGGGGCCGAGCCGCTGCTGCCGCTGCTGGTGGCGATCGCCCTCAACGTCGCCGTCTACGCCGCGCTGTTCGTCCCGCTCGGCCTGCTGCTGCGGCGGGCGGTGCTGGCAGGGCTGATCTTCGTGTTCGTGTGGGAGGCCGGGCTCAGCCTGGCCATCGGGGCGCTGGCCACGTACTCCGTCACCCGCATCGGGCTCAGCGCCTACGCCGGGCTGGTCGAGGGGGCGCCGGTGCTGCTCGACGACGCGCTGGGCGTCGTCACCCCCGGCGCAGGTGGCGCAGCCGCCAAGATGCTGGTGCTGCTGCTCGCCGGCGTGTACGCCACCTCGGCCCTCCTCCAGCGCCGCAACCTCGCCTGACCGTCGACAGCCCCCCTGCTCCCCGGCGTACGGCCGGGGTAACTCCCCCGCCTCGCGGGAGAAGAGGCTGGCGCTGCGGCCGATGCCCACGCCCCAGAGGGGCTGAGGGGTAACTTGCGGCGGTGACCGAAGCAAAGGCCCGACCTCCCGTCCACCGGCGGATGGGGCGGGCGGCGCTCATCGTGGCGGGAGGCGTATTCCTCTCGCGGGGGCTGGGGCTGATACGGGACATCGTGTTCGCCGCGGTACTCGGCGCCGACCGGTTCACCGACGAGTACGTGCTGGCTTTCGCGATCCCGGATTGGATCAACTACCTGCTGGCCGGCGGCTACATGGCCGTCACGTTCATCCCCATACTCAGCCGCTATCTCGTCGATGGCGACGAGCAGGAGGGGTGGCGGGCGTTCAGCGCCATCGCCCGGCCGGTGGCGATCGTGATGACGGTGCTGGTGCTGGTGGGGATGGTGCTGGCCCGGCCGGTCATCGACCTGATCGCCCCCGACTTCACCCCCGACCAGGTCGACCGCACCGTCCGCCTCACCCGCATCGTGCTGCCCGCCCAGGTCTTCTTCGTGGTCGGCTCGCTGTTCATGGCCGTGCAGTACGCCCGGGAGAAGTTCTTCGTCCCGACGCTGGCACCGATCATCTACAACCTCGGGATCATCGGCGGCGGCGTGCTGTTCAACATCGGCGCCGACCCGCCCACGCCCGAGGGGTTCGCGTGGGGCGTGCTCGCGGGGGCGGTGGTCGGCAACTTCGCCGTGCAGTGGTACGGCGCCCGCCAGGCCGGCCTGCGGGTCGCGTGGCTGGGTGAATGGCGGCACCCGGCGATCCGCGACTACCTGGCGCTGGCCGTGCCGCTGATGATCGGCCAGTCGCTGGTGCTGCTCGACGAGCAGCTCGGCCGCTCGTTCGGGACGTTGGCCGACGACGGCGGCGTCACGTGGCTCCAGTACGCGCGCCGGACGATGCTCGTACCGGTGGGGATCATCGCCCAGGCCGCCGGCGTCGCCGCCTACCCGTTCCTCGCCCGGCTCGCCGCCGAGGGCAAGCTGGCCGCCCTCAACGAGAACCTCGCGCGGGCGCTCCGCTACGTGGTGGTGCTTTCGCTGGGCGCCGCCGCCGGGCTGGCGGCGCTCTCGATCCCGGTCATCAGGCTGCTCTACGAGCGGGGCCTGTTCAACGCCGCCGACACGTCGGGCACCGCCGCCGCCCTGGTGTTCTTCGGCATCGGCATACCCGCCTGGGGGGTCCAGCAGGTGCTGGTGCGCGGCTTCTACGCGCAGCGCGACATGTGGACGCCGGTCGTCGTCGGCACGGCCGCGACGATCGCCGCGATCCCTGCGTACTGGCTGCTGTTCGAGGCGATGGGGATCCGCGGCCTGGCACTGGCATCGACCGCCGCTATCGCCGCGTACACGGCGGTCCTGGCCGTGATCTGGTACGGGCGGCACGGCTGGCACCACCTTCGCCCCGTGGCCGGATCGGCCGGACGGGCGCTGGCGCTGGCGGTCCTCGGTGGCGCAGCAGCGTGGGGCGTCGGCGAGTTGGCCCGTCAGGTGCTCGGGCCGGGCTCCGCCCTCGCGGCCGGTGGTGCGCTGCTGGCCGGCGGCGCCGCGTTCTTCGCCGTCATCTTCGTCGCCGGCGGGTCGCTGTGGGATCTCCAGCATCCCGCTCAGGACGAGGTTCCGCCCGACCGATGAGGGCTCGGCGGGCCGGTGGACCTAGCTCTTCGACTGGTTGAAGATGTTGGCGATCTCCTTGGTGAGCTCGAGCAGATCGCTCGCCATGCCGCGGTCGATGTTCTGCATGTTCTTGGTGCAGAGGTGGCCGGCGCGGAAGAACTTGTCGTGCAGGTCGGGCCAGCGCTCGACGTGCTCGGGCTTGAAGTACTGCGTCCACAGGACGTCGAGCAGCTCGTGCTTGCACTTCTTGGCG
>JBFKDA010000368.1:0-2382 GCA_041619955.1 Acidimicrobiia bacterium | reverse complement strand
GAGCCCGGTTCCCCGGTAGCCGCCGCGGCCGGCCGGTAACCTGACCGGCCATGGCCGACACCGAGATCGTCGCCGCCCCCGCCGCGGTGGCCACCGGCCCCCAGGCGACCCCGCCCGGCCGGTCGTCCGCTGCGAAGCGGGTGGTGTGGTTCCTCGGGATCCTGGCGCTGCTCATCGCCGCCTGGGAGCTGTACAAGGTGGTCGGCAAGGCGCTCGACACGACGTGGCCGGTGCGGCCCGACAACAAGTCGATGCCGCATGTGTGGGACATCGTCGCCGAGCTGTTCGAGCGCCGCCGCGCCCAGGACGACATCCTGCTGGTGATCCTCCTGAAGGAGTCGCTGTTCACGTTGCGGGAGGCCGCGGCGGGGTTCCTGGTGGGGGGCACGTTCGGCTTCGGGCTGGCGGTGCTGCTCGTCCGCAACCGCATCCTGGAGCGGGGGCTGATGCCGTACGTGATCGCGTCGCAGACCATCCCGCTCATCGCGATCGCCCCGATGATCGTGGTGTGGGGCGGCCGGCTCGGCTGGCCCACCTGGGTGCCGGCGGCGATCATCGCCGCGTACCTGTCATTCTTCCCGGTGACGATCAACACGATGCGCGGGCTGCGGTCGCCGGCGCCCACGACCATGGAGCTGATGCGCTCGTACGCGGCGACGCCCCGAGAGACCCTGTGGAAGGTGCAGGTGCCGGCCGCGCTGCCCTATATCTTCTCGGCGCTGCGGGTGGCGGCCACCGCCAGCGTCATCGGCGCGCTCGTGGGCGAGCTGCCGTCGTCGCTGGACCGGGGCCTGGGGAGGGCGCTCCTCACCTTCACCTACACGTTCATCAGCGCGCCGGAGAAGCTGTATGCGGCGATCCTCGTGTCGGGGCTGCTGGGCATCCTGTTCGTCTCTCTGGTCGTGCTCGCGGAACGGCGGGTGCTGCCCGCCACCCGGCGGCTGCCGACGTGACCGCCGTCGCGATCCGCGGGGTCGGCAAGGTCTTCGACGGCGCCGGGGGCCGGGTCGAGGCGCTGCGGGACATCGACCTCACCCTCGAGGCCAACGAGTTCGTGTCGCTGATCGGACCGTCGGGCTGCGGCAAGAGCACGCTGCTGCGGCTGGCCGGCGACCTGCTCATCCCCACCGCCGGGGAGGTCGAGGTCAACGGCAAGCCCGCCCACCAGGCCCGCCTCGACCGCGACTACGGCATGGTGTTCCAGCAGGCGACACTGCTCGACTGGCGCACCGTCACCCGCAACGTCCAGCTCCCGCTGGAGATCATGGGGACGCCGAAGGAGGAGCGGGCCGCCCGGGCCGCCGAGCTGCTCGACCTCGTGCGGCTGCGCGAGTTCGCCGACCACTACCCCTGGCAACTCTCCGGCGGTATGCAGCAGCGGGTGGCCATTGCCCGCGCCCTGGTCTTCGAGCCGGCGTTGCTGCTGATGGACGAGCCGTTCGGAGCGCTCGACGAGATGACCCGGGAGCGGATGCAGATGGAGCTGATGAGCATCTGGGGCCGCACCCGCAACACCGTGATCTTCGTCACGCACAGCATCCCGGAAGCCGTGTTCCTGTCGACCCGAGTGGTGGTGATGTCGCCCCGGCCGGGTCGGATCGCTCAGATCGTCGACATCGACCTGACCCAGCCCCGCCGCTTCGAGACCCGGGAGGAGCCCCGCTACTACGAGCTGATGACCGAGGTGCGGGAGGCGCTGCGGGCCGCGGAGACCGCCACGTGACCGCAGAGGTCTACGACGCCTTCGAGAGCGACGTCCCGGGCGAGCCCGCCCGCCCGCTGCGAGAACGGGCCCGCGAGTACCTGCCGGCGCTGGCCGTGTTCGTGGGCGGCCTGGCGCTGTGGGAGGCCGCGGTGCGCACCCTGGGGATCGCCGAGATCCTGCTGCCCAAGCCGAGCGTGATCGCCACCACCTTCGTCGACGAGTTCGGAGAGGTGTGGGCGGCAGGGTTCACGACGCTGAAGGAGGCGCTCGGCGGGTTCGTCGCCGGTGCGCTGCTGGGCGTGGCACTCGCCCTGCTCGCCGCCCGGTGGACGGCGGTGCGGGAGGGACTGCTCCCGTTCGCCATCGCCGCCAACTCGGCGCCGATCATCGCGCTGGCGCCCATCAGCAACCAGTGGTTCGGCATCACCGACCCGGTCTCGAAGATGGCGGTGGTGATGGTGATCGTCTTCTTCCCGGTGATGATCAACACCGTCCGCGGGCTCACCGAGGTCGACCCCGCCGAGGTCGAGTTGCTGCGGTCGTACGCGGCGTCGGAGCGGGAGGTGGTGCGGCGGGTGCGCATCCCGAACGCGCTGCCGTTCCTCTTCAGCGCGCTGAAGATCGGGGCGACGCTCAGCGTGATCGGGGCGATCGTCGCCGAGTACTTCGGCGGGCCG
>JBFKDA010000367.1:0-2390 GCA_041619955.1 Acidimicrobiia bacterium | reverse complement strand
GCGATCGCCGAGCTGCCCGACGAGCTGCGGGTGCCGCTGGTGCTCCGCGAGTACGACGAGCTGAGCTATCAGGAGATCGCCGACACCACCGGCCTGCCGCTGAACACGGTCCGGACTCGCATCCTCCGGGCGCGGCGCGCGTTGCGGGACAAGATGGAGGCGTGGCGATGAGCCGTGCCTGCGCCATCCAGGACGACCAGCTGCGTGCGTTCGCGGCGGGCGTCGACGAGTCGGTCATCGACGAGCACGTCGCCACGTGTGACGAGTGCCAGGAGTTCCTGGCCCGGCTGTGGGACGGCGCGCTCGACACCGATCTGGCCGAGCCCGTGGTCAAGGCGATCCGCCTGGAGCTGTTCCTGCTCGACGTCGCCAAGCTCTTCGCCGACGTCCTCGGCGACATGGGGCGGGCGGGCAAGGTCTACCTGGGTGGCGCGGAGGAGTAGTCGGGCTGCGGGCCGGCGTTTAACCTGCCTGCGCCGAGTGAACGAGGGGAAGGGAACCGAGTGAGCCTCAACGAGGTGCTGGTGACGCTGGGCGTGCTCGCCGGCATCACCATCGTGATCCTCGTGGTCGGCGCCGTGCTGAAGCGGAAGCTGCCCGCGCAGCTCGGCGAGCTGCTGGGCCAGCTCATCCCCGTCCTCGTGTTCGGGCTGTGGGCGATGGGGGTCTTGGTCATCATCGACCCCGACCAGGCCGACAAGCTGGTCACGTCGACGGCGAACTCGGTGCCGCGGGTGATCGTGGCGGTCATCCTCGTCATAGTGGCGAGGGCGCTGGGCCGGATCGTGGGCCTGCTCGTCGAGACCGCGCTCCGCCGGTCGTCGCCGGTGCTGGCGTCCCGGGCACGGATGATCGCCTCGTCGGCGATCCTCGGGGTGGGCGTGATCATCGCCCTCCAGCAGATCGGCATCTCCACCGACATCATCCTGATCCTGGTGGCGTCGTTCGCCTTCGGACTGGCGCTGGCGATGGCGCTGGCGGTGGGGCTGGGGTCGGTGCCGCTGATGCGCCGGGTAGCCGCCGGCCGCCACGTGCACAACCGCTTCGAGGAGGGCCAGCTCATCCGGGTGGGCGCCGTCGAGGGCCGGCTCGCGTCGATCGGGTTGGCCAGCAGCCGCATCGAGGCGATGGACGGCGGGTTCGTCGAGGTCCCGAACGACGAGTTCCTCGAAGGGCCCGTCGCGATCCTTCGCTAGCGACTAGCTGGACGCCCAGTCGGCTGCCGCGTCGCCGCCGCCCGGCGCCGAGATCCCCGCGCCGCCGCCGGCGACCGCATCGCCGTCCGGCCAGATGCCGGCTTCCACGGCCGTGCTGAGCCGACCGCCCCCGCCGCCCCACGCGACATAGTCGACGATGGCGTCGGCGTTGCCGAAGTCAGCGTCGGTGTAGAGGCCCAGGTCGCCGCCGTCGGCGTTCAGCGGAGGCAAGTCGGCGGCGGGAATGTCGGTGGACTCGCCGGCGGCCAGCTCGCCCGACAGCGCCAGGTACTGCGGCCGGTTGCAGAGCCACATGCCGTCGAGGCTCACCGGCTCGCTGCCGAGGTTGGTGAGCGTCACCGAGCCGACGCCGCCGAACGTCACCGCGGTGATCGCCAGCCCGCCGTCGCCGCCGGTCGACGCACCCTCACCCTCCGTGGCCTCGGTGGCTTGGGTGGTCGGGGCCGCCGTCGCCTGGGTGGTCGGTTCCTCCGCGTCCTCGGTGGTCGGCGGGATGGCGGTCGTGACGGTGCCGCCCTCGCCGTTCGAATCCCCGCACGCAGCGCCGAGCAGCAGCAGAACGGCGAGTAGAAATGCAGCGCGCTTCACTGGAAGGTGCCTCCTGGTCGGCTGGCGCCGAGCCTACATGGCGGTGGCGGTTCCGTCGGTTGCGGCCCAGCCGGACCACCGGGCGACCGTCACGACGATGGCCGGCCCGGCCGGCGGCCGGTGCCGGTAGTGCGGGTACTTGGCCTGCAGCAGCTCGACGGCGTGAGCAAGGGCGGGCCCGTCGGCCGCGACGGCGGCCGTGCCGTCGGCCCGCACCCACCACAGGCGTGCCCAGTCGGCGTCGTAGTGGTCGGCCAGCACCGCGACCCGCGGCTCGTGGGCGATGTCGGCCAGCCGGGCGAGCTGGCGCGTCGACTTCGGTTTGTGGTCTACGGCGGTGACGACGTGGTCGCCGTCGACTGCGAACGTGATTGGCACCAGGCGGGGTGCGCCCGCCGCCGTCACGGTGCCCAGGCGGGCCACCTGCGCCGTTGCGAACCGCTCCCGGAGCTCCTCCACGATTGCATCTTTACACATTTCCACTACGCGGATAGTGTGAATTGTCCTGGAACAGGAGGCAGCCACCACGATGACTGGCCGGGTCGACGTCAACGTGCCGAGGTTCTCCCAGGCCATGACTGCACT
>JBFKDA010000366.1:0-2399 GCA_041619955.1 Acidimicrobiia bacterium | reverse complement strand
GTCGTTGCGGAACAGCGCCACCGGGCCGCCGAGCTGGGCCACGGCGACGTCGAGATCCCCATCGTTGTCGTAGTCGGCGGTCGCCAGGCCGCGCCCGAGCAGCCCACCGCGTTCGCCCAGCACCGCCTCGGTCCAGTCGCGCAGCTCCCCCGCCCGGCCCTCGGCAGCGAGGTTGCCGAGCAGCCGCACCGGCTCGGCGTCGCCGGCGAGGTCGGTCACCGGCACCCGGCCGTTGGCCACCACGAGGTCGGGGTCGGTGTCGTGGTCGAGGTCGGCCCACGCGGCCCCCCAGCCGGTCTCGCCCTCCCCGAGCCCGGCGAGGCCGATCCGGTAGGTGCTGTACTGCCAGGCGCCGCCCGGCTGGGAGCGGTAGAGGGCGTGCAGCTCCCGCTCCCAGTTGGTCACGAACAGGTCGGTGGCGCCGTCGCCGTCGTAGTCACCGCCCGCGATCCCCATCCCGCTGCCCGTGTCGCCGACGCCGGCCGCATCGGTCACGTCGGTGAAACGGCCCGCCCCGTCGTTCTCGAACAGGCGGTTGGGCTGGCCGTCGTTGGCCACGTAGAGGTCGAGGTCGCCGTCGTCGTCGACGTCCGACAGCAGCGCCCCCAGCGTCCGGTCCTCCCGGGTGAGCCCACGGGCCGCCGCCTCGTCGGCGAACGTGCCGTCCCCCTGGTTCACCCATAGGCGGTCGGCGACCCCGAGGTGGTCCTGCGGGAACGCGCCCGTCGGCTGCTCGATGCGCCGGTCGAGGTCGAGGTACGAGGCCACGTAGAGGTCGACCAGCCCGTCGCCGGTGACGTCGCCAGCCACCGCGGCGCTGCTCCAGGCGTCGCCGCCGAAGCTCGCGTCGGCGGTGAAGGCGCCGCCGTCGTTGCGGAGCAGCACGTCGGGGCCGAACGCCGTGACGAAGAGGTCGGTGTCGCCGTCGGCGTCGGCGTCGAACGCGACGCAGCCCATGCCGCGCATGATGAGGTTCGCCCCGCTGCCGTCACTGACGTCGGCGAACGTGCTGCCGTCGTTGTGGTACAGCGCGTTGCGGGGCAGGCGCCCGGCGCGGGGAGCGTCGTGCCCGTTGACGAGGTACAGGTCGAGCCAGCCGTCGCCGTCGTAGTCGAGCCAGCACAGACCCCCGCCCATGGCGGCCACCCGGTCGGGGGCCGGGCCGTCCCGGTAGGCCCCGTGAACGAAGTCGAGGCCGACCTCGGCGGCCACGTCGGCGAGCTTCCACGGCCGGGCCGGCTCGACCGCCTCGACCTCGGGGGCGTCGAGCGAGACCCGCAGGACCCGCCCCGAGAACACCTCGGACACGTAGACGGCCCCGTCCGGACCGATGGCGAGCGCGCCCGGGAAGTCGAGCCCGTCCAGCACCTCCTCCGGCTCGCCGCCGGCGTCCAGCCGGCTGAGCTTGCCGGTGCCCGGCCGGTAGCCCTCACCGGTGAAGCACGACGCGTCCTGATCGAAGCGGGCGAACTCCAGCAGCCACACGGCGCCGTCCGGTGCCACTGCGACGTCGATCGGCATGTCGAGGCCGTCGAGCACGACCCGCTCGCCTCGCTCACCGTCGATCGCGACCAGCCGGCCCGCCCCCTCCGGGTACGGGCAACCGCCGGTGAGCGTGACGTAGAACTCGTCGCCGACCCGGGCGATCCCGGTGGGCACCGCGTCGATGCGCTGGTCGCCCAGCTCGCCGAAGCGGTGGACGAACCGCACCGTGCCGTCCTGGTTGGCGGTGGCGACGCCGTTGCCGCTGGCATCGGTGACGACCGGGGTGCCGTCGGCGGCGAACGCCACGTCGAAGGGGTTCTCCAGCTCCACCCGGTTCAGCGGGGCGAGGGCGAGGTCGAGGTCGCCCGGGCCGAGGACGATGCCGGCGTCGACCGCCTTGGCGCTCGGCGTCGGCAGCGTCAGCAACCCGCCGCTGCCGAAGTGCGCGGTATAGACGGTGCCGCCGTCGGGCGACACGCCCACCAGCGGCACCCCGGACAGGTCGCCGGAGTCCCGCCCGCTCGGCAAGCCGGTGACCACCCGGTTCACCTCCCGCCCCGCGATCACGCTGACCCCGGCGGACAGGTCGTCCTCCCCGGTGCCTTCCTCGGCGACGAGCAGCCGCCCGTCGGGCAGCACCGCCAGCCCGACCGGGTTCAGCAGCCCCTCCGCCACCACCTCGACCGTGACGTCCTCACCGCCGCTGCCACACGCAGCCGCGAGCACAGCGAGCCCGGCGAGCACGGCCGCCAGCACCCCGTGCCCTCCCGAACATCCGCTCCCCCCTCCCCGCCTTCGGCGGGACTCCCCCCGCAAGCGGGGGGAGAGGAACAACTTCTCAGCGAACGACGGTCTCACCCGCCCATTACACCGTCGATGGGAGCGAAGACCGCTCGGCCGGCCCTCGATGGGCC
>JBFKDA010000365.1:0-2411 GCA_041619955.1 Acidimicrobiia bacterium | reverse complement strand
GCGGGGACGGGGCGACCGCCTGCTGCTGAGCGGTATGCGGTGCTGGCATGAGGTGGGGGATCATGGGCACCGGCGGCATCGCCGTCACGACGCGCGACGGGCCCTTCAGCCGCCGGCGCGGTCGGCGCGGACCTCGTCCCACGTGGCGACGCGGACCACACCGCCCATCGCTTCCAGCTGCTCGACGAGCGCCGGCCACGCATGCCGCGGCGCCTCCAGCCTGAGCGACGGCGGGAGAACGTCGGGCGCGAGCAGCGAGAGCAGTCGGGGGTCGTCGGCGAACAGGACCTGTGCCTCGACGTAGGCATCAGCCTGTGAGAAGAAGGTGACCCGACCCACCGCGGGATGCGTGTCCAGCGCCGCTCGGACCTGGGCCAGCTCCTGATCGGTCACCTGCGTGTGCAGGAAGACCACGACATCCGGTTCGAACGGCGCCGTGCCGACGGCGAGAAGGTCCGGCTGGGGGTCGTCCGGGACGAGCCAGGCCGCCGCTCCCACCGCTGTCAGCACGACGGCTGCGGCCGCCAGCGCCCTCCACCCGCCTGAGCGGCGCCGGGGCACGGGTGCCAGCCGGGTCACGTCGTCCTCTGCCAGCGGAGCGCGGTCGACGAGCACCGCGTACGAGCTGCGGAACGCCCGGGCGATCGGGTCACCGGTCATCGAGCACCTCCCTCAACTTCTCGCGGGCCAGGTGCAGGTAGCGCTTGACCGTTCCGGTCCCAACCCCCATGAGGTGCGCCGCCTCCGCCAGGCTCGCGTCCTGCCAGTAGACGAGGTACGTGACGGCACGCTGGCGCACCGGCAGAGCGAGGACCGCCTCGAGCACCTCGGGCCGCGGCTCGGCCGGGGGCTCGACCGGCGGGTCGACGTGCCGCCACGCGGGCCGCCGCCGCCGGCGAGACTCGTTGAGCACCGCGCGGAACAGGTACGCGCGGGCGTCGTCGAAGCGCTCCAGGCCGCCGCGCCGCAGCGCCTTCGTCACCACCGTCGAGACCACGTCCTCGGCGTCGGACGGCCCGACGAGGGCTGTGGCGTAGCGGACGAGGTCGTCCTTGTGCTTGCGCCAGATGAGTTGCGTGCCCACACCCCAACCACCCGCCGTGCGGGCGATCGGTTGCACGCGCTACCCGCTGCGGTCGGGGCCGGCCCGTTCCGGCGTGATCTTGATCAGCACCCGGCGCTCCTGCTCCATCGCCGCCCGGTACTCGTCCCAGTCGGGGTGCTCGCCTGCCACCCGCCGGTAGTACTCCACCAGCGGCTCCATGGCCTCGGGCAGCGACAGGATCGTGGCGGTGCCGTCGATCTGGATCCACTTGCCGTACCAGCCGTCCGTGAACATGCACAGCGACGCCCGCGGGTCGCGCCGCAGGTTCTTCACCTTGTAGGCGGTCTCCCGGCTGCTGACCTCCACCCGGCCCTCGTCGTCGACACCGGCGGCGATGGGCGACATCTGCGGGCTCCCGCCGGAGCGGTGGGTGAGGAGGATGCCCCGGTGGTTGGTGCGCACGAAGTCGAGCGCCTCGGCGATGTCCACGGTCAGCCTCCTATGTCGGCGATCCAATCGTCGGGGCCGTCGGTCGGGGGCGTGGTGGCGGTCACGCCGATGGCGCCCTCGGTGACCACCACGAGCTCGCCTTCGACCCAGAGGCCGGCCTCGACTGCGATGCCGCCGCGGCCCGCCCGGGGCAGGCCTCCCTCCGGGCCCCACTCGACGAAGCTGCGGATGAGGTCGGGGTTGCTGAACGTCGACCCTGCGTAGAGCGCCACCTCGCCGGTGCGCGGGGAGAACTGCCCGAGCCGGCCCTCGGCGCCGAACACCGCTACTGCGGTGGCGCTCGCCGCCGACGAAGCCTCGCCGGTGGCGACCCACACCGACTCGCCGGGCTCCAGCGACTGCGGAGGGATCTCGAAGTAGCCGGGCCGCTGGCACAGCCAATGGCCGCCGACGTCGCCCGCGGCGGCGCCGACGTTGGTGATCTCGACGAAGCCGTTCTCGCCGAAGACGACGGCGGTGATCGTGAAGGCGGCGGTCGGGGCGGTGGTCGTCGGGGCGACGGTGGTGGCGGTCGCCGGGGCCGAGGACGTCGTCGCGGTGGGCGCGGTCGTGGTGGTCACGGTCGTCACCGGCGCCTCGCTCGTCGTCGTGGCGGGCTCCGACGTGGCGGGGGTGGTGGCGGCGACCGTCGAGGTGGGCACCACAGTCGTCGCCGGGGCATCGGCGGTGGTGGTCGACCCGCTGTCGGAGCACGCGGCGGCCGCGAGCAGCACCACCGCCGCCGCCACCGTCACCACCATCCGCATGGCCGGAACCCTACTCGCCGCCTGCGGTCCGGCTCGCGGCGGCGTGGCAGAATCGGGCGCCCCGTATCAGGAGCCGTCGCGTGGCCGACTACCCAGCCGAATACGACATC
>JBFKDA010000364.1:0-2427 GCA_041619955.1 Acidimicrobiia bacterium | reverse complement strand
GGCGGTCGTGGACCCCGACACCGGCGCTTTCGACGTGGTGCGGAGGGGAACGACCCTCGAGGTCGACCCGGGCTACCTGAGCGAGCCGGAGCCGATCGAGTTCCCGACCACCGGCGGCGAGGTCGCCCACGCCTTCTTCTACCCGCCCACCAACCGCGACTTCACCGCCCCGCCCGGGGAGCTGCCGCCGCTGCTGGTGCTCAGCCACGGCGGTCCCACTTCCGCCGCCACCCCTGAGCTGGACTTCGGCTACGCCTTCTGGACGAGCCGCGGGTTCGCGCTCGTCGACGTCAACTACCGCGGCTCCACCGGCTACGGCCGCGCGTACCGGGACGCGCTCCGGGGCAACTGGGGGGTCGCCGACGTGGACGACTGCGTCAACGCCGCGCTGCATCTCGCCGCGACGGGCAGGGTCGATCCGGAACGGATGGCGATCCGCGGCGGGTCGGCGGGCGGTTACACGACGCTCGGCGCCCTGGCGTGGCGCGACGTCTTCGCTGCCGGCGCCAGCTATTTCGGCGTCGGCGACCTGACCACCTTCGTCGATCACACCCACAAGTTCGAGGGGCACTACCTCGACGTGCTCGTCGGGCCGCTGCCGGAGGCCGCCGACCTGTACCGGGAACGGTCGCCGCTCACCGACGCCGATCAGATCGACTGCCCGGTGTTGGTGCTGCAGGGCTTGGAGGACGCCATCGTGCCGCCGGCGCAGGCCGAGGCGATCGTCGCCGCGCTCGATGCCAACCGGGTGCCGCACGCCTACCTTGCCTTCCCCGGGGAGCAGCACGGGTTCCGGCGCGCCGCGAGCCAGGTGCGCGCCCGGGAGGCCGAACTGTGGTTCTACGGCCGGGTGTTCGGATTCCGGCCGGCGGACGACGTGGAGCCGGTGCCGCTCGCCCACGCCGAGGGTTTGCCGGCTCCCCATTGAGGGTACGTCACGCTCCGAGCGAAACGCGGAAGGAGACCACCATGTACATCGGAGTCGGGCTTGGCACCCTCATCCTGATCCTGGTGCTGCTGGCCATCCTGTTCTAGCAAGCACCAACCGACGATTTTCCCGGACCCGGCGCCCCGCGTCGGGTCCGATGCGTGTCAGCGCTTGCGACCGATCCGCAGGCTCCACCCCACCAGCTCCGGGTCGCGGGGATGCTCCGCCGCCCACGCCGCCGCATCGTCGCGGTACTCCTCGGCCGCGGGCCCCGGATGCATGGCAACCCAGGCGTCGGCCGACTCGGCGATGCGCCGCTCATAGTCGCGCCATGACTCCGCCGACGTGGGGATCTCGTCGACGAGGGCCAGCCCCGCGGCGTCGAAGGCGCCGTAGAGCTCCTCGTGGGTGGGTACCTCGCCGTAGTGCTCGACCTCGGCGGGGGTGATCCCGGGCCGGCGGTACAAGTCGGCCACCACTACGGTGCCGCCGGGGCGCACGAACCCGGCGAGCGCCCTGGCCGTGCCTGCGTAGCCGTCCCAGATCCACGAGGCCCCGAGCGCGGAGGCCACGTCGTAGCTGCCGTCGCCCTCGACCTCCTCGGCGTCGACGAGCCACCACTCGACCCGGTCTTCGAGGCCGCGGCGCACCGCCGCGCCGGCCGCCCGCACGAGCACCCACGGGGAGAGGTCGACGCCGACGGCGGCGATGGGGGCCGCGGCCGCCAGCCGCAGCAGCAGCTCGCCGTGGCCGCAGGCCAGGTCGATCACCCGCATGCCGGGCTGGGGATCGAGCACGGCGACCAGTGCGTCGAGGTGGCCCTCCGACATGGGGTTGCACAGCGACATGCCGTGGTGGAGCGCCTCGTAGCGCTCGAAGACGTCCCAGGCGCGCTCGACGTCGGTGCCGGGGAGCACGCGCACTGACGGGGGTAGGGCGGGCCGGGTCATCGACCCAGCAGCCTAGGAGCGCCTAACGCCGGTCGGTGCGACGATCGGGCCGGTTCGGCGGCTCGGCGGCAGGCCCGATCTCTCCGGCCTCTGGGACGGCCATCCCTTCGGCGCCGGGGCCGGCGGGCCGGTCGGCCTTGGCTTCCCGCTCGTCGTCACGGTCGCCGGGGTGAGCGCCGCGGGCCATCAGCAGCACGGCCGGGAGCCCCACGACCAGCAGTCCGAAGAACAGTTCCATGGCGAGCGACTACCCGCAGCCGCAGGCGCCCAAACCCGCAGCGTCGGGTCGTACGCCCGCCGGTAGGTCAGGCCACCCGGTCGGCGAGGAAGTCGCCGACGAGGCCACTCACCGCCTGGTGCTCGATGAGGAAGCCGTCGTGGCCGTGGGGGACGTCCAGCTCTTCGTACCGGGCGTCGGGGATCAGGTCGGCCAGCACGTGCTGCTCGTCCACCGGGTACAGCGTGTCGCTGCTGATGCCGATCACGAGGGCGGGCACGTCGAGCTTGCCGAGCACGTCTTCGATCTCGCCCCGCTCCCGGCCGACGTCG
>JBFKDA010000363.1:0-2428 GCA_041619955.1 Acidimicrobiia bacterium | reverse complement strand
GCTGCAGCTCGACGTGTACATGACTCGGGAGGGGCCGTGGAACCCGGAGCATGGCGAGATCGAGATCCCCGACGATTGGGAGTTCCTCGAGTCGGGGGATGCGTTCGTGACCCGGCGAGTGAAGGCGGCCGGCACCTATTGGGTGGCGTGGCGGCCCCGCGGCAGGAACCGGCCGCATCGGCGCCGGCTCGGGTTGTGGGCCCCGAGGGAGGCGATCGCGTCCGCTCAGGCCGAGGCGGCAGCCACCGAAGACAAGCGGGCGCAGCAGCGGGTGTATGGCGCCAGGTCCCGGGAGCGACAAGAGGCTGCCTGTCGCGTCGAGTTCGAGGATGCCGTTCGCCGGTTCCTGGCGTTCGCTCCGGACCACCGCGTCCTCGCCGACGAGATCGCCGAGGCGGTTGCTCGCCACGCCGGTGAGGTCGGCAGCGGCCGGGTGGGGCGGACCCGAACCTTGTCGTTGGAGGAGCGGGCCTCGCTGGCGTCGCGGGCGCTGATCCGGCATCAGTACACCAGCTATGAGGACGACCTCGACAACGCTCCGATGGGAGACCCGTGGGATGAGGAGTTCTGGTATCGGGAGATCAAGGCCGAGGCGCAGCGCGCCGTTGACGACTTCCTCGACCGCCACCGTAGGGCACCGGGCGGCGACGCTGTCGGTGGATCGTGATTGGAACACCGCCACGCGCTGCAGGGCCGCCAGTTCCGCACACAGTTGCAACCAGTAGATTGCGGTAAACGGGTATACCTGCATTGAGATGATGCAACTGTGTGCGGTTATCTCGCCTGGTCAGCGAGGCTGCGGCTAGCTCGTTCGTCGAGAGTGGGACGAGCGGCGAGCGGCTGGCGTGGCCCTCGCGACAGGGTTCCAATCGCCTCGGTCTCGTGTCACACTCGCTGCAGGGCATCTCGCGGAGAGAGCACGGTGAACGGCAGCATCCAGCATCGTCCGGATCGGAGCAAGCCGTGGCGGGCGCGCTACTGGGGTCCGGACGGGCGGCAGATCTCGAAGAGCTTCCGACGGAAGGTCGACGCCGAGCGCTGGCTACGCGACGAGATCGCCAGCCTCGAACGCGGGCTCTGGGTCGATCCGACCCACGGCCGCATCGCCTGGGCGGACTACTCGGCACAGCTCCTCGAAGGTCGCGGCCACCTCGCCGCCCGAACGATCGAGACGGACCGGCGGTGCCACGCCCGGGCCGCCGAGCGGATCGGCGCCTTGCGCCTGAACCGGCTCACCCCCGAGCTGCTGCGCAAGCTGATGTCCGAGCTGACCGCCGCCGGATACGCCCCGGAGACCGTCGCCAAGACGATGCGGTGGGTCAGGCTCACGCTCAACCAAGCGGTCCGCGACAGGCGCATCGCCGTGTCGCCGGCGGAGGGCGTGCGACTGCCCAAGGTTCGCCGATCCGAGATGCGGATCCTCGCCGCCGCTGAGGTGGACGAGATCGCCGCTGCACTCCCGAATCGGTTCAGGTCGCTCGCCATCGTCGCTGCATACACCGGACTCCGGTGGGGCGAGCTCGCCGGTCTCCAGGTGTCCGACGTCGATACGCTCAGGAGGCGCCTCACGGTGCGCTCCGCGCTGGTTGAGGCCTCCGGCCAGCCTCCGACGCTCGGCGTGCCGAAATCGCCGGCCTCGGAGCGCACCATCGCTCTCCCACGCACGGTCGTGGACGCGCTGGCGCTGCACCTCCGCGATTACCCGCCGGTCGACGGGATGGTGTGGACGACGGAGCGAGGGTCGCTGCTGCGGCGCGGGTCGTTCGGGCGGATCTGGCGCAAGGCCGTCGAGGCCAGCGTGGGGCTGCCCTGTCGCGTACACGACCTGCGGCACACGCACGCGGCATGGCTCATCGCAGCCGGGGAGCATCCGAAAGCGATCCAGACGAGGCTGGGACACTCGTCGATACAGGTCACCATCGATCGGTACGGGCATCTGATGGATGGGCTCGACGATCGGACCGCAGCTCGACTGGATGAGATCGCCCGGGCGGCGAGGGGACGCGACGTGACGGAGGACGTCTCGGAGGGCTGAGGCGCCCCCCTTTCGGACGCGCTCGGCGCCCCCCTCCCGGCCTCCGGCCGGACTCCCCCCAACGCTCGCTTCGCTCGCTGGGGGGAGAAGTTGTGGCCCAGGTGTGGCCCAGAGCGTTCCGCGCCCCTCGACACCACCACCCCCGAACGCCACGAAACCCCAGCTGCTAGCTGGGGTTTCGGTGTGGCAGCCCCGACCGGATTCGAACCGGCGTTACCGGCTTGAGAGGCCGGCGTCCTAGGCCGCTAGACGACGGGGCCGTTCGCAGGCGGCAAGGCCGCCTACCGCTCGGGGGGGAGGACTCGAACCCCCAATAACAGGGCCAGAACCTGTCGTGTTGCCAATTACACCACCCCCGATCAGGGCGAGGGAAGGATAGATACCCCGCCCCCG
>JBFKDA010000362.1:0-2435 GCA_041619955.1 Acidimicrobiia bacterium | reverse complement strand
CGGCGAGGTTGTCCCCGTCGGTGTCGGTGCCGTTGGGGTCGGTGCCCAGGGCGATCTCCCGATCGTCGGGGATGAGGTCGCCGTCGGCGTCGATGTTGGCGAGGTAGGTGAAGAAGGCGCCGCTGCCCAGCTCCCAGGCGTCGCCGTACCACTTGAAGGCGTTCTGGTAGTTGCCGCCGGCGGCCTGCTCGTCGCCCTTCTCGACGAGCGCCAGGATCTGGTCGGCGACGGGCGTCTTGTTGGTGCCCTTGCCGTCGCTCAACAGCTCGTCGGGAAACTCGGCGACGACCTCGGCCGTGCGCAGCGCCGCGATCCGGTCGGCGAGGACGAGCTGCTCGAGGACCTCGACCACCGCGGCGGCCACCGCCGGGTCCTTCCCGTTGCCGTGCCACAGAGAGTTGAGCTGAGTGGCGGCCTTGCGGTCGAAGTCGAACGTGGCCCGATCGGACACCGCGTCGCCGGTGACGGTGTCGAGCCCGGCGACGATCGAATCGAGCCCGCACGGCAGCCCGTTGGCGCCGCCGCCACCCTGGTCTCCGCCCGTCTCGCAGTCGGCCCCGGCGTTCAGCTCGGCCAGCGTCAGGACGGCGGCGATGCGGGCATCGAGGCCGGTCCCGGGATCGAACGTCGGCGGTGGCGTCTGCGCGACCGCAGCCGCCGGCAGCAGCGGGGTGAGGACGGCGGCGACGAGCGCGAGGATCAGCAGGCGTCGAGCAGAGCGCATTGAGCAGTCACTTTCTGGTGGCTGGGCGGGCGGCACCTTAGCTGCACCGGGAACACCGAGCGTTGGTGACCCACTCACTGATGGTGGCGGGCGGCGACCGACCGGGCCAGCGCGCGATCCGGCCGGTGTCGGCGCCATAGACTCGCCAACGCATGGAACAGGCGCTCGTCACCTCGATCGATCACGACCGGTCGGTCGCCAAGCTCACGGTGTCGGACATCCCCGACCGGCCCGGGGTGGCCGCCGAGCTGTTCGAGGCGGTGGCGGCCGCGGGCGTGCCGGTGGACATCATCCTCCAGAACGTCTCCCACGACGGGCTCGCCGCCATCTCTTTCACCGTGATGCGGCCCGACGCCGCCGCAGCGCGGGCTGCCGCCGACGGGGTGGCGGCCGGCCACGTCACGCTCGACGACGGCGTGCACGTCGTCACCGTCGAGGGCGCCGGCTTCAGCGACGACGGCCGGGTCGCCTCGCTCGTGTTCGCCACGCTGGCGGCCAGCAGCATGAACATCGAGATGATCTCCGCATCGGCCGTGCGGATCACCTGCGTCGTCACCGGCGACGACGTCGACGGCGCGCTCGCCGCGCTGCGCACCGCGTTCGCGCTGTGAGCGGGCCCCTCCCCTGGCATCTGCTGCCCGATTCGGCGACGGCCGAGGACGACGTGCTCCACATCGCCGGCGTGAACGTGCTGGGCCTCGCCGCCGATTTCGGCACGCCGCTCTTCGTCTACGACGAGCAGCACATCCGCGCCCGGTGCCGAGAGGCCCACGCCGCCTTCGGCGCCGATGCGGCCTACGCCGCCAAGGCGTTCCTGTGCGTGGCGATGGCCCGCCTCGTGGCAGAGGAGGGCCTCGGCATCGACGTGGCCACGGGCGGCGAGCTGTACGTGGCACTGCGAGCCGGCTTCCCGCCGGAGCGCATCGTGCTCCACGGCAACAACAAGTCAGCCCGCGAACTGGTGGAGGCGCTGGACGCCGAGGTGGGGCGCATCGTCGTCGACAGCTTCGACGAGCTCGACCTGCTGGAGCGCCTGGTACGAGAGGCAGGGCGGCCGCCGCCGACGGTGCTGCTCCGCATCACACCCGGCGTCGAGGCGCACACCCACGAGTTCATCCGCACCGGCCAGCACGACTCGAAGTTCGGGTTCGGGGTGGCCAGCGGGGCAGCGGCCAAGGCCGTCGAGCGGGCCCGCCACTCTCCCCACCTCGCGCTGGCCGGGATCCACTGCCACATCGGCAGCCAGGTGTTCCGGGTCGAGTCGTTCGACGAGGCGTTGGCGGTGGTCGCCGAGTTCGCGACCGCCGTGGACCTCCCCGAGCTGTCGATCGGTGGCGGGCTCGGCGTGGCGTACGTCACCGGCGAGTCGGCCCCCACGATCACCGAGTGGGCCCGCCACCTCACGTCCACCGCCGCCCGCCTCGGGCTGAAGGCCCGCCTGGCGGTGGAGCCGGGCCGCGCCATCGTCGCCCGTGCCGCCGTGACCCTGTACACGCTCGGCACGATCAAGCACCTCGCCGGTGTCCGCACCTACCTGGCCACGGACGGCGGCATGTCCGACAACCCGCGCCCGGTGCTGTACGGCAGCGGCTACGAGACCTTCCTCCCGCGGCGGGTCACCGCGGCTCGCCCGCTCGCCGGGCGGCTGGTCGGCAAGCATTGCGAGTCGGGGGACGTGCTGGTCGCCGACGCCGCGTTCCCGGACGACCTG
>JBFKDA010000361.1:0-2435 GCA_041619955.1 Acidimicrobiia bacterium | reverse complement strand
TGCATGCCGAGGGTGCGGACGAAGTAGCCCTCCATCATCCAGAACGCCTCGGCCAGCAGCAGCGTGTCGGGCACCTCGGCGGCGACGCGGTCGACCACCTCGCGCCAGAACTCCTGTGGCATCGCCCGCTCGAACTCGGCGGTGGTCATGCCCCGCTCGGCCCGGGACGGGATCGCCCCGCCCTCGCCAGGCGCGGGGAACCAGAGCCTGCGGATGTGGCGCTTGGCGAGGGTCATCGCGGCGTCGAACCTGATGATCGGGAACTGCCGGGCCACGTGGAGGATCGTCTGGATGACGCCTTCCCGCACCGTCGCGTCGAGGTAGTCGAGCTGGGCGGTGTCGTTCCACGGCATCGCGGTGCCGTCGTTGCCGTGGTAGATGTAGCGGGTGTCGCCGCTGCCGTGGTCGTAGCGCTTGAACACGACCGCAGCATCGGTGCCGTCCCAGTAATGGTCCTCGATCTGGATCGTGACGCGGTCGTCGCCGGACAGGTCGGGTCCGGTGAACTGGTAGGCCGGGTACGGCGGCTCGTCCACCGACAGGAACCAATCCGGGTGCTCGACCACCCAGCGCCCGTCGATGCCCACGTGGTTGGGCACCATGTCGCTCGCCAGCCGGATGCCGCGCTGCCACGCCCGGTCGCGGAGGTCCTCGTAGGAGCTGGTGCCGCCGAGGTCGGCGGCGATCGCGTAGTCGTAGAGGGCATAGGCCGACGCCACTGCGTCGGCGTCGCCGCGCAGGTTCTTGATCTTGCGGGACGCTGCGCTCCGCTCCCACAGCCCGATGAGCCACAGCCCGGTGATCCCGGCCGCCGCGAGCCGGTCGAGCTCCTCGTCGGGGATCTGGTCGAGCCGCTCGACGGTCCGCCCGTGGTCGCGGGCGAGCTGGTGCATCCACACGTAGGTGCTCTTGGCCACGAGCACGAGGCGGGGCATCCACGAGCTGTCGGCGCTGAACCGCTCGTACTCCTCGGCCCCGCCGGCGAGCGCGGCGGCGTCGAGCACGGCCGGTGGCGGCCCGGGCCCGAGGAACCCCGGCTTGCGCGCCTCGGTGAGGATGTCGCCGGCGCGCAGCAGCTCGTCGAGCAGCCCGCCGAGGTCGTCGCCGAGCATGCCCACCCAGTGCTCGCGGATGTAGCGGAGCTGGCCGTCGAGGGAGGTGGGGCTCGCCTCCGCCGGTGCTCGCAGCATGCGCAGCAGCGAGACACCGCCGGCCGGGCCGGATGCCACCGCCATCGTGTCGAAGAACACCTCCAGCGCGGCAACCGCCTGCTCGTAGGCCTCCCGCACCTCGAGCGGGGCGTCGTCGAACAGTTCCCGGAACCGGGTGGTCGCCGGGTTCTCGTTGCCGATCCGCAAGAGCAGCAGCTCCTCCAGCGTGAGCTGACGGTGGGGGGTGCCGTCCCGCGCGGCGTCCAGGTACTCGTCGATGCCGGCCTCGTCCCGGTAGACGGGCAGGGGCGGGAAGTTCGCCACGAAGTCGGCCAGCAGCCCCTCGCTGTCGGCCTCGCCCACTTCCTCGCGGAGGTAGTCGAGCGCCCGGCCGAGCAGGTCGGCGCCCTGGCGGGCCCGGTAGTGGTCGATCATCAGGCGCAGGACCCGGTCGATCAGGCCGGCCGCGTACAGCTCGCCCGTGTTGACCGCGAGCTCGGGGAAACGCGGCGCGTCGCGTACAGCGTTGATGTTGTGCGCGACGCGGCGGGCGACGTCGAGCTCGGCGGTGGGCACCGTGCCCAGCTCGGTGAAGAGGTCGGTGGCGAGCTCGTACCGCTCCCGGGCTGGTCGGACGACGTGCATGACCGCGTACGTTAGGCCCACGCAGGCTCTCCCCCCGCTTTGCGGGGGAGTCCCGCCGGCGGAGACGACGAGATCGTCGCGGGGCTCGGTTCGCTACGCGACTCCAGCCACGATTGGGACGACGACCCCGCCGAGTGGGTCCGGGAGCAGCGACGACAAGATCCCCGGCGCATCGGCTGATCCGGTGGTCTTCCTGCTCGACACCACGGTGCTGATCGACGCACTGCGCGGCCGCCCGGTCGTCGACGGGCTGCTGGCGCTGCGGCGCACCGGCGACGTCCCCTACATCTCCGCCGTCAACGCCGAGGAGGTCGTGCGCGGGATCCGCGGCGGCGAGGAGGAACGGGCGCTCGCCTTTCTCCGCGGTTTCCGGGTCGCACCGCTTTCGCGCGAGCAAGGGGAAGTCGCAGGGCGGTGGCGCCGCGAGTGCGCCGCGCGTGGTGTCACTCTCAGCCAGGCTGACTGCCTCGTGGCCGCCGCCGCTGCCGGCGTCGGAGCGACGCTCGCCACGGGCAACCCGCGCGACTTCCCGATGCGCGACGTCCACGTGGAGCACTGGCCGGTCGGGACGCCCGGTCCACACGCGCCGTAGCCGATCGGAGGCTTGCCCCCCTTCTCCCCGAGGCTGCGCCTCGGGGT
>JBFKDA010000360.1:0-2449 GCA_041619955.1 Acidimicrobiia bacterium | reverse complement strand
CGAGACGATCCTCGAGCCTCCCCCCGACCCGGACCGGGTGAGCGCGTTCATGAACATCCGGGTCGCTGACATCGACGCCGTCTACGCCGAATGGACGGCGAAGGGCGCCGAGTTCGTCACCCCGCCGCTCGACAACCACGGCTACGAGCTGCGGTGCTACGTCCGCGACCCGGACGGGCGCATCATCGAAGTCGGGCAGGCCACCGGCATGGTGGAGTTCTTCGGCATCGAGGGCTGAGCGTCAGCGCCGCCCGCGCCGTCCCTTGTCCGGGTCGGGCTCCTCGAACGTTCCGCATTCGCATTTCGGCACCGTGCAGCCGTGCGGGCCGCGGTGCTCCTCGAACGGATGGCCGCAACCCACACACCGCCGGCGAGTGCTGAGCCGCCGCTCGGCGGCGGCGCTCAGCGCGACCGCTCGCGAGCGACGTTGACGGTGAGGGTCCGGCCGTCGACGTCCTTGCCGTTGAGCTCGGCGATCGCGGCCCGCGCCGCCTCGTCCGAGCCCATCTCGACGAAGCCGAAGCCCCGAGAACGGCCGGTGTCGCGGTCGGTGATGACCTGCGCGCGCTGCACTTCGCCGAACTCGGCGAAGAGCTGCTGGAGGTCGTTGTCGGAGGTGGAGAACGCGAGGTTCCCCACGTAGATGTTGGTGGCCATGGTCTACCTGCTCCTGTCGAACCGTCCGGGGGCACACGCCCCGCCGGGCCGACTCGGTGAGCCACGTCCTGCGGTGGCCGTGCCCGGACGGAACGGGTGGGCGCGGCCGGCGTTGCACGCGTCATCGCGTACCGGGCAAGTGTACCCGCCCGGAGGCCCGGTGGTTCGCGTACCGGCACCGGCCTGGTACAGTGGCGCCGCCGCACCGGGTGGAGGCCAGCGAACTTCGCTTCCCCGGTGGTCACACGGCACCGATTTCTCACCGGTTGGACTGCCTCTTCGGCCGACTCTCGAGCTGCTTCGCGTCGCTTCGAGCGAGATACCGAACGTACCCAACCGACGACCCGCGCCTGCGGGTCAGGGAGAACTTCATGACTGCCACCCCTGCCCATTCCGGGCTGCCCACCTTCGCCCAGCTCGGGCTGCCGACCCCGTTCGTACGGGCGCTGGCCGCGCGCGGCGTCACCACGCCCTTCCCGGTGCAGGCCGCCGCCATCCCCGACGCCCTCGACGGCCGGGACGTGTCGGGCAAGGCGCCCACCGGGTCCGGCAAGACCCTTGCCTTCGGGCTCCCCGTCCTCGCCAGGGTGCCCCAGGCCGGTAAGAACCGGCCGCAGGCGCTCATCCTCGCCCCGACCCGAGAGCTGGCCGAGCAGATCCGCGCCGAGCTGGCGCCGCTCGCCGAGGCGGCCGGGCGCCGGGTCGCGGCGATCTACGGCGGCGTCAGCTACGGCCCGCAGCGGGCTGCGCTCCGCCGCGGCGCCGACGTGCTGGTGGCGACGCCGGGGCGCCTGGAGGATCTGCTCGAGCAGCGCGACGTCGACCTGGGCGAGGTCGGCATCGCCGTGATCGACGAGGCCGACCGGATGGCCGACATGGGTTTCATGCCCGCCGTGCGCCGCATCCTCGACCGCACCGCAAAGCGCCGCCAGACGCTGCTGTTCTCGGCCACCCTCGACGGCGACGTCGCCGTGCTGAGCCGCGACTACCAGCGCAACCCGGTCCGCCACGACGCCGCGCCGGTCGAGCCGGACACCGTCGACGCCGAGCACCGCTTCTGGCTCGTCGAGCATCAGGAGCGGGCGCGCCACGCCGCCGAGGTGGTCGCCGCGGCCGGGCGCACCATCGTCTTCACCCGCACCCGTCGCGGTGCCGACCGGCTGGCCACGCGCTTCGCCAAGTTCGACGTCGACGCGGTGGCGTTGCACGGCGGCCGCACCCAGGGCCAGCGGACCCGCGCGCTGCGCGACTTCGCCACCGGCAAGGCACAGGCGCTGATCGCCACCGACGTCGCCGCCCGCGGCATCCACGTCGATGCTGTGGCCGCCGTCGTCCACTTCGACCCGCCGGCCGACCACAAGGCCTACCTGCACCGGTCGGGTCGCACCGCCCGGGCCGGCGCGGCCGGCACGATCGTGAGCCTCGTCACCGGCGACCAGCGTCGCGACGCCCGCCGGATGCAGCGCGACCTCGGCCTCGACGTCCCGATCGGCTCGCCCGACCTCGAGGGCATCGACCACGTTGCCCTGCCGCCGCCCCCCGCCCCCGCACCGCGCCGGCCGGCGCCGAAGCGGGCGCACCGGCCGGCCCGTCCGAAGCCGGGCGCGCACCAGAGCCTCTACGTCGCCAACCTGCCCTGGTCGACGACCGCCGCCGAGCTGGCGTCGCTGTTCGCCGCCCATGGCGAGGTGCACGCCTCGACGATCATCACCCCTCGGGGCAGCGGGCGATCCCGCGGCTTCGGCTTCGTCGACATGGCTCCCGCCGACGCCGACCTCGCGGTCGGGGCGCT
>JBFKDA010000359.1:0-2481 GCA_041619955.1 Acidimicrobiia bacterium | reverse complement strand
GGGGTGGTGCAGCGCTTCTTCAGCGCCCGGGTCGGGGAGGGCATCATCTTCGACCTGCGCACCGCCCTCTACGCCCACCTGCAGCGCATGAGCCTGCGGTTCTTCACCCACACCCAGGTGGGCGAGATGATGTCGCGGCTCAACAACGACGTGGTCGGCGCCCAGCAGGCCGTCACGGGCACCTTCGTCTCGATCGCGTCGAACGTCGTGATGAGCATCGCCACCTTCGCCGTGATGCTCCGGCTCGAATGGCGGCTGACGCTGCTGGCGGTGGCGGTGCTGCCGTTCTTCATCTGGTCCTCCCGGCGGGTTGGCCAGGTGCTGCGGCGAGTGTCGCGGGAGCAGATGGAGCGCAACGCCGAGATGAACGCGGTGCTCAACGAGACGCTGAACGTGTCCGGGGCGCTGCTCATGAAGCTGTTCGGCCGGGGCGCCCTGGAGGACGCCCGGTTCACGGCGGCGGCCGGCGACGTGCGCCGCCTCGGCGTGCGGCGGGCGATGATCGGGCGCTGGTTCTTCATGGCGCTCGGCCTGATGAGCGCGCTCGGGAGCGCCATCGTCTTCTGGTACGGCGCCGTGCTCGTGATCCGCGGCGACCTCGGCGTCGGCGACGTGGTCGCGCTGTCGGCGCTGCTCGCCAACCTCTACGGCCCGCTGTCGGCGCTGTCGAACGCCCGGGTCGAGTTCGCCACCTCGCTGGTGTCGTTCGAGCGGGTGTTCGAGGTGCTCGACCTGCCCCATCCCATCGCCGACCGGCCCGGGGCGACGTCGCTGGATTCGATCGCCGGCGAGATCGAGTTCGACGACGTGTGGTTCAGCTACGACCAGTCGGGCGCGGCCGGCCTGGAGGACGTCCGGCGGTTCTCGTGGTGGAGCCCGATGGAGCCGGCGGCCGACGGCGACGCGCCGGCCCGCTCCGAGGGCTGGGCGCTGGCGGGCGTGTCGTTCCGGGCGGCGCCGGGCGAGCTGGTCGCGCTGGTGGGCCCCAGCGGGGCCGGCAAGACCACCGCCACCTATCTCGTGCCACGCCTCTACGACGTGACCGAGGGAAGGGTGCGCATCGACGGCCACGACGTGCGGGACGTGACGCTGGCGTCGCTGGCCGACGGCATCGGGGTCGTCACCCAGGAGCCGTACCTGTTCCACGACACGATCGCCGCCAACCTCCGCTACGCCCGCCCGGACGCCGGCGACGAGGACGTGAAGCGGGCCGCCCGGGCGGCCAACATCCACGAGTTCGTCGCCGCCCTGCCCCGCGGGTACGACACCGTGGTCGGGGAGCGTGGCTACCGGCTCTCCGGCGGCGAGAAGCAGCGGATCGCGATCGCGCGGGCGGTGTTGAAGGACCCCCGCATCCTGATCCTCGACGAGGCGACGTCCCACCTCGACGCCCGCTCCGAGGCGCTGGTCCAGGAGGCGCTCGAGCAGCTCATGGAGGGCCGGACGTCGCTGGTGATCGCCCACCGCCTGTCGACGATCCTCGCCGCCGACAAGATCCTCGTCCTCGACGGCGGCAAGGTGGTGGAGCAGGGCACGCACGCCGAGCTGGTGGCAGCCGGCGGCCTGTACGCGCGCCTCTACGAGACCCAGTTCCGCGTACCCGCCGAGACCTGAGAGCCGTCGAGAACTGACAGCGGCCTTACAATTCTCGAACATCCATGCCCGATACTCGCCCCATGCGGTCACTGCAGATCCTCAAGACCGGCGTCCTCATCCTCGTCGTGGTCGGCCTGGCGATGGGAGGCCTGGCCCTCGCGCAGACCGACGACGGCGGGACCGGCGGCCCGGGCGTGCCTCCCGCCGCGTACGAGCGGATCCTCGACCTCCTGGCGCCGCTCGTCGACGACGGCACGCTGACCGATGCGCAGGCGGCGGCCGTGGCCGAGCGGCTCGCCGGTCGCGGTTTCGGCGACGCCGACCCGCTGGCGGCCCGGCTCGCGAGGATCGCGGAGCACCTAGAGGCCGCGGTTGCCGCCGGCGGGCTCAGCGAGGAGGAGGCGGCCGAGAAGCTCGCCGAGGCGCAGGAGCGGCTCACGGCCACCCGGCTGCGGCGGCTCGAAGCCAAGGAGGCGCACGAACGGCGGCTCGCCGCGGTGATCGATGCCCTCGGGGTGACGACCGACGAGCTGCGGTCGGCCGCCGCCGACGGCCAGAGCCTCGCCGATCTGGCGGCCGAGAACGACGTGCCCACCGACGCGCTCGTCGACGCGCTCGTCGCTCCGCTCGCGGAACGCCTCGATGCCGCGGTCGCCGAAGGCGACGTCTCCGAAGAGGACGCTGCCGCGCGACTGGCGGAGGCGGAGGAGCGGATGGCCGAGCGGATCGACGAGCCGATCGCCGACCGGCGCCTCACGGACCGCCGCCCGAAGGACCGGCGCCTCACGGACCGCCGCCTGACGGACGAGCGCCCGACGGACGAGCGCCCGACGGACGAGCGCCCGACGGACGAGCGCCCGACGGACGAGCGCCCGACGGACGAGC
>JBFKDA010000358.1:0-2487 GCA_041619955.1 Acidimicrobiia bacterium | reverse complement strand
GTTGGAGGACATCGCCGTCGACCGCAACGACCCGCGGGTCGTCTACGTGGCCGACACCGGCGCCAGCCGGGTGGTGCCCAACCCGGCGACCGGGCGCATCCACCGCCCCGGCGGTGCCACCGGACTGGCCGACAACGGCCGGATCTTCGCGTTCACGTTCAACGACGCCGATCCGCTGGTGGTCGACAGCTTCACCGTGTTCGCCGACGGCGACGCCCCGGCGAGCCATCCGAAGTTCGTCGGCTTCGAGTCGCCCGACAACATCGACACCAGCCGCAAGAGCCTGATGGTGCAGGAGGACGCCGACGAGGCGCAGATCTGGCAGCACAGGTTCAGCGACGGCACGTGGCGGCCGGTCGCCAACGTGGTCGACACCGGCGGCGAGTCCTCGGGCATCGTCGACGCGTCGACGTGGTTCGGCCCGGGTCACTGGCTGGTCACCATCCAGGCCCACGACCTGCCGTTCGTCGACGTCGACACCACGACCGAACCAGGTATCACGATCAAGCGGGAAGAGGGACAGCTCGTCCTGCTGAAGGTCCCCGGCTCCTAGCGAGGCGAGGCAACGACCGGGGGCCGGGCCCACAGGCAGGCCCGGCCCCCGGCCGCGTATCGTGGGCGGCGGGAGAGAGGAGGCGGACGATGCTCGAGGACATACCGCTGGAGCCGGCGCTGGCCGCCAGCGACATCGGCCGGGCGCGAGCCTGGTACCGGGAGAAGCTCGGCCTCGAGCCCACCCGGGTCGGCGAGGGCGGAGACGCGACGTACACGACCGGCGGGTCGGAGTTCCTGCTGTACCCGTCCGAGTTCGCCGGCACCAACCAGGCGACCGCGGCGGCGTGGCGGGTCGACGACTGCGCGAAGGCGGTCGCCGAGCTGAAGGCCCGAGGGGTCGTCTTCGAGGACTACGACTTCGGCGAGATCAAGACCGTCGACGGGCTGCTGCACCTGCCAGACGGCTCGGTGGGCGCGTGGTTCAAGGACTCCGAGGGGAACATCCTCGGCCTGTTCCAGGAGGGATGAGCCGGCGGAGGTGACCGCGCCTGCCCGCATCCCGTCCCGGGCGGTCGTCGTGCTCGTCGGGCCGTCCGGGTGCGGGAAGTCGACGTGGGCGGCCGAGCGGTTCCCGGCCAACGCGATCGTCTCGTCCGACGCGCTGCGGGCGGCGGTCGGCGAGGGCGAGGCCGACATGGACGCCAGCGCCGACGCCTTCGCGGTGCTCGACCTGATCGTGGCGCGACGGCTCGCCCGCGGGCTGCTCACCGTGATCGACACGCTCGGGCTGCACGACGAATCGCGGCTCGCATACCTCGACCTGGCCCGCCGCCACGGGATGCCGGCCTACGCGGTCGGCTTCGACACCCCGGCCCAGCTCTGCCGGGAGCGCAACCGCCGGCGAGCCCGGCGCGTGCCGGTGAAGGTGCTCGACGGCCAGCTGCGGGCGTGGCGGCGGGTGCGGGGCCAGCTCGACGACGAGGGCTGGGACGGGGTGATCCGGCCGCAGCCGGGCGCCGCCGGCGACGACGTCGCGGTCGTCGCCGAGCAGTTCGTCGCGGCGCCGGAAAAGGCCGCCCGCCAGGACGCCGCCCCGGTGGGGCTGCGCTTCGGGCTGCAGGTGTCCAGCTTCACTTGGGATGGCGGCAACGACGCGCTGGCCGCGGAGCTCGCGGCGGTGGCGGCCGCCGCCGAGGACGCCGGGTTCGAGTCGCTGTGGGTGATGGACCACTTCGTGCAGATCCCCCAGGTGGGCAGGAAGTGGGACCCGATGCTCGAGGCGTACACCACGCTCGGCTACCTCGCCGCCGCGACCGACCGGGCCCGCCTCGGGACGCTCGTCACCGGGATCACCTACCGCAACGTCGCGCTGCTGGGCAAGATCGTGGCCACCCTCGACGTGCTCTCCCGGGGGCGGGCGGTGTGCGGCATCGGCGCCGCCTGGTTCGCGCAGGAGCACGCCGCGTACGGCTACGACTTCCCGCCGGTCCGGGAGCGGTTCGCCCTGCTGGAGGACGCGCTCGAGCTGCTGCCGCTGATGTGGGGACCGGGCTCGACCTCCTTCACCGGCAAGGTGGTGCACGCGGCGGACACGATCTGTTACCCGCGGCCCCTGCAGGACCCGGTGCCGATCCTCGTTGGTGGCCAGGGCGAGCGCCGCACGTTGCGGCTCGTCGCCGAGCATGCAGACGCATGCAACCTGTTCGGCGGGCCCGACGTCGTCGCTCACAAGCTGGGAGTGCTGGCCGGCCACTGCGCCCGCGCCGGCCGCGACGCGGCCGAGATCGAGGTCACCCATCTCGGCCCGGTGCTGGCGGCGCCCGACCGCAGCCTGCTCGACGCGCTGGTGGAGGACGGGAGGCCGCCCCGTATCGGGGCCGCTGCCTACGCCGACCGGGTCAACGCCGGCACGGTGGGCGACCACGTGGGGCGATTCCGGGCCCTGGCCGACGCCGGCGTCGGCACCGCGATCGTGGCGATGCCGCCGGTGCC
>JBFKDA010000357.1:0-2567 GCA_041619955.1 Acidimicrobiia bacterium | reverse complement strand
GTTCCGCGGCGCCATGGTCGCCGGCGCCATCGGCACCGTGCTCACCGCCGGCTACATGCTGTGGATGCTGCAGAAGGTCAACCTCGGCGAGCCCTCCCAGGAGTGGGTGGACGCCGGGCTCCACGACGCCGATGGCTGGGAGCTGGCCGCCTGGGTGCCCTTGGTCGTCGCGACGCTGGCGATCGGCATCTACCCGAAGATCGTGTTCGGCGCCACCAACGACGCAGTCGTGCAGCTCGTGCAAGGGATCTCGACCGTGGTCGCCGGAGGCTGACGCTTGGACATCGACTACCACGCCATCGCGCCCGAGATGATCCTGGCGGTGACGATCATCGCCGTGCTGGTCGTCGACCTGCTGCCCGTCGACAAGTACTTCACGGCGGTCACCGGGCTCGTCGGCCTGTTCGCGGCGGCGATCCCGCTGCTGACGCTGGGCGTGCTGGAGGACGAGGGCACCCGCACGATGCTCGGCGGGTCCTACGTGGTGGACGACTTTGCCCTGGTGCTGAAGGGGCTGTTCCTGGTCACCGGCTTCGTTTCGCTGCTGATCTCCGTGGGCTACCTGGAGGACGACCGCTTCTACCAGGGCGAGTTCTACTTCCTGCTGCTCGCTTCGGTCGGCGGGGCGGTGGTGATGGCCTCGTCCCGCGACCTGCTGACGCTGTTCATCGGCCTGGAGGTGGTGTCGGGGCCGGCGTTCCTGATGGCCGGGTGGCGCAAGGGCGACGTGCGTTCGAACGAGGCGGCGCTCAAGTACTTCATCACGGGCGTGCTGGCCGCCACGATCCTGGTGTTCGGCATGACGCTCGTCTACGGCGTCAGCGGGGCGCTGACGTTCGAGGGCATCCGCAACGCCACGCAGGCGGGCGGGTTGGTCGACGAGCCCGCCTTCGTGCTCGGGGTGATCTTCGTCCTGGTCGGCTTCGGGTTCAAGGTGTCGGCGGTGCCCTTCCATTTCTGGGCACCCGACGTGTACCAGGGCGCGCCCACCCCGGTGGCCGCCTACGTGTCCGTGGGGTCGAAGGCCGCGGGGTTCGTCGGCCTGCTGTCGCTGTGCTACCTGGCGTTCCCGGAGGTGAGCGAGATCTGGGGCCCGGCGCTGTGGATCCTGGCGGCGGCATCGATGACGGTGGGCAACCTGACCGCCCTCCGCCAGACCAACGTCGTGCGGCTCCTCGGCTACAGCTCGGTGGCGCAGGGCGGGTTCATCCTCGTGCCGTTCGCTATGGCCGGCACGTTCGACGAGGTGGCGCTGGCCGACGCCTTCTTCGCCACCGTCACGTACCTGTTGATCTACGCGTTCATGAACCTCGGGGCGTTCGCGGTGGTCATCGCCGCCGCTCGCAAGACGGGTTCCGGCGAGATCGCCGACTGGGGCGGGTTGTCCACCTACAGCCCGGCGCTCGCGGGTCTCCTCGCCGTGTTCTTTCTGTCGCTGGCCGGCATCCCGCCGCTCGCCGGCTGGTTCGCCAAGCTGGTGATGTTCCAGTCGGTGCTGTTCGACCCGACCAACACCTGGGCGGTGGTGCTGGCCGCGCTGGCCGCCCTCAACGCGGTCGTGGCGTTCTTCTACTACGCCAAGGTCGTGAAGGCGGCCTGGTTCGACAGCGTGCCGGAGACGGTGGAGGTCGACCGGGAGCGGAGGCTGTCGCCGTCGCTGGCGCTGGCGCTCGGCCTCACCGTCGTGGCGGTGATCGCGGTGGGGATCTACCCGCCGCTGCTGGCGTTCTTCGGCGAGGCGACCGAGGCCCTGGTGGCGGCGCCTTGAGCCTTGCCGGATTGGCGTGGCTCGGAGCGCTCCGCGGCCCCAGCAGCGCATGGCGCCACGGAGAGTGTTAAGGTCGTTTGTCGACCCCCTAGGGAACTGGGTGGACGAAGAGACAGCGGGTTGGCCCGACCTGGGTGGGGGGCATCACGAGGTGTCGACGAGCCGTCCGATCTGGAGGGTCTTGGCTAAGAGGAACGCTTGGCGTTCCACGATCGGGAAAGGGAGTGCACTTCGTGTTTGAGAGAAGTAGCCTGCGTCGCTGGCTCGTCCTTGGAGCTGTCGTAGCGCTGGCGGTAGTAATCATGGCGCCGTTGCCTGCGGCCGCCCACGACGGCGGCGATCCGTTCCCGGCACCGGCTGGGTCGGAACATCTCGTCGAGGTCGGGACGTTCGACGTGCCGGGAGCCAACCGGACCAGTGACGTTTGGGCGTTGGGCAACTACGCCTATCTCGGCAGCTTCAGCTCGCCGTTCTGCTCGTTCGACACGACCGGAACGCGGATCGTCGACATCAGCGACCCGACGAGCCCGACCCTGGCGTCGTTCATCAAGGACAAGCAGGGGACCCGGACCAACGATGTCAAGGCGGCCTCGATCGACACCAGCAAGTGGTCGGGGGACATCCTCGTCACCACCAACGAGGGTTGCGGCATCTCGCTGCCGCGGCTGAACTCGAACGGTATGGCGGCCAAGCCGCGTGGCGGGCAGGGTGGCATCAACATCTACGACGTCACCAACCCCGAGAAGCCCAAGGCACTGAAGCAGAACTTCCTGCCGAAGGCGAACGGCATCCACAACAC
>JBFKDA010000356.1:0-2598 GCA_041619955.1 Acidimicrobiia bacterium | reverse complement strand
GTCAGCCCGCCGGATCACACGGGGCGCAAGGCGATCCTCGAGGTGCACACCCGGGGCGTGCCGCTCGACCCGGGCGTCGACCTTGGGGCGGTCGCCAGCTCCACCCCCGGCATGGTGGGCGCCGACCTCCGCAACCTCGTCAACGAAGCTGCGCTGATGGCGGCGCGCCGCAGCCACGAGTTCGTCCAGATGAACGACTTCACCGACGCGTTGGAGAAGATCGTCCTCGGCGCCGAGCGCAAGATCATGATGACGCCCGAGGACCGGGAGCGCACCGCCTACCACGAGGGCGGGCACGCGTTGCTCGGGATGCTCCAGCCGGGGGCTGACCCGGTGCGCAAGGTGTCGATCATCCCGCGCGGCCGGGCGCTCGGCGTGACGTTCCAGGCGCCCGAGACCGATCGGTACGCCTATGCCGAGGACTACCTGAGGGGCCGGATCGTCGGCGCGCTCGGCGGGCGGGCCGCCGAGGAGGTCGTCTACGGCAAGGTCACCACCGGCGCCGAGAACGACCTCGTGCAGGCGACGAAGATCGCCCGCAGCATGGTGGGACGGTGGGGCATGTCCGCGCGGGTCGGGCCGGTGGCCGTGCTGTCGGACGAGAGCCAGAGCCCGTACCCCTTCGCCGACAACGACGTATCACCGCACACGTTGGAGCTGGTGGACACCGAGGTCAGGCGGATCATCGAGGAGGCGTACGGCGTCGCCCGCAAGACGCTCGCCGATCACCGGGACCAGCTCGACGCGATCGCGCAAGCCCTGCTGGACAAGGAGACGCTCGACGAGTTGGAGGCCTACCAGGTCGCCGGGATCGCCCGCGACCCGGCAGACCGGCCGGGCTGAACTCGGCCGGGCGGGGACCGGTCAGTCGCTCGACGTCGAGCCGGCGTCCCCGCCCGAATCGCCGCCGACTGAGTCGCCGCCTGGGCCGCTGCGGAACACCGAGGTCTGCTTGCGGTCCTTCTGCTTGTGCCGGGGGCACGCCGAGACCGGCCCGTCCCGCCACTTGCCGTTGCAGTAATGAGAGGTTGCCATCGGCCCGGATGATACGGCCTCGTCAGGCGATGAGCGCCAGGGCGACCAGCGCCAGGCCGGCGGCGAGCAGGCCGAGCGCCTCCAGCCAATCGATGGCGTCGGGGCCGGGGTCGTACTCCCCCAGCTCGGGGCGGATCTGGGGCTGCCACCGCCGCAGCCGGTTGACGAGGAGGGCACCGCCGACGACCCCGACGATGCCTGCAACCACGAACACGATGCTCGTCATGCGGGCGAACCCAAACGCTGCCCCTCAACTCCCCCCTGCCGTTGCCTGCCGGCAGGCACCGTACCAGCAGGGAGCGGTGCGCCGCCTGGCCCACCCGGGGCAAACTTTCGCGGCGTCCGCCGCGTTTTCGCGCCTCGCGCCGGTCGCGTCCCCGCAGCCGGACGGGCTACCCGGCGTGCAGCTCCACGACGTCGCCGTCGACGACCACGTGGTCCCGCCCGACCTGCTGGCCGTCGAATGCTGCCTTCCCCCACAGTCGGGCGTAGCGAAAGCCGTGGGCGATGTCCTTGTGGACGAGGAACGCGACGTCGAGCACGGTGTCGCCGCGCCGCACCGTGAAGGGTCGGCTCATGTCGGGCGGCTGGCCGGGGATCTTCGTGTACACCCGCACCACACCGAGCTTGGCGAACAGCCACCGGCCCAGTTCCTCCAGCCCGGTGCCGGTGGCGGCCGAGGTGGCGAGTGCCGGGTAGTCGTAGCCGGTCAGCTCGCGGAACGCCGCCAGGTCGTCCTCGATGCCGGCCACCAGGTCGGTCTTGTTGGCGACGAGCAGGGTCGGCAGCCGCGTCGTGAACGGGTCGTCGTCGTCCTCGACCCTCCCCTCCGGCCACTCGGCGGTGAGCACCACCCGACGCTCGGCGAGGATCTCGTGCGCCTTCACCACCTCCTCGACGCATCCCGGGTGGGCGAGGTCGACCACCAGCAGCGCGCCGTCGGCCGGCTGGCACGCGTTGCCGATCCAGGCGATCGGGTGCTCGGGCGACTGCGAGGGCAGGTCGACGAGCTGGATGGCGACGTCCTCGTACGGCAGCATCCCCGGCTGGGGGTACTGGGTGGCGAACGGGTAGGGCTCCGACGCGGCGTGTGACCCGGTGAGGCGGGCGTGGAGCGCCGACTTGCCGGCGTTCGGCGGGCCCAGCAACGCGACCTGGGCGGCGCCCTCGGGCCGGATGACCGTCGCCGGCGCGGTGCGGGCGCCCGTCTTCTTCGGGCCGGTCAGCTCCTCGGTGAGCTCCTTGATCTTCGCCTTGATGTCGCCCTGGAGGTGCTCGGTCCCCTTGTGCTTCGGGATCGTGCGCAGCATCTCCTTGAGGCAGGCCAGCCGCTCGCGCGGCTCCCGGGCCGCGCGGAACTCCTTCTCGGCGGCTTTGTACTCGGGGCTCAGGTTGGCCGGCATGGCAGTAGTTTGGCGGGGATGAGCTTCCCCCGCGACTTCACCTGGGGTGTGGCCACCTCGGCGTACCAGATCGAGGGGGCGGTCGACGCCGGCGGGCGGGGCGCGTCGATCTGGGACACGTTCGCGCACACGCCCGGCAAGGTCCGCGCCGGCGATACCG
>JBFKDA010000355.1:0-2635 GCA_041619955.1 Acidimicrobiia bacterium | reverse complement strand
CTCATCAACATCTTCGGCGGGATCGTCCGCTGCGACCTCGTCGCCGAAGGCATCGTCGCCGCCATGGAGCAGCTCGAGCTGCCGTGGCCGCTGGTGGTCCGCCTCGACGGCACCAACGCCACCGAGGCGCGCGCCATCCTCGACGAGCATGTCGGGGAGGGCGTCATCCCGGTGGCCACGATGCGGGAAGGCGCCGAGAAGGCCGTCGAGCTGGCCGGGAAGGGGGCCTGACATGGCCATCTACGTAGACGACGACACCCGGCTGCTCGTCCAGGGCCTCACCGGGCGGGAAGGCACCTTCCACGGGCTCCGCAACCGCGACTACGGCACCAACCTCGTGGCGGGCGTGACGCCCGGCAAGGGCGGCGCCGACGTCGACGGCGTGCCGGTCTTCGACACCGTGTTCGAGGCGGTCGACGCCACCGGAGCGAACACCGCAATGGTGTTCGTGCCGCCCGCGTTCGCCGCCGACGCCATCCTGGAGGCGGCCGGGGCCGGCGTGGCCGTGATCGTGGCGATCACCGAGGGCATCCCCGCCCACGACGAGGCGAAGGTGTACAACTACCTGCGCCACACCGCCCCGGACGTCGCCCTCATCGGCCCCAACTGCCCCGGCGTGCTGTCGCCCGGCAAGGCCAACGTCGGGATCATGCCACCCGAGATCACCCGGGAGGGCGCGGTGGGCGTCGTGTCCCGCTCCGGCACCCTCACGTACCAGGCCGTCCACGAGCTGTCGCTGCGTGACATCGGCCAGTCGACCTGCGTGGGCATCGGCGGCGACCCGGTGCCCGGCTCGTCGTTCGTCGACGTGCTGCGCCGCTTCGAGGACGACCCGGAGACCGAGGCAATGGTGATGATCGGCGAGATCGGCGGCAGCGCCGAGGAGGAGGCCGCCGCTTTCGTGGCGGAGCACGTCTCCAAGCCGGTGGTCGGCTACATCGCCGGGTTCACGGCCCCGCCCGGCAAGAAGATGGGCCACGCCGGCGCCATCATCTCCGGCTCGCAGGGCACCGCCGCCGCCAAGAAGGAGGCGCTGGAGGCGGCCGGGGTGCGGGTCGCCACGTATCCCAGCGACATCGGCGAGCTGGTGGC
The DNA here is from genome assembly GCA_041619955.1 of Acidimicrobiia bacterium. Taxonomy (GTDB): domain Bacteria; phylum Actinomycetota; class Acidimicrobiia; order Spongiisociales; family JAOTWH01; genus JBFJZV01. Next base: position 1,543 of record JBFKDA010000355.1, on the reverse strand, counting down.
GGAGCTGCTGGCCTGACGGAGCTGCTGGCCTGACGGAGCTGCTGGCGCGGTGGCGGCTCGTGGTGGCCGGCGGTGCGCTCCTGGTCATCACCGGCGTCGTGCTGATGCTGGAAGGCTACGCGGGCAACCTCGGCTGACCGGCGGCAGCGACGCGGGGTCGCGAACATGTACACTCTTCGCGGGGACGCGGCTCTGGCCTGGGAGGTCGACTCGGTGGGAATGCGGCGGGACGCGATGCGGCAGCTGCTGGTGTTCGCTGCGGTGCTAGGACTGCTCTGGACGACGCTGGTTGCTGCCGGCGACGAGCCGGTGGCAGCGCCCGAGGCTGCCGCACCGGAGACTTCAGCCGAGCCTCCTGCATCGGCCGAGGAGCAGGCGGCAGACGACGCAACTCAGGTCGAAGAGGCGACACCCGCCGAGCCGGCGCCCGGCGATCCGGCCCCGGCCGCCGAGGAGCCGGCATCGGACGAGCCCGTCACGACCGACGCGCCGTCCGACCCGCCCGCGCCCGACGAGGCGCCGTCGGATCGCACAGCCGAGGAGCCGGCGACCGAGGAGGGCGGCGCTGCGCCGGACGAGACCGGGACGGGCGAGGCCGGCGCAGCTGAGGAGCCGGCGACCGAAGAGGGCGAGCCTGCGGCCGATACCGGGACGGACGAGCCCGCGGCGGATGCCGTCGCCGAGACGAGCCAGCCCGCGATCGAGGAGCCGACAGCTGGTGCCGGCGGAGATGCTGGGGCCGAGACGGGCGAGCTCCCCGCGGCCGCTGCGCCCGAGCCCGGTGCGGCGGTGGTGGACGACCAGGTGGCCGAGCTCGCGGAGCCTGCCGAGATCACAGCGCCTGCCGGAGACGCACCGCCTGCCGGAGACGCAGCGCCTGCCGAAGCCGGTACGCCTGCCGAGGACGCCGCGCCTGTCGAGGACGCCGCGCCTGTTGAGGACGCCGCGTCGCCCGGCGACCGGGCCGTCGCCCCGCCGTCCACGACCATCACCACCCGCAAGTTCACCGACCCCCCGCGGGCCAACCAGTCCTTCTCGTTCACGGTCTCCGGCCCCGGCTTCGGCGATTCGTTCTCGATCGCCCACGCGCAGAGCCACACCACCACCTTGCCCGGAGCCGGCTCGTACACGCTGACCGAGACGGTCCCGGCCGGCTGGCAGATACTCGACATCGAATGCACCGATGGCGAGGTCAAGCAGACCAGCAACGGACAGCCGTCGATCACCCTGTCCGTGACGGCCGGCGACTCGTGGGACTGCACCGTCACCGACCAACAGCTCGCCACGATCGTCATCGAGAAGGACGTCGACTTCGACGACGGCACCGCCTTCGAGTTCGCGGGCGACCTCGGCGAGTTCTCCATCGACCCCGACGGGCTGAGCGGGTCGCAAGCCTTCACGAGCCTCGATCCCGGCACCGACTACACGGTGACCGAGACGGTGCCCGCCGGCTGGGACTTCGCCGGCGTGCTGTGCGACGACAAGACCAGCAGCGCCAGCCCCTCCATCACGATCGACCCCGGTCCGGGCCAGACCATCACCT
>JBFKDA010000354.1:0-2639 GCA_041619955.1 Acidimicrobiia bacterium | reverse complement strand
TCCGACTGGGGGGCGATCGACCAGATCTCGAACGACTACTACGAGGCCGTCGTCACGGCGATCAACGCCGGGATCGACATGAACATGGCTCCCTACGACTACCGCCGCTTCGTCGACACGCTGACCCGGGCGGTCGAGGAGGGCGACGTCGCCACAGAGCGCATCGACGACGCGGTGCGCCGCATCCTCGAGGCCAAGTTCGCGCTCGGGTTGTTCGAGCGGCCGTTCGGCGACGACTCGCTGCTGGCGTCGGTCGGCTCGGCCGAGCACCGGGCGGTCGCCCGGGAGGCGGTCGCCAAGTCGCAGGTGCTGCTGAAGAACGACGACGGTCTCCTGCCGCTCGACCCCGGCCTGGGGACGCTGCACGTCGCCGGTCGGGCCGCCGACGACATCGGCATCCAGTCGGGCGGCTGGACCATCGACTGGCAGGGCGCGGCCGGCGACATAACGGCGGGCACCACGATCCTCGAGGCCATCGAGGCGACCGTCGGCCCCGGCACCGAAGTGGCCTACGACGCGTTCGGCCGGTTCGAAGGCCCCGCGCCGGAGGTCTGCGTGGGCGTGGTCGGCGAGGAGCCCTACGCCGAGGGGTTCGGCGACAGCGCCGATCTCCGGCTGCCGGTCGCCGACCTGCGGATGCTGAGCCGGCTGGTCGGGGTGTGCGACCAGGTCGCCGTGGTCCTCGTCTCCGGCCGGCCCCTCATCGTGACCGACCTCATCGACCAGTGGGACGCGCTGGTGGCCGCCTGGCTGCCGGGCACCGAGGGCCAGGGCGTCGCCGACGTCCTGTTCGGGCTCGAGCCCTTCACCGGCACGCTGCCGCTGACGTGGCCGGCCGGCGTCGACCAGCTCCCGCTCGGGACCGGCGGCGAGCCGCTGTACCCGTTCGGGGCAGGGTTGACGACCGGGTAGGCCCCGCCGCGCCCTCAGTCCTGGATCTGGGTGACCAGCAGCGGCATCAAGCCGCACGACCCGACGGTGCTCATGAGTTCCGGCGCGCTGGCGAAGTTGATGGCGTTGCCGGAGAAGCTCCGAATCAGGTTGCTGAGGCTGCCGAACAGGACCGGGTTGGTCATGAACAGGTCGATCGGCGGGAAGCCTTCACCATCGACCTCGAGGAACGTGTCCACGGCAACCAGGGTGGTCGCCAGCAGGTCGCAGTCGACGTCGAGCGGCGGGTGCTCGGCGAGCGCCACCCCCGGCAGCAGCGCCAACAGCACGGCCGCAGCCCCGATCACACCTCGTGCCTTCATACGCATCGTCGCTCCCTTTCCCTTGGGGTGGGCGCGCTCGCCCGCCTTCCTCGCCGCCCCGTCGGCCGGGAGCGCGGGAACTTGAGGAGCTCACCTCGCCGTGCGGATGCAGCGGCGCCGACAGGAAGACCGCAACGAGCTGCCAAAGCTCTGAGTCAGGAGGCGCAGCGTCACCCCGGCTCGCCCCACTACCGTCGCCGTTCCGTGGACCTGCGCACCTCCCAGCTCGTGAATGTCGTCGCCGCCGTGTTCGGCGACCTCGTGGGGAACGGCGTGATCGGGGTCTACCCGCACGGTTCGATCGCGTGGGGCGACTACGTGCCGGCGTCCAGTGACATCGACATCGTCGTCGTGGTCGTGGGTGCGCTCGGCGACCGGTCCGCCCCTGCCGCCGCCCGGCTGCTGGATGCCGCCCGGGGCTCCGACCCGCTGGCCGGCCTCGAAGTGGCCGTCGTCACCGCCGACCAGGCGGCGCACCCGTCGAACCCACCAACGATCGAGATCGAGTTCGCCGCCTTCCGGGATCGGGGCTGGGCGCTGGAGCTCACGAACGCCGGACCCAGCGAGGACAGCGGCATGCACCTGGCCCAGGCGATCATCCTCCAGACGGGCGCCCGCCACTCGGGCGCCCAGCCAGAGGACGTGTTCGCACCGATCCCCCGGTCGTGGCTGCTCGACGCCTGCGCGGCCGAGCTGGACTGGTGGGTGACCCGGTCCGAGATCACCCACCCGGTGGCGGTGCGCACGGCCGTGCTCAACGCGTGCCGGGCGCGACGCTATGCCCTCGACGGCGAGCTCGGCTCCAAGCGACAGGGCGGCGAGTGGGCGCTGGCTCGGACCGACACGGCCCACCCGGAGGCGATCGGGAGCGCCCTCGCGCTCCAGGCGGGCAAGACGGCGGACCTCCCGGACGTGGTCGCCATCCACGGGCTCCTGGCCCAGGCCGTCGCCGACGTGGCGGGGGCCCGCAGCCGTCACTTCTCGTAGGGCGATCGCCGGACGCCCCCGTCGGCGGTCGCCGGCTCGGTGACGGCGAGGGCCGCCAGCCCGATGGCCGCCGGCAACACCGCCAGCACCGTCGCCGCCTCCGTGTACCCGCCCAGCCAGGTGCGGCCCAGCGACAGCGCCACCGGACCTGCGGCCGAGGCGCCCACCCCCACGAATGTCGACACCCCCTGGATCGCCCCGATGCTGGCCAGCCCGAACCACCGGGGCAGCACCGTCGCCGCCAGCGGCCGCTGGGCGCCGGCCGCCGCCCCCAGCGTCACCGCGTAGAGCACCACCGGCCAGCCCGGCTCCACGAAGCGCACCAGCACCAGCCCGGCCACCATCAGCGCCATCGAGGCCGCCAGGAGGTAACGGGTCTCCACTCGGTCGGCCAGGGCG
>JBFKDA010000353.1:0-2649 GCA_041619955.1 Acidimicrobiia bacterium | reverse complement strand
GCCGAAGCGCTTCTTCGGCGCGGCTCGCAACATCGAGGAGGGCGGCAGCCTCACGATCATGGGCACGGCGCTGGTCGAGACCGGCTCCCGCATGGACGAGGTGATCTTCGAGGAGTTCAAGGGCACCGGCAACATGGAGCTCCGGCTCGACCGCAAGCTCGCCGACAAGCGGGTGTACCCGGCGATCGACATCGAGGCCTCGGGAACACGCAAGGAGGAATTGCTGTTCACCAAGGCCGAGCTCGCCCAGGTGTGGAAGCTGCGGCGCGTGCTGCTCGCCCTCGACGCGGGCGCAGCGCTCGAGCTGCTGATCGACCGCCTGAAGAGCACGAAGTCGAACGACCAGTTCCTGGCCGAGGTGGCCAAGACCGGGAACGGATGACCGAGGAGTTGAGGTAGCAGTGAAGGCAGGGATCCATCCCGATTACGTCGAAGCGCGGGTCACGTGCTCGTGCGGGAATACGTTCACCACCCGTTCCACGGAGGAGACGCTGACCGTCGAGCTGTGCAACGAGTGCCACCCTTTCTACACCGGCAAGCAGAAGCTGGTGGACTCGGGTGGCCGGGTCGAGCGTTTCCAGCGCCGCTACGGGCGCAAGAGCTTTACCGGCCAGGAGGAGGCCGAGGCCGGCGCGCCCAAGGCTGCGCCGCCGAAGGCTGAGGCTGCGCCGCCCGAGGCCGAGCCGTCCGAAGCCCCGGAGACGGAGGACGCGCCCGAGCCGGCGGATGCGTAGATGAGCCGGGCGCCGGGCGCAACCGTCGGCGGCCAGGCCGTCATCGAAGGCGTGATGATGCGCGCCCCCACCGCCTGGGCGGTGGCGGTGCGGCGCCCCGACGGCGTCATCGAGGCCGTCGGCCACGACCTGCCTCGCCTGTCGGCGCGGTCCCGTTTCGCCCGCATCCCGTTCATTCGCGGCGTGCTGGTGCTCGTCGAGTCGCTGAGCCTGGGCTTCCGCGCGCTGTCGTGGTCGGCCCGCAAGGCTGGCGAGGACGAGGAGGAGGGTGAGATCGGGCGCGGCCAGATCGCCGGCGCGATGGCGATCGCGCTCGTGTTCTTCGTCGCGGTGTTCATGGTGCTGCCGCTGCTGGTGGCGCAGGGCCTCGACGGGCTCTTCGGCGACACCTCGTTCGCGTTCAACGTCATCGACGGCGTCGTCCGCATCGCGCTGTTCATCGCCTACATCTGGCTGATCGGCCGCTCGAAGGAGATCCGGCGGGTGTTCGAGTACCACGGCGCCGAGCACAAGACGATCCACGCCTACGAAGCGGGCGATCCGCTGACGATCGACGAGATCCAGAAGTACAGCCCCCGCCACCCGCGCTGCGGTACCAACTTCCTCATGATCGTGATCCTGCTGGCGCTGCTGGTCTTCACCCTCGTCGGGCGGCCCAGCCTGCCGTGGCTGGTGACGAGCCGCATCGTGCTGATCCCGGTGATCGCTGGGCTCAGCTACGAGCTACTGAAGGCCGCCGCCGACCGGCGCTGGCTGGCGGCCGCCTCGAAGCCGGGAATGTGGCTGCAGGCGCTCACCACTCAGGAGCCGGAGGCCGACCAGGTAGAGGTGGCGGTGGCGAGCCTGCTGGCGGCGCTCGGCCCGGAGGAGAGGGAGGCGCTCCAGGAGCGGGGTCCGATCGTGGCCGCCGCCCTGGATGCCGAGTACCACTGATGGGTCCCGGCTGATGGAGGCCGCGCTCGCCGACCGGCTGTCCGAGCTGGCCGCCGCCCACGACGACGTCCTGGCCCAGCTCGCCGACCCCGACCTGCTCGCCGACCAGAGCCGCTACACCGAGGTGGCCCGGCGGCACTCCGAGCTGAAGCAGATCGTCGACGCGTTCCACGCCTACCAGGCGGCCGAGCAGGAGCGCGACGACGCCCGGGAGATGGCGGCCGGCGAGGAGGACGCCGAGATGGCCGCCTACCTGCGCGGCGTCGCCGAGGCCAGGGACGCCGAGATCCACAAGATCGAGCGCGAGCTGCGGCTGCTGCTGCTGCCGAAGGACCCGAACGACCAGAAGGACGTGATCATGGAGATCCGCGCCGCAGCAGGCGGCGACGAGGCCGCGCTGTGGGGTGCCGACCTCTACCGGATGTACCAGCGCTATGCCGAGCGCCACGGCTGGGCTGTGGAGCCCATGGACACCTCGTGGGCCGACGGCGGCGGCATCAAGCAGGCGACGTTCGCCGTGAAGGGCAAGGGCGCCTACTCGATGCTGAAGTGGGAGGCCGGACCCCACCGTGTGCAACGGGTGCCCGACACCGAGTCGTCGGGGCGGGTGCACACGTCGATCGCCACCGTGGCCGTCCTCCCCGAGGCGGAGGACGTCGAGGTGGATCTGCACGAGAACGACATCGAGATCGACACCTTCCGGGCCCGCGGTCCGGGTGGCCAGTCGGTCAACACCACCGACTCGGCGGTGCGGATCACCCACGTGCCGACCGGCGTGTCCGTGAGCTGCCAGGACGAGAAGTCCCAGCTGCAGAACAAGCTCAAGGCGATGCGGGTGCTGCGTGCCCGGCTCTATCAGATGCAGCTCGACGCGCAGCTCGACGAGATCGCCGCCAACCGCAAGGCGCAGGTCGGCTCCGGCGAGCGCGCCGAGAAGATCCGCACCTACAACTACCGCGAGAACCGCGTCACCGACCACCGG
>JBFKDA010000352.1:0-2683 GCA_041619955.1 Acidimicrobiia bacterium | reverse complement strand
GCGTGATCGTGTCGGTCATAACCGGCCGGATGCTAGGCCGCTCAGTACCGGAAGATCGCCGCCACGTCGCCGCCGCCCGGCACCAGGTCGGGCTCCGGCGGTACGAAGACCCTCCCGCCCATCCGCCACGTGGCCGTGGCGGCGGCGTCGAGCAGGTCGCGATCGCCCGGCCGCCGCTCGTCGCTGGGCTCGGCGACGCGCGCCGCGGCGTCGAACTTGCCCCACGCGTGGCTGCCGGCCCGCACGAACAGCGTCGCCACCCGGCCGTCGTGGGCGGCGAGCGCCGCCTCGGCCGGCTCGGCGGTCGTCTGCCCGGTGCCGGAGAGCCCCTCGTACCGGGCGGCCTCGGCGGCTCGCTCGGCCTCGGCTCGATCGGAGACGAGCCGCCATGCCCGGGTGTGCAGCTCGTCCGCGCTCAGGTCCTCGGGGTTGCCGTCGATGCCCGCGTCGAGCACGTCCGGGTGGCGGGTCACCTGGCGGTAGGCGGCCTGGTTCCGCTCGGTGGCGGCGAGCACCAGCGGCGCTTCCGAGTCGCCGACGACGTGGCGGACGCCGTCGTCGACGGCGCGCAGGAACCGGCGGCGGCGGTCGTCGGTGTCGTCCTCGCCCAGCCCGTGGCCGTGGAACACGGCCTTGCCGCCGCCCCGGGACGTCGAGTGCTGCTGGAGGCTGCGCTCCGGGTCCTCGTACCAGAGCGCCTCGGCGAGGCTCGCCGGAATCGCGTCGGCGGCCACGTCGGCGACCGTGGAGCGGGTGCCCTGCAGCAGCCGCACCTCGTTCTCGCTGAGTGCGAGCACGAAGAACACCCGGCCGGTGTCGAGCACGGGCAGCAGCGGCTTGACGTGAAACCGCTCCCCCACCACCACCAGCTCGTCGAACGGCGCGGGCAGCCGCAGCTCGGTGAGCGCGCCGCTGCCGCAGAACAGGGCCAACCCGTCCGACTGGCGCTGCCAGAAGTCGTAGTCGTCCAGCCGACGGCGGGCCGGGTCGAGCACCGCACTGGCGTCGCGGTCGCTGAGCCCGAGCGCGGCGAGCTGGGCCTCGGCCTCGCCGAGCAGGTTCTTGAGCCGGATCGGGTCCTGGCGGGTCTCGGCACCGGCGCGGTGAGTCGGGAGGTAGATCGACACCAGCCGGTCGTCCTCGGCGGCGACGAGGGCGGCGAGTCGTTCGGGGGTCAGCACGTCCACAGGTGGTTCGCTCCTACGTCGCAGGCTTCTCGGTCGCCATACCCGGTCCGATCCCGAGGCAACCGGTGCTACAACCGGTCCATGGCGACCACCGCGCAGATGTTACGGCGCGCCGCCCGGCTCCGCTGCCCGCGCTGCGGGGGCGGTGGGCTGTTCGCCCGCTGGTTCGGCATGGCGCCGGCGTGCCCGACCTGCCGGCTCGACTTCGAGCGGGAGGAGGGCTACTGGACGGGGGCGATGATGGTGAACCTCGCCGTCACCGAAGGCGTGTTCCTCGTGGTCTTCGTCGGCCTGGTGCTCGCCACGGCGCCCGACGTGCCGTGGCGGACGGTGCTCATCGTCGTCGTGGCACTCAACCTCGCGCTTCCGCTGGTGTTCTTCCCGTTCTCGCGCACGCTGTGGCTTGCCGGCGACCTCGCGTTGCGGCGGGCGATGGACGAGCCGGAGCCCTGAGCTTCCGGGGCTACGCTCCGGCGATGGACCGAGCCCTCGACTCGCCGAAGGACGCCGCGCTGCGGGCCGACATCCGCCTGCTCGGGAACCTGCTGGGCGCCACGCTGGTCCGCCAGGACGGCGCCGAGCTGTTGGAGCTGGTCGAGCAGGTCCGGGCGCTGACCAAGCGGCTCCGCAGCCCCGGCGACGATCCGATGGCGTCGGTGGAGCTGGAGAAGCTGCTCGCCGGGCTCGACCTCGACACGGTCATCCAGCTCGTCCGGGCCTTCTCGGCCTACTTCTACCTCGCCAACGTCGCCGAGCAGACGCACCGTCTCGACGAGCACCACGCCCGCGCCGCCGGCCGGCCGCGGGGGCGCCTGCAGGCCGCAGTCGACCGCGCGTTGGAGGCCGGTGTCGACACCACCGAGGCGGCGGCGCTGGCCGCCCGGCTCGACGTGCGCCCGGTGTTCACCGCCCACCCCACCGAGGCGGCGCGCCGGTCGATCCTCACCAAGGTGCGGCGGGTGGCGGAGCTGCTCGAGGAGCGCGCCGACCCCCGCCTCTCCGACGCCGACGCCGCGCGGATCGAGCGGCGGCTCGCCGAGCTGGTCGACCTCATGTGGCAGACCGACGAGCTGCGAGCCGAGCGGCCCACCCCGGTCGACGAGGCCCGGTCGATGATCTACTACTTCGACGAGCTGTTCCGGGACGTCGTCCCCGACCTGTTCGACGAGCTCGACCATCAGCTCGGGCGCCTCGGGGTGGTGCTCTCCGACGGTGCGGCGCCGGTACGGTTCGGCACCTGGGTCGGCGGCGACCGCGACGGCAACCCCAACGTCACCCCCGACGTGACGATGGAGGTGCTGGAGCTCCAGCACGACCACGCCCTCCGGGAGCTGACCGCCGCGGTCGAGGAGCTATCGACCGAGCTGAGCGCCTCCGAGCGGATCGTGGGCTACTCGGACGAGCTGGCCGCTTCGCTGGCCCGAGACGCCGAGCTGCTGCCCGAGGTGCACGAGCGGTTCTCGCGGCTGAGCCCCGGCGAGCCCTACCGCCAGAAG
>JBFKDA010000351.1:0-2687 GCA_041619955.1 Acidimicrobiia bacterium | reverse complement strand
GCAGTACGCCAAGGCGCTCGGCGTCGACGTCGACGAGCTGCTCATCTCCCAGCCCGACACCGGCGAGCAGGCGCTCGAGATCACCGACATGCTCATCCGCTCGGGCGCGCTCGACGTCGTCGTCATCGACTCGGTCGCCGCTCTGGTTCCCCGCGCCGAGATCGAGGGCGAGATGGGCGACACCCACGTCGGGCTCCAGGCCCGTCTCATGTCGCAGGCGCTCCGCAAGCTGGCGGGCACGATTAACCGCTCCGACACCACCGCGGTGTTCATCAACCAGCTCCGCGAGAAGATAGGTGTGATGTTCGGCTGCATGTCGTATGGGACGCGGGTGACGCTCGCCGACGGCCGTCAGGAAAAGATCGGCAAGATCGTCAATCAGCGGATGGACGTCGAGGTCATGGCGGTCGATCCGGATACCGGCAAGGTGGAGCCGAAGCGCGTCGTCGGATGGTTCGACAACGGCAGGGCCGAGCGGTTCCTCCAGTTCACCGTCTACAAGCCGGAGGGCAACGGGCGCGCGCAGTTCGGCGTCACCCCGCACCATCTCGTCGCCACGCCCGGCGGCTGGCGTGCGGCCGGCGAGTTGCAGGCCGGCGATCGGGTGCTGATGCCGCTGGCGTACTACCTGGCTCCGCAGCAACGCCAGCTCGTGCTCGGCTCGCTGATGGGTGACGGCTCCGTGTCGCCCAAGCTGCCCGGTACGTCAGGCGTGTCGATGAAGAGCCGCTTCAGGTTCGGCCATGGGCCCCGCCAGGACGACTACGCCCGCTGGAAGGCCTCATTGCTCGACGGGGTCCCGGTCACGATCAGCCCGCACGCCAAGGGCGGCCTCATGGTGGAGACCACGCCCCTGGTCGAGCTCGACGAGCTGCGGGAAGCGGTCTACCTGGCCGGCAAGAAGGTGCTGAGCTGGGACTACCTCAAGGAGCTCACGCCGTTCGCTCTCGCGATCTGGTACATGGACGACGGCACGTTCGCCGAGCGCCGTAAGGACGGGTCGGCCGGTCGGTCGGAGATCTGTGTCCAGGCTCTCGAGGCGGGGTCGCGTCAGCGGTTGGTCGAGACGCTGCGGGATACGTGGGGGCTGTCCTGCAAGCTCATCGAGCGAGCGGGAGCGGCCGTGGTCGTGTTCGACCGGGATGGCACCGACGCCCTGCATCGCCTGCTGGCGCCATACGTGCCGGACTGCATGGCCTACAAGCTCCTCCGCAAGTACCGCGGCCGGGGCGCGGTCACGGTGGAGCCGGCGGCACCGACCCGGCAGCTCACGCCGGTCCCGGTGCTGTCCGTCCACGACAAGCCGCCCACCCGCAGCATGCGGAAGTTCGACATCGAAGTCGAGGGGCACCACAACTATCTGGTCGACGGTGTCATGGTCCACAACTCACCGGAAACCACGCCCGGCGGGCGCGCCCTCAAGTTCTATTCCAGCGTCCGCATCGACGTGCGGCGCATCGAGTCGATCAAGCAGGGCACCGACAACATCGGCAACCGGGTCCGGGCCAAGATCGTCAAGAACAAGGTGGCGCCGCCGTTCCGGCTCGCCGAGTTCGACATCATGTTCGGCGAGGGCATCTCCCGGGAGGGGAGCCTCCTCGACGTGGCGGTCGAGCAGGGCATCGTCCGCAAGGCCGGCGCCTGGTACACCTACGACGAGGACCAGCTCGGCCAGGGCCGGGAGAACTCGAAGCAGTTCCTGCGGGAGAACCCCGAGATCGCCATGCAGCTCCAGGCCAAGGTGCTGGAAGCCGTCGGTCTCGTCGAGTCCGCCAAGGGCGACGGTGACGAGGAGGAGGCCGTCGCGTCGGCGGAGGAAGACGCATAGACCGGCCAGGCAGCGATTACCAGCCATAGGCGAGAAATTCGCGCGCTCGCAATTCGCGATCTTGGGTTATGATCAACGGGCGACACACACATCGACCTTGAAACGCAACATGATCGACCAACCCAGGACCGGTTCTCCAGGAGGTGCCCGAACGGCGAGCGGCTGAGCGCGTCGTGCGATCGAAGGTGTGTGTGCCGGGCCGAGGGGCTCGGCACGTCCGCGTACCGGTCCTGAGAATGGGGGCGAGATGGAGCTTGTCATTGCCGTGGTGGCGGCGCTGCTGCTCGGTGTCCCCGCCGGCTTCGTCGTCGGCCGCGCCGTCCAGCAGCGGCGCGCCGACCGGGCGGAGGTGACGGCGGAGCGACTGGTCGCCGACGCTCGACTCGAAGCGCAGCGGATGCTGTCGCGAGCCGAGGAGGAGGGCCGCGCCCAGGCGCAGGCCTATCGCGACCGCGAGGACGCCTCGCTGGAGCATCGCCGCCTCGAGCTGGGTGCCTCGGAGGAGCGCATCGCGCAGCGGGAGGCGACGCTCGAGCAGCGCGCCTCGAACCTGGCGTCCCGCGAGCAGCTCCTCGTCGACAAGGAGCGGGAGCTCGGCGAGCTCCGCGGGGCCGCCGAGTCGCTGCGGGAGGAAGCCCGTGCCGCGCTCGAGAAGGTCGCCGGCTTCGACTCCCGGGCCGCCAAGGCCGAGCTGCTCACCAAGGTCGAGGACGAGGCGCGGCGCGAGGCGATGATCCTCGTGCGCGACCTCGAGATCAAGGCGCGGGAGGAGGCCGAGCGCCGCGCCCGGCGCATCCTGACCACCACGATCCAGCGCCTCGCCTCCGAGGTGGTCACCGAGACCACCGTGTCGGTGGTG
>JBFKDA010000350.1:0-2687 GCA_041619955.1 Acidimicrobiia bacterium | reverse complement strand
GGCCCACCCGATCGGAGGCGGCGCCGCGATCGCCACGGCACCGCTCGACGGTCCCTCGTCGATCGTCGCGACGAGCGGCGAGACGCTGTACACGGCACCGCCGGGGCTGCAGGTGGTCGAGATGAGCCCCGCCGGGGATGTGGCACTCGTGGCAGCGCGGACGTTCGCCGATGACGCGGGTGAACCCCGGACCGAGATCGTCGAGGTGGCGAGCGGCGAGGTCGTCGCGTCGCTCGCCGAGCCGGAGGTGGCGTTCGCCGGGTTCTCGACCGACGGTTCCATGGTCTGGACTTGGGCGGGTCGCGATCTCGCGTTCTACGACACCTCTTCGGGCGAGGAGCTGTTCCGGCTCGACGTCAACAACGCCACCTTCATGCCCGGCGGCGAAGCCTTGGCCGTCATCGACCTCCAGGGCGTGCTCCACCTGGCGAACCTCGACATGCTGCGGCAGGGCGCGGAGCTGGCCGCCGCCAGCAGCTGGCAGAGCAAGGCGCACGACACGTTCACGCCGATGTTGCGGGCCCACCCCGACGGCTCGGTGATCATGTCGGCCGGCATCGACGAACCCGTGAAAGTCTGGAACGCGGCCGACGGCTCGTTGCTCACCGAGCTCGAGTCGGGCCTGTCGTCCGGCTCCGCCCGCGGGCAGTTTCACCCGGAGCGCCGCCACGTCACGCTGCTGAGCGACGGTGGGGTGCTGCTCACCTTCACCCTCGACACCGAGGAGCTCGTCGACGTCGCCCGATCCCGGTTGACGCGGGACCTGACCGAGGCTGAGTGCCGAACCTTCCTCCACCTCGCTTCCTGCGCCGACCGGGGCGCCTCTTGACTGTGTTCTGAGCCGGTCTTGACAGATCCTTGACCGCCTCCTCCACAGTCGGTGCATCGGGGCGTGGCCGGAGCCGCCGGCCATAGCACCCGCGGCCATCCGACGCCGCGGAGGAGGAGAATCATGCGTATATCGCTCAGATCGAACCGATGGGTGGCGCTGGCCGGCGCGGTGGCCCTCGCCGTCGTGTTCGCGGTCCCGGCGACCGCAGCGACCACCACTCAGACTCTGGACCTCACCGACCAGGGTGGCGCCGGGACCTACTCGGAGGACGGCGTCAAGCTCACCAGGAAGAACAACGGCCTGGCGATCCGCGTCACGATGCCGGTCCCGCAGCCGAACACGTACGTCTACCCGGAGGAGATCCCGACGCCGTCGGCGTCGCCTGAGGTCTTCACCGGCTGGGTGTTCATCTTCAACAACCCGGCTGGCTGCGCCGGCGGAGCCGGCAACTGCGGGGTGGCCGACGTCACCGGGGCCAACCCCGGCGAGCTGGGTATCTACAACTTCGCCGGTCACGCCACCGGCGCCGGCGGGAACCTGGTGCTGACCGGACAGATCGAGGTCGGTCAGACGGCGGGCGGCCCGCCGTTCCTGCTGGCCGTCGACCTGTACAACACCCAGACGTCCGAGGTGCACGTTGCGGTCGCGCCGCACGGGCAGCTCGACCCGGCGCAACTGCCCGGACAGCAGCGCACCCCGGCCGGCACCCCGGCCTGCGGCTGCTGGTGGCTCGCCCTGTTCGACCCGCCCGCTTGAGCCCGGGCCACGGCACGGGGCGCCGGCCGAGGCCGGCGCCCCACCGTCTGCGGGTGCACGGGCGACCGCCCGCGCTCAGTCCCAGTCGAGGAACGCCGGGAGCCAGCGCTTCTCCCGCATCGTGCCGACCAGGCCGAGCGGGAAGAACAGCAGCACCGCCAGCAGCAGCACGCCGGCGATGACCAGGTTCAGCTCCGACGAGCCGAACTGGGTGAGGGTGATCTCGTTGATGGCGATGATGGCCACCGCCCCGATCACCGGGCCGGCCACCGTGCCTCGCCCGCCGATGATCGCCATCAGCACCATCTGCGCCGACACCCCGATGATGAAGAAGATCGTCGGCCGCAGATACGACAGCGAGTAGCCCCAGATCGCCCCCGCCACCCCCACGAAGAACGCGCTCAGGGCGAACGCCACGATCTTGTACGAGCGGGTGGGCACCCCGGCCACCTCCGCCTTGATCTCGTCTTGGGCGATGGCCCGCAGCCCCAGCCCGAACTTTGAGTGCGCCACCTTGTACGACAGAGCGCCGCGGTCCAGAACGGCGACCAGCCCCAGTGCACCAGCATCATCCCGCTCGCGTAGCCGCCGATGCCCATGAACACGCCGTGCCCCAGCGAGATGTACGAGGCGTACCCGCCGATGATGTTCCAGCTCGAGGTCATCGCGATCCACATCAGCGTGACCGTGACGAGTTGCAGCACGTAGTGGTAGGGCCCGATCACGTCCCGCAGCAGCGGCAGCACCGCCAGCACCGCCACCGCTGCGCCCAGCACCGCCCAGCGGCTCCACTCCGGCGCGGCGGGCGCCGCCCGCTCCACGGCCACGGCCTCCACCGCGCGGTCCTCGATCAAATCGTGATCTCCTTTCCGAACAGGCCCTGCGGGCGGATGAGCAGGATGAGGAACAGCGCCAGGTAGAACGTCATCGGCCCCCACGACGGGCCGGCTCGGTCGACGACGAACGAGCTGATCACCGCCAGGACACCAGCGCCCCGGAGGCGCCGGCCAGCGCCGAGCTGATCCCAAGAGCAATGGCCGAGGTGCGCCGCACGTTGACACCGACGATCTGCGCCGCCGGCCGGTTCTGCATCGTGGCC
>JBFKDA010000349.1:0-2701 GCA_041619955.1 Acidimicrobiia bacterium | reverse complement strand
GCGGCGTAGACGGCGCCGTCGACGAGGTACCGGGGAGACGCCGAGCGCACGAAGCCGGCGGCCTCCAACCGACGGATGAGCTCCTCCGGGATACCGACGCGCGCCGCCACGGCACCTGGCATTGGGGCGGTGGGGCCCAGGCTCGCGATCATCTCGACGGCGGTGACGCCGTCGGCGCCGAACTGCGACTCGACTATGGCGCGCATCGGGTTGGCGCTCGTCGCAGCCCGCTTGGCCCACGACTCCAACGGATCGTTCGACGCCCACGCGGCTGTGGCGAGCCGCTTGACGGCGCCCGGCCCGCCACCGGCGGCGCGGCATGCCGTGACCACCGCCGCGCGGGCCGGCGCTGGCACCTCGCCGTACTCGGCGGCGAACAGCTCCACGATGTCGTCGTCTTCGTGAAAGCCTTCGAGGTTCACTGCCTTGACGTAGGCGAGCGGGTCGCGCTCGGCGCTTCGCACGCCGGTGACGGCGAACGCCGAACGCGGCATCACCCCCGCGATGCCCTCCACGTCGTCGGCGTCCAGCGTCACGTCGTCGATCGCCACGAGCGCCTGCCGGCCGGCGAGGTCACGCTCGAGCCGTTCCGCCGCCGGCTGGTAGCGGTCGTCGCCGGCGTCGTAGAACCGGTGCCACAGCTCGACGAGCACATCGGAGGCGGCGACGATCTCGCCGGCGGCGACGCACACGGTGCCGTCAGGGTGGCTGTCTACCTCGGCCACCAGGCGCGCCAGCGTCGCGGACTTGCCGGCGCCTGGGAGCCCCGCAAACCCGACCAACCGATCGCCCTTGTCGATGGCGGCGCGCAGCTTGGCGATCGCCTCGGCGCGGTCGACGAACGGGTCGGGGGGTGAACGGCACTCTGCCCGGCTGGCGCGGCGGGTCTTGACGACGGGCTCGCTCGCAGCGTCGATGAGCCCGCCGAGCGATCCGTGCCGGTACCGGTACCCGCCCGCCAGCCGCCGGTGGCGAACAGCCTGGTCGCGCAGCTCGGCAACGTCCCGGGCAACCGACGCGGCCAGGTCGTCAGGACCCCGGTAGCGGCCAATCGTCAACCCCTCCTCGACGTGCCCGGCCTGCTCCAGGAAGTCCTCGAGCCGCCGGTCACGGCCCTCCCCTCCGCGCAGCTCCCGCTGGTAGAGCAGAAGCGGCAGCCCGGCCCGAACGGCTGTCTCGAACTCGTCCCGGGTGTAGTCCCCCCAACCGGAGGCGAAGACGCCGAGGTACACGTCGCACTCGAGGAGCGCTTCGCGGTAGGTGGTCACCGCCGAGCCAGGCTGAGCGCCTGCGTCGGTCTCGAAGACGAAGGCCTCCATGCCTGCCGCCTCCAGCGCCGTCTCGACGGCGCGCCGCTCGTCGGCCAGCTCCTGCATGCGGGAGCTGACGAACACTCGAAGGCGGCTACTCACCGGAACGTGCTATCGCGACGGCTCACTGGGGCCGGCCCTTTCAGCAGCTGGCGGCAAACCCTACTTGCTGCCACCTCCGTCCTGCCAGCCGAGTTCAGCCCGCTCGGCGGCCCTCCGCCGTGACCATCGGCAGCCGCGGATCCGGCTCGCCCTCGGCGAAGGTGTCCCGGATCCACGCGTAGCACGGGTCGTCGGTGAAGCGCCACAGCCGCTCGGGCCCGGCCATCACATTGAGGTAGTACATCGGGAACTCGGGTGGCGCCGTCGCCGGCCCGTGGTAGCCCTTGGGGATCAGGTACACGTCGCCGTCGTGGACGGTGACGGTGTCGTCGAAGTCGCCGTCGGCGGCGTAGCAGCGGAACGTGCCGAGGCCACACTCGCCGTCCACCCGGAAGTAGTAGATCTCCTCCAGCGGCAGCTCGTCGGCGCTCACCTCGTCGTGCTTGTGGGGCGGCCACGACGACACGTTGCCGCCCGGGGTGTACACCTCGACACAGATCAGCGTGTCGGCGGTGAACGCCTCCACCGACATGAAGTTGGTGATCTGGCGCGTGGCCCGGCCAGCACCCCGCACCTCGATCGCCACGTCCTCGGCGGCGACGTGCGCCGGATCCAGGCGCCGGCTCGCCCGGGCCGTGCACCAGGCGAACGCTCCCCCGCCGTCGCTCGACAGGCGCACCTCGGCGTCGATCGGGGCGTATGCCCAGTCGGTCACCCGCTCGAACACGCCCCCCCGGCCGGCCAGGTCGAACGAGTGCGACTCGACCTCCACCCGGCAGGACCCCGCCAGCGGCACCACGGCCACCTCGTCGGCGCCGGTGACGAGCTCCCGCGACTCCCCCGGCGCCAGCGTCACCACTCGCAGTCCCGAGTAGTCCCAGCCGGCCGACTCCGGCGTCACCAGCAGCGGGCCGGCGGTGGCGGGGATGAAGCGTTCGGCCATCGGACCGGGACCCTACCGTGCGGACTGCTCAGTTGGCGAGCGGGTTGTGGACGGTCACCGGGAAGCGGGTGAAGTCCCGGGCACCGCCGCAGCCGGGCTGAGCAAGGCCGGTGGCGTGTCCGGCCTACCCTCGGGCGTCGATGCGCCGGCTCGTCCTGATCCCGCTGCTGCTCGCCGTCGCCTGCGGGGGCGACGCCGGCGAGCTGCGGTTCGACGAGGCGGTGCCCGCCGACCTCCGGGAGCTGGCCAGCGGCACCTGGGACGAGTTCACCGCCGCTTTCGAAGCCCGGCGCGGCTGCATCGCCCCGCTCACGCTCGCCGGCGACCGCGACCTGGGTGCCCAGGC
>JBFKDA010000348.1:0-2736 GCA_041619955.1 Acidimicrobiia bacterium | reverse complement strand
GCCTGCATCCGCCCCAGGGTCTCCACGAAGCGCCGCACCCGGCCGTACGAGTAGAACGGCTCGAGCGGGACGTAGACGTGGATGCCGGACGCTCCCGACGTCTTGGGGTAGCCGGCCAGGCCGAGCCGCTCCAGCAGCACGTTGACGAGGCCGGCGACGTACACCACCTGTTCCCACGTGGCGCCCTCCTGGGGGTCGAGGTCGAAGATCGCGAAGTCCGGGCGGTCGGCGTGCGGCACCCGGCTGAGCCAGGGGTGCATCTCGATGCACCCCAGGTTGGCGACCCAGATGAGCGACTCGACGTCCGGGGCGGTGCAGAACTCGATCGCGTCGCCGCGATGCTCGGAGTGGATCGGGGCCCGCACCATCCAGTCGGGTGCGTGCGACGGGCATTGCTTCTCGTAGAAGTAGGGACCGGTCGCTCCGTCGGGGTACCTCGCCATCGACAGCGCCCGGCCGGCGAGGTGCGGCAGCAGCAGCGGCGCGACCGCGGCGTAGTACTGGATCAGGTCGCCCTTGGTGTAGCCCGTCGAGGGGAAGAACTCCTTGTCGACGTTCGACAGCCGGACCCGGCGATCGAGGCCGATGGTGAAGAAGCCGTCCGCCTCGGGTTCCACCCGCAGCTCCTCGGGGAAGTCGACCCGCCCCGACGCCACGGTCCGCCCCGCCCCGGCCGGCTCCGGCCGTGCGGCCCGCTCCCCGGCCTGGAGGTCGGCGAAGATCGCGTCGTGGCTCGCGCCGTCCTTCGCTTCGGAGATGACGATCATCCGCAGGCCCTCGGCCACCGCGGCCTCGGCGAGCTGGTGGGAGCGGAGGGTGCCGTCGCCGTAGGGCACGTGGCGCAGCTCGCCGGCCGGACCGAACTCGTTGTCGGTGAACTGGGTGTGGAGCGGGTCGATCGCCCAGCCGGGGAACTCCGACCGCAGGAAGGCGATCACCGAGCGGTAGGCCTCGACGCTGGTCAGGGCGCCGCCCGACTTGGCGTGGACGTGCGCCCAGTCGATCACCGGCCGCACGAACGAGTACTTGCGGGCGATCAGCGCGATGTCGCCGAGCGATCCGAAGGCCCGGTCGGTCCCGGAGGTCTCGAGGCCGAGCGAGACGCCGAGGTGGCGGACCTTCGGCTCGATCGTGGTGAGCCCGTCGTCGACCAGCTCGTGCAGCTCCTCGGCGGTCCGGTCCTTCACGTAGCCCGTGTGGGCGACGATCGTGTGGGCGCCGAGGGCCTTGCCGAGCTTCATCGTGTGCTCGAGCGCGGCCAGGGTCTGCTTGCGGGTGTCCGGCTCGCCCACCGTGAGCACCGCGAAGTACGGGGCGTGGACGCTGAGGGCGATCCCCCGCTCGGCGGCTAGCTCGCCGAAACTGCGGCAGCGGCGCTCCTTCCAGGGGAAGTCCTTGACGAACGCGAGCTCGTAGGCGCGGTGCCCTCTGGCGACGAGCGCGTCGAGGAAGGCGGCGTCGTCGCCGTCGGGTGGCACCCCGGACACGCCGAAGCGAATCATGGCCGCAGGCTACGGGAATCACGGGCGCGCATCCGCTCCGCGGCCGTCGCTACCGTGCTGGTGGGCCGGTAGCTCAATTGGCAGAGCAGCGGACTTTTAATCCGAAGGTCGTGGGTTCGATCCCCACCCGGCCCACAGGAAATCGTTAGGTGGTCATTGGGGTTTCCGCTACGAGCCTGTGAGCTCGACCACCTCGCCCCGACGAGACCCCAACGAAACCCCAACACTCTGTTGGGCCGCGCGGTACTCCGCATCGAGGAGGCCGGCGAGCTGCGCGCCCTGCTCGGGGTAGAAGTGGCGGTACTGCTCGGTGACGGTGATGCTGCTGTGGCCGAGCTGCTTCCCCACCCAATCGAGCGGATACCCGGCCCGAGCCATGAAGCTCGCCGCGGAATGGCGAAGGTCGTGAATCCTGATGCCGTCGGGCAGCCGGGCAGCCTCGACAGCAGGTCGCCACACCCGCTTGTAGAAGTTCGAGTGCCGCAGCGGTGCGCCCTCCGGGCTGGTGAACACGAGCGCATCGGGATCGTCGGGCACGCGTTGCCTCAGGTGCGCGGCCAGCTGCTCGACAAGAAACTCGGGCAAGTGGACCCACCGGACCGACTTCCTCGACTTGGGCTCGGCGAACGTCAGGTCGCCGCCGACCTCTGACAGCGACTCCACGACGTGGAGCTGGCGGCGCAGCAGGTGACACCGTCCTCGCCGCAACGCGGCGGCCTCGCCCCACCTGAGGCCCGTGTAGGCGAGCGTGACGAGCAGTGTCTGCCACTGCTCGTCGACGGCGGCGACCAGGCAGTCGACCTCGTCGTGGTCGAGCCAGCGCATCTCCCGGGTTCGGTCGGCCGGGACATCCTTCCGCGCCACGCGTGCCGGGTTCCTCGCCAGCCGGTCGTCGTCGACTGCGGCATCGAGCGAGCCGCTGAGCACGAGGTACGCCTGCCGGACCCGGCTCGGGCTGAGCCCCTGGGCCTGGAGATCGGCGAGCCAGCGCCGCACAGCCTGCGTGGTGATCTGGCGCAGCTCAAACCGGCCGAACGCGGGAAGTACGTGACGGTCGAGCAGTGAGCGGTAGCCGGCGACGGTCTTGGGCTTGCACAATCGACGGCGGATCGAACCTAGACGTGGACGATGCCATCGTGCGAAACAACGGAAACAACGGGATCTTCGCCGGGGATCTCTCGACGGTGAGGGTGTTCTCACCCGCGCAGATCACCGACAACGGTCGCTGGGGCAT
>JBFKDA010000347.1:0-2760 GCA_041619955.1 Acidimicrobiia bacterium | reverse complement strand
TGCCGGAGCTGCTCCCGGTCCGGGCCTAGGAGGGCGGCGCCGGCTGCTCGGCGGTCACCAGGCAGTCGCGCACCGCCACGTTGCCGGAGACGTCGGAGATCGAGGTGAACGGGCCGAGGTCGATGGTGCAGCCGGTCAGCGCGACGTCGTACGAGCGCTCGCTCACGACCAGCGCCATGGCCTCCCCCCGGCCCGCCACCAGCTCGTGGGCGGTGCTGGATCCGATGTCGCAGTCGGCGAAGCTCACGGCGCGCGAGCTGCGGACGGCGATGCCGCCGTAGACGGTGTTGTCCCGGATCGTGCAGCCGTGGAACGCCACGTGCTCGCTGTCCTGCACCTCCAGCAGGCTGTTGGTGCAGTCGCGGATGGTCGTGTTCAGCACCGTGACGTGCTTCGACTCGGTGATCTCCATGCCCAGCGCGCCCGACCCGTAGAGGTCGCAGTCCTGGATCGCGATCTCCGTGCAGTGGTCGAGCTTGACGACGCCTCCCACGCACTCGCCGCGCTCGGGGGAGTGGCCGAGGCGCAGGTTCCTGATCCGTACGCGGTCGCACCTGTGCAGGTACAGCGGGAAGACGTACTGCGGCTGCACGTAGAGGTGGGCGGGCTCCGCCGCGTCGCAGCGCAGCTCGAGGTTCTCGAGGTGGTGGAAGACGAGCTGGTTGCCGTCGAACTCCTCCTCCACCGAGCAGTGGTCGCGCGCCTGGTCGCTGACGCGGGTGAGGTCGTAGTCGCCCGGAGCGAGCCTGATCACCCGGTTGGGGCCGATCGCGTCCATGAGGTGCTCCGGCGTCGCCACCTCCAGCTCGAGCGGCGTGGCGCCGCCCGGGCCGGCATGCGCCTGGACGTGGTCGACCAGGGCGTGGTCGCCGTCGGCGACGATGTCCACCCATTGGTACCGGCCGAACGAACGGCCGGCGGCCTCGACCTCAGGAGCCGCGTTCGCCCCGCTGAGGATCGGGACGATGAACGAATCCCCGGCATCGTCCTGGGCGGCGATCTGCAGGGCGGTCTTCAGCTCCCGTTCGAAGAAGCTCCCCGGCTCGACGGCCCGGTCGGTGAACAAAGGCAGGAAGAACCGGCAGCCGCGCAGCCTGCCTTCGATCGCGGACTCCCAGGTCGCCCCGGGGCCGATCCCCTCGGCCGTGTACGGCTCGGGCGGCTTGTCCATCCACACGTCGATGCCGTTCTGGCGGAGCCGCACGTAGAGCCGGTCGGCGATGGCCTTGTCCTCGCGTGCGTAGGACAGGAAGCACGTCGTGCCCGTCGACATCGTCTTCTCCTTCCCGGGCGTCGTTCCTCAGTCTTCCACGAGTGGGTGCGGCGCGGCAGGGCTGGCCGGCCTATGCGGTCGCGGGCTATCGCGCCGTGCTGCGCACGATCACGCCCTCGTCGGGCCGCAGCCGCAGGGGGCCGTCACCGCCGCCGCGGCGGTCGAGGTGGGTGCTGAGCAGCACCGGCCCGCCCCCCACCTCCCGCTCCTCGCCGGTGAAGTTGAGCCACACCGCGAGCCGCTGGCCGTCCTGCTCGCGCTCGTACCCGAACACCCCGTCGGGGCAGCCGTCGATCGGTCGGTAGCTGCCGGCGTGCAGCGCCGCTTCGTCCCGCCGCAGCGCCAGCAGCGCCCGGTGGAGTGCCAGCTCCGAGCGGTCGTCGTCGAGCTGGGCGGCCACGTGGCGGTCGGCGGCGTCGGCCGAGAACGGCAGCCAGGGCTCGACGCCGGGCACGGTGAAGCCGTGCCCCGCCGCGCCGGACCACTGCATGGGTGTGCGGCACCCGTCGCGGCCCTTGCCCGGCACCCGGATGCCCCAGGGGTCGCGCTCCCGGCCCGGCGGGATGGCCACCTGCGGCATCCCGATCTCGTCGCCGTAGTAGATGGTCGGGGTCCCCCGCAGGGTCAGCAGCAGCATCGCCGCGACCCGCGCCCTGGCGGGCCCGAACCGCCCGACGAGGCGGTCCTCGTCGTGGTTGCCGAGCACGTGGTTCGGCCAGGCCCCGGCCGGCAGCGCCGCCTCCATGCCGTCGACGCGCCGCCGGAACTCGGCGGATTGCCACGGCGCCCACACGAGCGAGAAGTTGTAGGGCATGTGCAGCTCGTCGAGGTCGTCGCCGTAGTAGGCGGCCCACCGATCCCACTCGAACACGTGGATCTCGCCGATGGCGAAACGGTCGCCGTCGTAGGAGTCCAGCAGCGCTCGCAGGTCGCGGAACACCCGATGCACGTCCGGGTGGCCCTTGTCGTACAGATGGAGCTGCGACTCGTAGGGGCCCATGTCCTTGAAGTCCCCGGCGTGGCCCGCCGGGGCGGGCGGGTTGTCCCGCAGCTCGGGGTCCTTCATGATGAAGTGGGCGACGTCGATGCGCAGCCCGTCCACCCCGCGATCCATCCAGAACCGCACGGTGTCGAACATCGCTTCCTGCACCGCCGGGTTGCGCCAGTCGAGGTCGGGCTGGGAGCGGAGGAACGAGTGCAGGTAGTACTGGCCGGTCGCCTGGTCGAGGGTCCACGCCGGCCCCCCGAACACCGACAACCAGTTGTTCGGCGGCGACCCGTCGGGACGGGGGTCCCGCCAGACGTACCAGTCGCGCCGGGGGTCGTCACGGGAGCTGCGCGACGCCGTGAACCACGGGTGGCGGTCGGACGTGTGGTTGGGCACCCAGTCGACGATCACCCGCAGCCCGCGGTCGTGGGCGGCGGCGAGCAGCGCGTCGAAGTCGGCGAGGGTGCCGAACAGCGGGTCGACGTCGCAGTAGTCGGCG
>JBFKDA010000346.1:0-2764 GCA_041619955.1 Acidimicrobiia bacterium | reverse complement strand
GGTGGTGGCAACGGCCGCGGTCGTGGGAACGACCGCCGTCGCCGGGACCGACGGCTGGCCGGCGTCGCCGCACGCGACGAGGGCGAGCAGCAAGGGGAGGGCGCGCGCAGTGCGGGCAGTCGAGAGCACGGGGGACTCCTCGGGGATCGAAGCGAAGGCGGGACGATACGACGGCCTCAGGCGTATGCGGACGGGTCCTCTGCGAACCTCGCCCGGCAGCCGGCCGCGCAGAAGTAGTACGTCGCCCCGTCGTGGTGCAGCGTGTGGCGAGCGCCGGCGACGGTCACCGTCATCCCGCACACGGGGTCGGCGGCGTCCTCCAGTTCGGCGACCTCGACCACCGGCGGGCCCCCGGCGGCGCGGCGGGCGACGACCTCGGCCAGGATCGCCACGGCGATCTCGTCCGGGTCGACCGGTCCGAGATCGAGCCCGGCCGGGGCGTGCAGCCGGGTGAGCGCCTCCTCCGAGACACCGCGGTCCCGCAGGAACCCGCGCACCGTGTCGGCTCGCTTCCTCGAAGCGACCAGCCCCACGTATGCGGCTTGCGTGCGGAGCGCGGCTTCGAGCGCCTCCTCGTCGTAGTGCCCCTGCGTGGCGACGACGACGAAGTCGCCGGGCCGGATCCCCAACTCCGTGAGCCCGGCGAGCTCGGCGACCTGGCTCTGCCAGCCGAGGGCGCCGGCCAGCCGCACGAGCGTGCCGGCGGCCGGGGAGTCGCCGATCGCCACCAGCTTCGGCTTCGGCAGCACGGGCTCCAGGAACACCTCCATGGCTCCCTCACTCTCGCACGCCATCGGCACCCGTACGACGTCCCGACGGGAGCCCAGCTCGTCGGCCGGGCCGAGGAACAGCAGGCGAGGCCGGCCGTCGGACATGGCCGCCAGCGCCTCCTTCACCACCGTCGGCTCGGCGCACGCCCCGCCGAGCCAGCCCGTGACCGCCCCCGACGGGTCGATCAGCGCCTTGCCACCCTGCCGGCTCGACGACGGGCTGCGCCGCCACACGACGGTGGCGAGCACGAACGGCCGGCCTGCCCGGCTGCGGGCGCCCGCCTCCTCCAGCAGCTCGCTCAATCGCCGCCGCCGGCAACCTGGAGGGCAGCCCACACCCGGTCCGGCAGCAGCGGCATGTCGATGTTGCGCACCCCGAGGTGGGCGAGCGCGTCGACCACCGCGTTGACGTAGGCGGCCGGCGAGCCGACCGTTGCCGACTCCCCCACCCCCTTGGCGCCCAGCGGGTGGTGCGGCGACGGGGTCACGGTCTCCAACAGCTCGAACTTCGGCGTCTCCCACGCGGTGGGGACCAGGTAGTCCATGAAGTTCGACCCGATGCAGTTGCCCTGGTCGTCGAAGGTGATCCACTGGTTGGTGGCCTTGGCGAAGCCCTCGGTGAGGCCGCCGTGGATCTGGCCATCGACGATCATCGGGTTGATGCGCACGCCGCAGTCGTCGAGCGCGACCATCCGGTCGACCTTCCACACGCCTGTCTCCGGGTCGACCTCGACGACCACCACGTAGCTCCCGAACGGGTACGTCATGTTGGGCGGGTCGTAATAGTGGACGCCCTCGAGTCCCGGCTCCGTGTCGTCGGGAGGGTTGGTGTACGCGGCGAAGGCGACGTCCTGGATCGTGGCCCGGGAGTCCGGCGAACCCTTGACGAAGAACGCCCCCGGCTCCCACTCGAGGTCGTCCTCGGACGCCTCGAGCAGGTGGGCCGCGATCTTGCGGGCCTTCTCCCGCAGCTTGCGGGAGATCACCGCGGTGGCCGCCCCCGCCACCGGCGTCGAGCGGGACGCGTACGTCCCCAGCCCGTAGGGCGTGTTGTCGGTGTCACCCTCCATCACCGCGATGTCGCCGACGGGGATGCCCAGCTCCTCGGCGACGATCTGGGCGAACGTCGTCTCGTGGCCCTGGCCCTGGCTGCGGACCCCCAGCTTGAGGATTGCCTTGCCCGTGGGATGCACCCGCAACTCGGCCGAGTCGAACATCTTCAGGCCCAGGATGTCGTACTCCTTGGAGTTGCCGGCGCCCACCACCTCGGTGAAGCTGGCGATGCCGATACCGACGAGCCTGCCCTGCTCGCGCGCCTCGGCCTGCTGCCGCCGGAGCTCGTCGTAGCCCACCGCCTCGAGCACCAGCTGCAGGCCGGTGACGTAGTCACCCGAGTCGTACACGAAGCCCGTCGGCGAGTGGTACGGGAATTGGTCGGCACGGATGAAGTTCTTCATCCGGAACTCCGCCGGGTCCATCCCGATCTCGTAAGCGGCGGTCTGCACCAGCCGCTCGATCAGGTACGACGCCTCCGTCACCCGGAACGAGCAGCGGTAGGCCACGCCGCCGGGCGCCTTGTTGGTGTATGCGCCCTTGGCCACGACGTGGGCAGCCGGGTAGTCGTAGCTGCCGGTGACGATGTGGAACAACCCCGCCCGGAACTTGGTCGGCTGGGCATCGGAGTAGAAGGCGCCCTGGTCGGACAACACCTCGGCCCGCAGCCCGAGGATCTTGCCTTCGCCGTCGAGCGCCAGCGACCCTCTCATGTGGTAGTCGCGGGCGAAGCCGGTGGAGATGAGGTTCTCGGAGCGGCTCTCGATCCACTTCACGGGCTTGCCGATCAGCAGCGACGCCGCGGTGGCGATCACGTACCCCGGGTACACCGGCACCTTGTTGCCGAAGCCGCCCCCGATGTCCGGGGAGATGATCCGGATGTTCTGCTCGGGCAGGCCCGCCACCAGCGCGAACACCGTGCGGATGGCGTGGGGCGCCTG
>JBFKDA010000345.1:0-2779 GCA_041619955.1 Acidimicrobiia bacterium | reverse complement strand
TTCGTGCTGGCATTCGACGCGATCGCCCAGCTGGTGCCCGCCGCCGGCCGCCGCCGCAACGCGCTGCTGATGCGCGACGTGCACGGCCGCAGCAGCGACCTGGCGGCGGTGCGCAGTGGGCGCCCTCCGGTGCCCGGCGCGGTGCCCTGCGAGCCGCGCACCCGGCCGGCCGCGGCCATGCTGGGCGGGATGGCGGCGACGGCGGCGCTGCTGGTGGCGGTCGTGGGGTTCGCCGCCGCCGACGAGGTGGGTGTCGACCGCCAGGCGTGGGCGATCAGCATCGCCCTGGTGGTGGCGGTCCCGATGGCCCTGGTGGCGGCCAGCTGGCTGCTTTTCGCACTCCTCGGCGCCCGCAGCCCCCGCTGGCTCAGCTCGGTCCAGTCCGTGTGGCCGCTCGGCACCTATCCCCGCTACGACTTCGACTCCAGAGAGGCAGTCACATGAATCACGAGGACCTGACGGGGTCGGCGCCATGAGATACGTGGTCCGGTTCTTCGCGTCGCTCAACCGGCGCACCGTCGCCATGCTCACGCTCGTGGCGTTCCTGATCGCCACCGGCGCCTACATCTTCATCTACCTGTTCCGCGCCTTCGAGGCGGAAACGGCGGGCGGGCGGCCGCTGGTGGGTATCTGGCACGGCGACAACTTCTCGCGGACGATCCTCGTGGCGATCTTCTTCCTCATCGGCGAGGTGTTCGTCGTGTACCTGGCGCTGAGTCGCCAGCGGCGGGCCGGCTCGGTGAACCTGCGGCCCGACATCTGGACGTGGCTCACCACCCGCTCCCGGCTGACCGGCGAGTCCGAGGAGCACATCGCCGAGCGGGCGATCTCGCTGTACCGGCTGCGGCTGGAGGGCGGCCCGCAGGGGGTGCCATCGGTGCCGGAGGAGCTGGAACCGGTCTGACGCGCCGACTCCCCGCCGAAGCGGGGAGCCGGCCTTCGCTTCGGTTAGCAGGCGTTGATCAGCACGCGCCAGGCACCGTCCCGGAACTCGGCTTCGAAGGTGACGCGATCCTCGATCAGCCTCGCCTCCCAGTCGACCGGCAGCGTCTCGTCGTACGCGGCGCCGCCGCAGGAGTCGCAGCCCCGATTCCAGAGGCCAATGACGTCGATTCGCACGGCGAGGATGCCCGCCGCCACCGAGTCGGGCGCGGCCGTCGGGGCCGGTTCCCGCGCCGCCAGCGACTTCGCCGTGGCGAGGTCGGCGGCGAACCGGGCCTTGGAGCGGCTGCCGTTCTGGAGGCAGAACAGCACGTCCTCCGGCATGGTGATCTCCGTCGAACCCTCCGGGATGGAGCGGATCGCGCCCTCGAGCGCCGCGATCCGGCTGTCGAGGTCGGCGTAGACCGCCAGCACGGCCCGCTCCAGGTCGGCGGACATGCCAGGCGGGATGGCGGCCGCCACCCCATGCGAGCGCAGCGCCCTGATGGCGTCCTGCGCGCGGCGCGAGACCGTCCCGGCCTCGGCGTCGTACCCGGCGTTGAAGGCGCCGGCCGCCGCAGCGATCTCCTGGTCGAGGCGCTCGGCAGCCAGGAAGAACGGCGCGAGCGCCTCGGCTGCCGTCGCTGCGTCGCCGTGCACGGTGAACGGGTGACGCAACTCGGCGGCTGCGCACGCCTCCTCGCCGACCTCGTCGACCATGCATTCACCTGCCATGGTCAGCACGTACTCCCCGGGATCGAGACCGTCCACGGTGAAGGCGAAGCTGCCCCAGACCGAGCTACCGGAGGACATCGTGCAGTAGCTCCTGCCCGGGTCCTCGCCGCAGTCGTAGCCGCCACTCCAGGTGGCGTCGACGGGCCCCCCGTCGACCCGCTCTAGGGAGATGAAGAGCGTGGACTCGAACGCCCTGCCGAACCCGGTCACCGTGAGCGGTTGGCGAGTGCCGGGGAGGGTGCCGTCCCACAGGGCCGGCTCGGTGAGGACCGCGTCGCCGCGGGCCACCGGCGACAGGTCGACGCTACTGGGGTCGAGCGCAGGACGGACGTCGACGACTATGCGGGCGGGGTCGTTCAGAAAGCGGGCGTGCGCCACCCGCTCCGAGTCGTAGATCAGGTGGGCGGTGAACGTCGTCCAGTCCTCCGCCCCCTCGGCGTAGCCGACCAGCAGGAGGGCGTCGTCGTACTCGGCGGTCTCCTGACCCCAGGCGACCTCGAGCGGCAGCGTGATCAGCACGTGGTTGCCTGTCGCGGCCACCTCGACGCCGGCGGGCACGCCATCTGCGGCCACGCTCGGGAAGTCGGGAGGCCGCTCATCGTAGGCCTCCCGGGTGCCGAGCCGAACGACCAGCCGGTCGCAGCTCGGGGACTGGAGGAACTCGAAGCCGTCGACGAAGTCGGCGTTGGATGCCGAGGCAGGCGATCGTTGGGGGGCGGCGTTCATCGTTGGGGCGTCGGCGCATGCGAGTTCGCTGAAGAGCGCGCTCCACCGCGTGTCGAGTTCCAGGTACCGGGAGTGCGCCCAGCCGACGGTGCCGTCGGCGAGCACCACCTCCCACCAGGGCTCGTAGTACCACGATCGAAGGCCCACGACGACGCCGGTGGCGTCGGGGGCCAGGGTGGCGACGATGGCCTCGCTGGCCGAGGGGCCGGCCCGGACGTTGAGCACGTCGTCGGCGGCCACGCCGACGACGCGATACCCGATCGGCCCGGCTGCGGGCTGAGGCTCGGGCGGAGCCGTCGTGGTGCTCGTGGTGGCCGCGGAGGACGTGGGCGGCGCTGCAGTGGTGGTCGGGGTGGTCGTGTCGGATGGCTCCGGTGCGGGTGCCGTCGTCGACGGG
>JBFKDA010000344.1:0-2782 GCA_041619955.1 Acidimicrobiia bacterium | reverse complement strand
TCGCCGACGGCGACGCCGGCGCACGCGGCTGCGGACGCGGGAACGACCTCGAGGACGGTGGGGTAGGACACGGCCGCCACATGGTACCGGGCGGCGACGTCAGCCCCCGAAGTCGCCGAGGTTCTGCTGGACGGTCTTGCATTGGGCGTCGGTCAGCTCGCCGCCGCTGAGGCCGCGATCCACCATCAGGTTCTTCTGGTCACCCATCGTGTGGGCCAGCCCCAGTGCGTGGCCGACCTCGTGAGCGGCGGTGTCCCGCAGCGTGGCGTCGGCGAGGGACGGGTCGACGACGACATCGCCGTTGCGGGCGCCCAGGCCGATGTTGCCGTCGTTGAGCGGGAGCATCAGCAGGTTGATGCAGTCGTCTTTGATGACGGTGTTGGCCATGCCTCGCAGCGCCGCGAACATCTTCTGGAAGTCGGCATTGGCGTTGTTCGACGAGCTGATGGCGCCGTCGTTGCCGACCGCCCCCTTGATGAGGACGTCCCCGATCCTCTCGTACGACACGCTGATGCCGAGGACCGGGCAGCACTCGGCCACGTTCTTGGTGCTGCCGATGATCGACTTGATGCCGGCCACGGCCTTGGTGGCCGCTGTCTTGTGGGCCGCCTTGGCGCCTTCGTAGATCACCCGGATGCACAGCGTCCGGGGCTGGCGCCGCTTCTGCTCGGGGCACAGCTCCCAGGGGTCGGTGGTCGGCGACATCCGGGCCGTGCACGAAAAGCACGACTCACCTTCGCCGAGGCACGACCAGGTCACTGTTCCCAGCTCGATGCCGGTCGGGAAATCGTCGGCGGCGAGCGCCACCTCGCTGCGCGCCGCAATCGTGAGCACCCCGCCCGCGACGCCCACCTCGGTCTCGTACTCCACACCCGGCTGGCGGGACTGCTCGAACCCGGCGAACGCCATCAACTCGGGGTCGAACTCGATCGTCACGGTGACGTGGTCGCTGGGGCGGTCCGGTCGCGGTTGCACGAGCACGGTGGTGGCGAACTCCTCGCCGATGAACACGGGGCCCGGGTCGGCCAGCCACACGGCGTTGAAATCGACGACGAATTCGGCGCTGAGGCCGGTCTCGACGTCGCTGATCGTGATCGGCACGCTCGTGAACCCGACGGCCGCGACCTCCACCAGGGCGACGGTGCCGGCCGGCGTGGCGGCGAGGGGAGCGCCTTCGGGCCCGGCGGCCGCCAGCCGGCGGGGGTCGAGCGGGCTGCCGGAGGCGTCCTCCAGGCGCGCCTGCAGCGTGACGCGGTCGTAGGGCTCGGCGCGGCGCGGGTCGGTCTCGCCCGCCAGCCGGATGCGGGCGGGATCGCCGGCCGTGACGATGACGCACGCCGTGGCGATGCGGCGGGTGAGCCGGTCCTGGGCCACCACGGTCCACTCACCGGCGTCGAACCCGCGCAGCGTGGCGCCGTAGCTGCCGCCGCCCGCCGGGTCGACCGTGCCGGCGACGCTGAGGTCGGGCGGCCGCTGCATGGCCACGTCGAGGTCGGCGCCGTCGACCGGCCGGCCGGCGAAGTCGACGGCCACCACCTCCACCGTCAGGGCGTCGTCGGTGGCGACGGTGGGCGGTGCGAACAGCGTCAGCGTGTCGACGACCCCCTCGGTCGCGACTTCGAAGAACGCGTGCTCGGCGGCGCCGGCCGCCTCGACGGACACCAGGCAGTAGCCCGGCGAGAACGCGGTGACGTCGACGGTGGCCTCGCCGGCGGCGTCGGTCACCGCCACCGGCTCGGCGAAGGAGATGTCGCCGGTGACGGCCTCGTAACGCACGCGAGCGCCGGCGATGGGCCGGCTGAGGTCGGCGTCCTCCACCACCGCCACCCGAAGCACCGCCCGGGCACCCGTGCCGGCCGGCACCCCGACGCGCACGTCGTCGATGGGCACGATCGTCACCCGCCGCGGGGCCGGCGGCGGCGGGGGCGGCGGCGGCGGGCGATCCAGGTTCAAGAGCCGGCGTACGGCCGCGACGACCTCGCGGACGATCCGGCGGAGTGCGGCGATGATCCGGTCGAGCACGACGTCCCCTTCGTTGCTTCGCCTCAGCGTACGCGGGTGCCGGGTGGCGCGCCGTGGCCCGTACCATGGCGGCATGCCGGAGAAGGTGCTGCTCGCTGCCCCCCGGGGTTTCTGCGCAGGCGTGGAGATGGCCATCAAGGCCCTCACGTGGATGGTGCGCGTCTTCCCGCCGCCGGTGTACTGCTACCACGAGATCGTCCACAACGCGGCGGTCGTCGACGTCTTCGAGAAGGCCGGCGTCGTGTTCGTCGACGACATCGCCGACGTGCCGCCCGGCGCCCCGGTGATGCTGTCGGCGCACGGCTCCGCCCCCGAGGTGGTGGCGGCCGCCACCGGTCGCGCCGCGGTCACCGTCGACGCGGTGTGCCCGCTGGTGACCAAGGTCCACCACGAGGTGCGCAGGCGGGCGGCGGACGGGTTCGACATCATCTACGTGGGTCACGAGGGCCACGACGAGGCGGTCGGCACGCTCGCCGAAGCGCCGGAGGCCACGACGCTGGTCGACCCCTCCCGCGGCGACGGGCTCGGCGGGTTCACGCCCAGCGATCCCACCAAGGTGGCCCTGGTCGCTCAGACCACGCTGGGCATGTACGAGTGGGACGGGGTACTCGAGCAGGCTCAGGCGCGCTACCCGGAGCTGTGGACGGCCCGCCGCAGCGACCTGTGCTACGCCACCACCAACCGCCAGGCGGCGGTGCAAGAGCTGGCGAAGCGCTGCGACCTGCTGCTGGTGATCGGCTCGGCCAACTCGTCGAACACC
>JBFKDA010000343.1:0-2792 GCA_041619955.1 Acidimicrobiia bacterium | reverse complement strand
GGTGCGCGCCGCGGCCGCCGCCGCGCCGCAGGTCGATCTCCAGTACGTCGAGCTGGCGGACGCGGCCGAGACCGTGCGGCTGCTGCGGCTCGACCGTGAGGCGTTCCTGGCGGTCGCCGCGGTGGTGGGCGGGACCCGCCTAATCGACAACGTCCGGTTCACCCCGGCCGGCGACGGCTTCGTCGCCGACCGCGGCGTCCGGCTCGCCGGGCCGTCCGTGCTGGCCGAAAGGAGCTCCTGATGCTGCTCGCCATCGACGTCGGCAACACCCAGACCGTCATCGGCGTGTTCGACGGCGAGCGCCTCGCCCACCACTGGCGGCTGTCGACCGATCCGAGCCGCACGGCCGACGAGTACCGGCTGGCGGTCCTCGGTCTCCTGGAGCGCGACGGCGTGGACCCGGCCGAGCTGCACGGGGTGGCGATCGCGAGCGGCGTCCCGCCCGCGACCGCAGTGCTGCGGGACATCGCCGGCACGATCGTGGCGGGCCCCACCGTGGTCGTGGCGCCGGGCATCCGCACCGGCATCCCGATCGTCATCGACAACCCCCGCGAGATCGGCGCCGACCGGGTGGCCAACTCGCTGGCGGCACTGGAGACCTATGGCGCCCCTGCCGTGGTCGTCGACTTCGGGACGTCGACCAACTTCGACGTGGTCAGCGAGGCCGGGGAGCTGATCGGGGCGGTGATCGCCCCGGGCCTCCAGATCTCCCACGACGCGCTGATCGGCGCCACGGCCGCGCTGCGGCGGGTCGAGCTGACCGCGCCGCCGTCGGTGGTCGGCAAGAACACGGTGACCGCCATCCAGAGCGGCATCGTCTACGGCCACGCCGGGCTGGTCGACGGCATCATCGGCCGCCTGCTCGACGAGGTCGGCGAGGATGCGGCGGTGGTCGCCACCGGCGGGCTGGCGTCGACGGTCGTGCCCTACTGCCGCCGGGTCGACCGGATCGACGAGTTCCTGACCCTCGAGGGCCTGCGGCTCATCTTCGCCCGCAACCGGGACTGAGCCGGGCCGGCTACCCGCCGAGCCGGCGCCACACCTCCCGGATCCGCGACCACGTCCGGCGGGGAGCGTCGAGCACCCGGCTCACCACCACCACCGGCCACGGGGGGCGCCGGATCTCGCCGCCCCGGAGGCCCCACACGAACGCGAGCTGCTCCAGCGAGGGCGGCCCCACCGCCAGCATGTCGACCAGGGCCTGGCCCACCGACCGGCCGCGCACCTGGACGTCGTAGAGCCCCACCATCGAGCCGGTGCGGCCCACCCCCGCCGAGCAGTGCACCAGCACCGGGCCGTCGGCTTCCCGCACCAGACCGACGAACTCTCGGGCCTGCGCCGGCGTCGGCGGCTGGCCGTCCCGGATCGGCATCCCGACGTAGCGCAACCCGAGTGACGGGTCGGGACCCTCGATGCCCCGCTCCGCCCGCAGGTCGACGACCGTCGCCACCTTCGCCGCCGCCACTGCGGGGTAACCGGCCGCCAGCGGTTTCCCGCTCCGCAGCAGCACTGCGTCCACGGCGCGGGCGTTGTGGATGCCCCCGAGCCCCGCCGGCACTTCCAGCTCGCTGCGGCGGCGTGCCCACTGCACCAGCGCGACGATCCCGAGGTTGGCGGCGAGGACCAGTCCTCCGGCGGCGAACAGTGCCCGGCTACTACTACTCATAGTGGCGAAATGTCGCGTTGTGTAGTATCATCTCTGCGCCTCCCGGGAATGCTTCACCTGTTCGACCCTGTTCTCCGGGGGTATTGTCGCATCGTCGCCACCGCGCGGGAGGACGAAGCCAGCGATGGAGAGGCTCGACCACGTCGTCACGCTCGACGGCGCCGGCCGGCCGGCCGACCGGGTCGGTTCCAAGGCGGCGTCCCTCGACCGCTTGATCGGCGCGGGGTTCCCGGTGCCGCCGGCGATGGTCGTCACCACCACCGCATTCCGCACGTTCGTGGCGCACGCCGACCTTGCCGGCCTCATCGACGAGATCGCCGCCGCCCCCGTGCCCGCCAGTGGCGGGGGCGAGGAACGCCGACGCGCGGTTGACGAGGCGTTCCTCGGCGCGCCGATGCCGGCGGCCGTGCTCGAAGGCCTCCACGCCGCCTACGGCCGGATCGGGCAGCGGCCGCTGGCGGTGCGCTCCTCGTCGGTCACCGAGGACCTGGCGCAGGCTTCGTTCGCGGGCCAGTACGTGTCGATCCTCGGCGTGGAGGGGTTCGACGAGCTGGTCGAGGCGGTACGGCTCGTGTGGGCGTCGCTGTGGCACCCCTGGGCATCGGCCTACCGGCGGCGGATGGGCGTGCCCGAGCACGACCTCGCCATGGCGGCGATCCTCCAGCCCTTGCTGCCAGCCGACCGGTCGGGCGTGGTGTTCACCCGGGACCCCAACGAGCCGGAGCTGCTGCGCCTCGAAGTGGTCGACGGGCTCGGCGAGGGCCTCGTGTCGGGCCAGGTGACCCCTGAGGTCCACCTGCTCCGCCGTCCCGGTCTCCGCCCGCTGGCGGGGCAGCCGCTGGACCCGCTGCTGCGTGCCGCCGCCCACACGGCGATGCGGATCGAGCAGCGGTTCGACCGCGGGCCCCAGGACGTCGAGTGGAGCGTGGTCGGCGACGAGGTGTGGGTGCTGCAGGCCCGACCGGTCACGACGGTGGCGGGCGGCGCCGACGCCGGCGACGGGTTCGACACCCCCACCGAGCCGGGCGTCCGCCACGTCGCCGCCGGAGTCACCGAGATGCTGCCCGGCGTGCTGTCGCCGCTGCTGTGGACGATCAACGGGCCGATGGTCGAGGACGCCTTCCGG
>JBFKDA010000342.1:0-2796 GCA_041619955.1 Acidimicrobiia bacterium | reverse complement strand
GCCAACGTGCCGGTCTACGGCACGCCACTGACGGTGGAGCTGGCCCGCAACCGGGCCGACGAGCACGGCGTGAAGGCCGACATGCGCGCCGTCGAGCTGGGCGCCTGGACCGAGCACGGCCCGTTCAAGTTCCAGCTCATCGGAGTGTCCCACAGC
This sequence comes from Acidimicrobiia bacterium, assembly GCA_041619955.1. GTDB lineage: Bacteria > Actinomycetota > Acidimicrobiia > Spongiisociales > JAOTWH01 > JBFJZV01. The sequence continues at coordinate 2,640 of JBFKDA010000342.1, read as the reverse complement.
GTGCCGCAGGGCGCGGCGGTGGCCTTCGACACGCCGGAGGGCATCGTGCTGCACTCGGGCGACTTCAAGCTCGACCCTACGCCGATCGACGGCAAGCCCACCGACCTTCCGAGCTTCGCCGCGGCCGGGCAGCGCGGGGTGCGGCTGCTGCTGAGCGACAGCACCAACGCCGAGAGCCCGGGCTTCATCCCCTCGGAGTCGTCGCTCGCGCAGCCGCTGTACGAGATCGTGATCGAGTCGCGGGGCCGGGTGGTCGCCGCCTGCTTCGCGAGTCACCTCCACCGAGTGCAGCAGATCGCCAACGCCTGCGTCGACGCCGGCCGGTACGTGGCCTTCCTCGGCCGCTCGATGGTGCGCAACACCGAGATCGCCGAGCGGCTCGGCCTCTTGGAGCTGCCGGCCGACCGGGTGCTGCCCATCGAGGAACTGCTGGCGTTGCCGCCCGAGCAGACGGCCGTGATCTGCACCGGAAGCCAGGGGGAGCCGTTCGCGGCCGTGTCGCTGATGGCCGCCGGCGACCACAACCTGCTCAAGCTCGCCGCCGACGACACGGTGCTGATCTCGGCCAAGCCCATCCCCGGCAACGAGACCCGGGTGTCGCGGGTGATCAACGGCCTGGTCCGGCTCGGGGTGCGCGTCTACCACGGCCTGAACTCCACGGTCCACGTGTCGGGCCACGCCGCCCAGGACGAGCTGCGCACGTTCATCAACGTGGTGCGGCCGCAGGCATTCGTGCCGGTCCACGGGGAGTACCGGCACCTGCACGCCCATGCGAAGCTCGCCGAGCAGATGGGGGTGCCGGAGGTGCTCACCTGCGAGGACGGCGACGCGGTGATCCTCGAGAACGGCAAGATCCGGGTGGAGCGCGACGCCGTTCCGGCCGGCTACGTGTACCTGGACGGCGCGTCGGTCGGCGACGTGCGTTCGGTACTGCGGGACCGCCGCCACCTGGCCGACGACGGCGTGGTGATCGTCACCGTCGGCGTCGACGTCCACACCGGGGAGGTGGTGGTCGGGCCTGATCTCGACAGCCACGGGTTCCAGGACGACCCCTCCGACTTGCTCAAGCGGGCGGCCGACGAGGTGAAGGCTGCGATCGGGGCGCTGAAGGAGCGGCCGCTCGACGTCGACACGCTGCGGCGCCACGTCCGCCAGTCGGCCAACCGGGTGATCCGCAAGGAGTCGCAGCTCCGCCCGGTGCTGTTCCCGATCGTCCTCGAGGTCTAGCCCCTGCCGCCCACTGGGCGTCGCTCAGGCACAGTCGAACGGTGCGTCGTCGGCGCGCAAGCCCAACGCGGCGTCGTCCCAGGGCACCGGGCGCGGCTTCTCCTTGCTCTGGAGGAAGGAGAACCAGCCGCCGCCCTTCTTCTGCTGACCGCCGCCGTCGGTCCAGTCCTTGACCGCAGCATGCACCCAGTCGCCCTTGCAGAGCTGGCGGTCGCTGGGCCGCGGGTTGAAGTTGGTGCCGAGCCGGCCGTTGGGGTCGGGCCTCGGCGGGTTGGCGAGACCGCCGATGTCGATCTTCACGCCGGCGTCGCGCGCCTGGCGGACCATCCAGCAGAACGGCACGTCGCCGAGCGTGCGGCTGCCGCCGACCGCCGCGTGGGTGCCCCGGAACCACACCTCGCGCATGTTGTCGCTGCGGACGTCGCGGCTGCAGTCGCCGTGCACCGCCAGCCGCTCGTTGCGGAACGCGCCGCGCCGCTCGTCGAGCGCCATCGCGTGGGCGCCGTGCCGCACGACGGGCTTCGTCGGGAGGTTGAGCTTGAAGCCGGGGTTGAGGCGCTGGAAGCGGCCGATGGCGACGCCGAACGACGCGACGATGTCGAATACGGCCAGGAACCGCACGTCGATGTCGATCCGCTCCGAGCGGGCATCCAGGCCGATGCCCCAGCCGAGCACCTTGTCCCGCCGCCACCACCGCCGGGTCGGCTTCTGCACGCCGTAGTCGGCGATCACGTTGGCGAAATGCACCGCCATCGCCGCGCCGCGGCTGAACCCGACGATGTCGACGGTGGTGTCGCCGTGCTCCACGACGTTGTCGTAGAGGCGGCGATAGGCCTGCCGGAGGCGCCGCTTGGCGCCGCCGCCGACGATGCCACCGACGACGCGGCCGACCGTGCCGTACTTCGTGCCGACGCCAGTGACGTAGAACGGCTTGCTGTCGCCGTTCTCGGCGACGTGCACCTGCGTGAAGCGCCACACGTTGGTCCGCTTCTCCACGGCGACCTTGTCGCCGTTCCACGTCCCGTCGAATGCATATATCGCCATCGTGCCCCCTGCTCGCGTCGGGTTGCCTCCAACCTACTGACGCGGTTCACTCCCTGCTGGATACCGGCGACCATCCTTCCGAGGCTGCGAACTGCTGGGCGGCGCCGAGGCGGGGCCAGAACCAGACGCGCGTGTTCTCGAGGATCTGGCGCAGGTGGTCCCGGTCGTGGAACGGCCACTCGTGGACGATCTCGCCTATCGCCAGATCGCCGACCATGGGATGGGTGGCCGACCGCGACAGGTCGTCCTCGGTGAGGCTCTCCAGCACGTCGAGGCCCGCCCGGCGCTCGGCGTCGAACTCGGCGAGCACCTCCGTCCACGGCTTGGCACAGTCGTTGCGGGCGGCGGCGACGGCCGGCTGGTCCCAGG
>JBFKDA010000341.1:0-2801 GCA_041619955.1 Acidimicrobiia bacterium | reverse complement strand
GCCGCGACCTCGGCCGCCTGGGGCTGGCCGGCGTGGTGTTCGAGCGGGTGGCCCGCATGCTCAAGGGCGTCGGCCACCCCGAGCTGGAGCCGGCCGCCACCCTGGCCGGAGCGGCGCTGGAGGAGCTGGAGGGCCGGGTCGCCCGCTGCCTGGCGGACGACGTCCACGGCGACCTCCACTTCCGGTCGGTGCTGGGCGCGATCACGCGGGCCGTGCAGGCGGCGGCGCTCCTGGAAGCCGCCGACGCCGAGCACGACGTGACGCTCGGCGCCGAGCTGCGGGCGGTGCCCGACCTGTTCGCCCACAACCACCTCGACCCCGGCTTCGACCCGGAGGCCGACCCGTCGTTCGCCACCCGGGTGGCGTACGTACTGGGCGACGACGCGGGCTGAGCCGGTGGGCTGGACCCCGGCGGCCGGGACGCGGAGGCTGGAGCGCCGGCTGGGCCGCGACCGCGCCCTCGCCACGCTGGCGGCGCTGTTGTCCGGGCACGTGACCGGCCCCGGCCTGCTCGAGCCCGCCTGGGCGGAGGCGTTGCTCGACATCGGCGGCGGCCACGCCGCCCGGCTGATGGACGACCCCACCGGCGAGCGGCTCGCCTACTGGCCGCGCTCCTGGGCGGCCAGAGCGCTGGCCTACCTCGGCGACCCGGTTGCCGCCCCGGAGCTGGCCGCCGCCATGGGCGACGAGCACTGGCGCGTGCGGATGACGGCCGCCCAGTCGCTGGGCCGGCTAGGCGCCGCGGGTCACACGGCCCGGTTCGTGGCGGCCCTCGACGACGAGCACCCCCGGGTGCGGGCGGCCGCGGTGGTGGCGCTGGCCCGGGTGGGCGACGAAGAGGCGCTGGCGCCGCTTGCGGCGCGCCGCGCCGCGCTCGAGCCCGACCGCGTCGACCGGGCCCTCGACGCGATTGCGCATCGAGCCTGACTGGCGGGCTACGCCAGGGCCCGCAGCTTCAGGAACCTCAGGTAGTCGTCGTCTACGGCTTCTCGCAACTCGCCGAGGTCGGCCCGCAGCGTTGAGCACTTGGCGGACGGCTGGCCGCACAGCTCGGCGAGCTCGGCAGGTCTGGCCTCGAGGGCCTCGAGGACCGTAGGTCGAGCAGGGGCTCGAAGGTGGTGGCGTCGACGCGCACGTTGACCGCGGCGCAGGCCTGGCTGGAGAGCCACGAGTAGTGGCTCCGACGCTCCCTGAACTGACCGTGGTAGACGAGGGACGTCCGGTGCCGCCACAGGTAGTCCGAGTCCTCGTCTGCGAGGCCCGTCACGGTGTCCACGCCGAGCTCCGAGAGCCAGTGCGCGTGCTCGGGGCCGACGCCTTCGACGATGCCGACCGGGTGGCGCTCGACGTCGCCGTAGGGCTTGACGCGCTCATCATGATCGTCGAGCGCGAAGTCGCCGACCTTCACGTACGAGAGGAAGGCCTTGTCGATGTTGCCGGTCAACCCCTTGCGAGCCTCGATCAGCTCGGGGTAGTCGCCCGGCTCGTCCATGAGAGCCAGGATCGGTCGGGACCACACCGGCTTCGACGCGGGACCGATCCTCACGCGCAGGGCCGCTTCTGCTCGCTGCTGGAACTCCGCCGACGTGTCTGCGGGGATGTCCGGCTCGGCCAGCGCAGGGTCGAGCTCCGCCAGTTCGAGGACGGTGCGCGCCCCGACCTGCTTGAGGCGCCGTGCCAGCGTGGGACCGACGCCGCAGATGGCGGCGACGTCCTGCCGGGCCATGAAGGTCGTCCGGGCGGAGCCCAAGTACGGCCCGGGCACCAGGTCGACGTCGAGCGCGTCGAGCACCGGCACCAGCGAGACGCCGTACGACCAGTGCTCCTGCCCGTGGTCGGTGCGGAGCTTCTCCTCCCCGCCGCCCCACAGCATGCCGATGGGATTCCGGTGCTCGTCGTCGGTGACGATCAGGCTGCCTCCGTCGCCCTCCGCGGAGAACGGCAGGTCGTCGTCACCGGCGATCAGGAGGTCGGTGTGACCGTCAGCTTCTCGGCGTCGACGCACTCGTACCCGAAAGCGACGACCGTGCCGCGGCGTACGCCCGTGCTGCGACCGACGTGCACCACTCGCTGGCCGATGATCGCCATGTCGTCGAGTGAGATCGGCTTCACCGGGCCGAAGCGGCCGATGCCCATCAGCTCGCAGTTCACGTCTCGGGTCGCGTTCAAGGCTTCGTCGAGGCGCACGAAGGCGGCGTCGAGCCAGACGAGCGTGTCGGGCTCGTCGGCGAGCGGCCCGTAAGCCACCTCGTCCGGGAGGAACCGGCGCGTGCGGGCCGTGGTCCCCACGGCGGTCCCCTCGGGTACAGGGTGGTAGAGGATGGAGCCCAGCTTCCAGGCGATGTGGAGGTTGGTGAGGAAGCCGATCTCGTGGCTCGTGCGCGTCTCAGCGAACGCGCCGAGCGTGCCCTGGGCGAAGATGCCCGCCCCCGGGTCGATCCAGCGGGTGACCTGCGAGCCGCCCCAGAGCTGCTCGTCCCACCCGCGCAGCCGCTCCGCGACTTCGTCGACGCCCTCCGGGGCCTCATCCCGTTCCCCGGGTGGCGGCGGCCGCCGCATTTCCATTGGACGCCCGGGAGGTGCCATCGCTAGTGCCGAACGGCATGAATGTCGGGACAGCGACGGGCGTGACGGCGACGCCTTCGGTACAGGGCCGCGACCCGGTCAGCGCCCGTCGTGGTCGGCTTCGTCGTCGGCCGGGCGCAACGCGGGGATCTCGTCCAGCAGCGCGTGCGCGACCAACCGCACCGGCGCCGTCCCCAGCGACACCAGCCCGCCGAGGCCGCGGCCGACGACGCGCG
>JBFKDA010000340.1:0-2813 GCA_041619955.1 Acidimicrobiia bacterium | reverse complement strand
TCCCGATGCGGTGCACCTGGATGTGGTCGGGATGCCCGTAGCCGCCGTACGGGTCGTAGGCGGTGACCACCTCCGGCCGGTAGCGGCGGATCAGCCGGACCAGGCGGGTGGTCGCCTCGTCGAAATCGGCACGCCAGAACGCCTCGGGCCGGTCGTTGTCCCCGGTACCCATCATCCCCGAGTCGCGATAGCCGAGGAAGTGGTGGTGCGGCACGCCCAGCGCATCGATGGCGGCCTGCATCTCCTGCTCCCGGATCTCGCCCAGCTTGGGGCGGATCGGCTCGGGGTTGTCGTGGTTGTAGATCTGGCCGACCTCCCCCCGGGTGGCCGTGACCACGACCACCTGCTCGCCGGCCGCGGCGTAGCGGGCGAGCGTCGCGCCCATCGACAGCGACTCGTCGTCGGGGTGGGCGTGGAAGGCGAGCAGGCCGGGCATCAGGAGAAGAACGCCATGAGGAGGAAGACCACGCCCCAGCCGGCGAGATGGTGCGACATCGACGTGAGCGACCCGCGGCGGGCCATGGCGCCCGGCGGCCCGTACGGCTGCATCCCCGGCGTCATCCCCGAGTCGTCGCGCGCCTGCGGCCGGTGCAGGCCCCGGTTGGCGAGCTGGGTCGGGAACGTCGACGGCACGTGCAGGTACTTGTCGACCACGTGGCGGGGCGGCGGCTGCTCCGGCAGGAGGCGCGCCGCCACCGCGGCCAGCAGGAAGGCGGCCGCCCAGACGAGCCCGGGTACGTGCACGGTCACGCCGGCCAGGCTACATGGCTGCCGGCGCTGGCTACGCTGCCGCCGATGCCGAGCGAGACCTTCAGCCGCACCGTCGAGATCCCCGCCGACCAGGAGGCGGTGTGGGCGCGCCTCCAGGTGCCCGAAACCTGGACCGGGCTCGGCCCGGTGCGGGAGGTTTCCGACCCCGAATGGGACGACGCCGGCGTGCTCACCGGGTTCTCGTTCCAGGCGGAGGCCGGCCCGCAGCGCATCCAGGGGCGGGCGAGGACCAGGGTCGCCGAGCGGCCCGAGCGGCTCGTCATCGACTTCGACGCCCGCGGCTTCACGGGGGAGCTGGCCGCCGCGCTCTCGAAGAACGGCGGGGGCACCATCGTCGACGTCTCGCTGGGGATCGGCACGACGGACTTCCTGATGTCGCTGGTGTTCGGCGTCGTGGCCGGCGTCATCCGCAAGGACTTCCCCGACCAGGTCGACGGGCTCGCGCGCCACATCGCTGCGGAGGCTTGACGGCCGGCGCCCCGCGGTCTACCGTCGCCGCTCCATGGCACGGTTCATGTGTATGTGCGAGATGACCCGCTCTCGGGTGGCCAGCCCGAGCGCCTCGCACGTGCGCTCTTCCTGACCCCGGCCGCCACCACCCGAGAGACCCCCTCTCCCCCGGCGCCGGGACGACGCGACATCAACTCCACAGGAGGAGACCAATGACCACCACCGTCCGCCTCAACGACGTCGACCTCGCCAGCGTCGGCGCGCTCGTCGCCGCCATTCAGGACGACCCCGACAAGGCCCAGACCACCTGGCGCTCGAAGGTCACCTGGATCGGCGGCTTCCGCAGCGAAGCGCAGGTTCGGGAGTTCGCGCCGGTCGGCTCCGACGAGCCGCCCGCCCTGGGCGGCAGCGACACCGCCGCCAACCCGGTCGAGCAGCTCCTCGGTGCGCTCGGCAACTGCCTCGCCGTTGGCTACGCCGCGAACGCGTCCGCCGCCGGTATCACGCTCGACGGCCTGACCATCGAGCTGGAGGGCGACGTCGACCTGCACACCTTCCTCGGTCTCGCCGACGGCAACGCCGGCTACTCGGGGATCAGGGCCACCGTGCACCTCGACAGCGACGCCTCGCCTGATGCGATCGCCGACCTGCACCGCAAGGTGGTGGCGACGTCGCCGGTCGGCCACACCCTCCAGCGGCCCGTCCCGGTGGACGTGCAGCTGGCCTGAGCGGTGCACGGGTCTCGCGGCGCCGAGGTGCGGCCGATAACGTGAGGTCGTGGGCGAGAGGTCCAGCCGACAGGTGAGGCAGGCGGCGGCGTGGATGGTCCTCACTCACGTCGCCGCCTTCGTGCTCTTCGGCCTGGGGGCACCCTTGTTCGAGCTGATCACACGAACGCCCGGCCTGGCATTCGCCGGTTTCGTGGTGCTCGTGGCGGGGCCGGGCATTCCGGCGCTCACGTTCCGCTCCCGGGTCTGGGCTGGGGTGACGCTGGGCTACGTCCTGCTGCCGCTCACGCCTGTCTTCTGGATGTTCACGTGGATAGCCGTCAAGACCATGGACAGGCTCGGCTAGATCTCACGGCGACGCTTCGAGCTGATGATGCCGGTGTCGAAGCCGCCGAGGTGGAGGCCGCCGGCCCAGCGGGCGTGCTCGATCTTCAGGCAGCGGTCCTGCACCACGTCGAGGCCGGCGGCCCGGGCGGCGGCCGCGGCCTCCTCGTGGCGGAGGCCGAGCTGGAACCAGACGACCTTGGCGCCAACGGCGATCGCTTCGTCGACCACGCCGGGCAGCTCCGACTCGCGCCGGAACACGTCGACGATGTCGGGCACCTCGGGCAGGTCGGCCAGCGACGGGTAACACCGGAGCCCCAGCACCTCGTCGTACATGGGGTTGACCGGGTACATCCGCAGCCCCGTGCGCACCAGGTAGCTGGCGACGAAGTTCGACGACCGGATCGGGTTGGCCGACACGCCCACCAGCGCCACCGACTCGGCGGTGCGCAGGATCCGCAGCCGCTCCCGGGCGTCGGGCTCCACCACTGTCGTCATGCCAGGGCCTGGTCGAGGTCCCAGAGGATGTCCTCGACGGTC
>JBFKDA010000339.1:0-2818 GCA_041619955.1 Acidimicrobiia bacterium | reverse complement strand
ATTCAGCTCTCCTCGGTCGGCGCCGCGGCGCTGTCCCCGCCGGCGCGAGAGAGCAGCAGTCTATGAATGCGGTCGTCGTCGGTCAGCTCGGGATGGAACGATGTCGCCACGATGTTGCCCTGACGCACCATCACCGGGTGGTCCTCCGACCGCGCGAGCACCTCCACGCCGGAGCCGACCTTCTCGATCCACGGCGCCCGGATGTACACGGCCCGTACCGGCTCGTCGAAGCCGTCGACGGCGAGATCCTCCTCGAAGCTGTCGACCTGGCGGCCGAAGGCGTTGCGCTCGACCACCACGTCGAGCACGCCGAGCAGCGGCTGGCTGTGCCCGGCCGCGTCGTGGGCCAGCACGATCATGCCCGCGCAGGTCCCGAGCGCCGGCATGCCGCCGGCGATCGCCGCCCGCAGCGGTTCCAGCAGCTCGTACCGCTCGGCCAGCTTGCCGATCGTGGTCGACTCCCCACCGGGGATGACGATGCCGTCGACCCCGGCCAGCTCGTCACGGGTGCGCACCGGGACGGCGTCGACGCCCATGCCCCGGAGCACGGCGAGGTGCTCCCGGAAGTCGCCCTGGAGCGCGAGGACCCCGACCCGCGCCCCCACTCAGGTGCTCCGGTCCTGCATCCGATCCTGCGGCGCCAGCGTGTCGATGTTGATCCCCACCATCGCCTCGCCCAGGCCGCGGGAGACCTTGGCGACGATCTGCGGGTCGTCGTAGTAGGTCGTGGCCTCCACGATCGCTCGCGCCCGGACGGCCGGGTCACCGCTCTTGAACACGCCGGAGCCGACGAAGATCCCGTCGCAGCCGAGCTGCATCATCAGCGACGCGTCGGCGGGCGTCGCGATGCCGCCGGCCGCGAAGTTCACCACCGGCAGCTTGCCGGTCTCGGCGACCTCCTGCACGAGGTCGAACGGAGCCGCCATCTCCTTCGCCGCCGTCATCAGCTCGCCGGAGTCCATCGTGGTGAGGCGGCGGATCTGCGCGTTCATCATCCGCATGTGCCGGACGGCCTCCACCACGTCGCCGGTGCCCGGCTCGCCCTTGGTGCGGATCATCGCCGCTCCCTCGCCGATCCGGCGCAACGCCTCTCCGAGGTTGCGCGCCCCGTTGACGAACGGCACGGTGAAGGCCCACTTGTCGACGTGGTTCTCCTCGTCGGCCAGGGTGAGCACCTCGGACTCGTCGATGTAGTCGACGCCGAGCGATTGGAGCACCTGTGCCTCGGCGATATGGCCGATGCGGCACTTGGCCATCACCGGGATCGACACCGACTCGACGATGGAGGCGACGATGGAGGGGTCGGCCATGCGGGCCACCCCGCCATGGGCGCGGATGTCGGCCGGGACCCGCTCGAGGGCCATCACCGCGACCGCCCCGGCCTCCTCGGCAATGCGAGCCTGCTCGGGGTTGGTGACGTCCATGATGACGCCGCCCTTCAGCATCTCGGCCAGCCCCCGCTTGACCCGATCGGTTCCACGTTCCACGTCAGCTCCTACATACGTCCGGTACATACCGAGTGTACAGAGCGGTCCGTACATACCCCCAAGGCTCTTGGGCCCGGAGGGTCCACGCCTTCAGGCGGCGGCGACGGCCGCCTCGTAGGCGGCGAGGTAGCCGGCCAGGACCGTCGCACGGTCGAAAGCCTGGACGCGCTCGCGGGCTGCGGCGGCGAGGCGTTCCCGCTCGCCGTCGTCACCGAGCACCCCCACGAGCGTCGCCGCGAGCGCCGGTGCGTCGCCCGGCGGCACCGTCCTCCCGGCGCCGGCGAGCACGCGGGCGAACGCCGGGATGTCGCTGGCGACCACCGCGCAGCCCGCCGCCATGCCCTCGGCGACGACGATCCCGAAGCTCTCGCCCCCGAGGTTCGGCGCGCAGTAGACGGACGAGGAGGCGAGCGCCCGGCGCTTCTCGTCCTCCGCCACCCGGCCGAGGTAGCGCACCCCGGCTCCATCGACCCCGGACGCCCCGATCACCACCAGCTCGGCGCCGTCGACGGCGGCCGCCACCTGCGGCCATGCGTCCAGGAGCACGGCGAGCCCCTTGCGCGGCTCGTCACGGCCCAGGAACGCGACGCGCGCCGGCTCGCGGTCGACCGCCTGCCGATACCCGGCGACGTCGATGCCGTTCGGCACGATGCGGACCTCGACCAGACCGGCCACCGCCGAGGCAGCGAGCTCGCTGGGGGCGGTGGCCACCGCCAGCCGGTCGGCGAACGGCGCGAGCAGCGGGCGCGCCCAGCGGTACGCCCGGCGCACGAGATCGCTGGGATCGGCGTGGAAGGTGCCCACCTTCGGCGGCGTGTCCGCCCACAGCAGCCCGGGGCCGATCACCGGCATGAACGGCTCGTGGAGGTGGACGACGTCGGCGCCCGCCACCGCCCGGGCCGCCCGCCGCACGGCCCGCGGGTCGAGGCTGAGCGGCGCCTTCGACCGGTTGGCGGCGATCGCGACGGTGCCGCCGACGTCCACGCCGTGCTCCCCCGCCGCGGGCGCCACGACCAGCGCCTGGTGCCCGGCGTCGCGCAGCCAGGCCGCCAGGCGCAACACCTGGTCCTGGACGCCGCCGTAGTGGTCGAGCCCGTAGGGCGAGACCACCGCGACCTTCACCGGTCGCCGACTCGGTCGGATGGCCAGTTCGGCACGAGGAGGTTCCATTGGGTCGGCGCCTCCCGGATCATCTCCTCGAGCTTGTCGGCGAGCGCCTGGGTGCCCAGCGCCACCCGTTCCTCGCGGCTCGGCGCGTCGGGCACCGGGATCGGGCGGTGCAGGACCATCCGGTGCCCCTTGCCCGGCAGGAAGTACGGAGCCATCGGGAT
>JBFKDA010000338.1:0-2836 GCA_041619955.1 Acidimicrobiia bacterium | reverse complement strand
GGTTGCCGAAGAAGAACGACGTGAGCTGCCCTGCCTCGTTCCGCAGGTGCCACTGGCCCTGCGTGGGGTCGACCAGCCCGACCGTGTCGCCCGCCCGCGCCGCGGGTGCGAGCACGGTCACGGCCAACCCGACCACCGCCACGATCACCCCGACAGCCCTCGCCCGCATCCCTGCTCCTCGGCTCGCCTATCGAGAACCTACACGCAGGCACCGACGTAATCTGGCGTCGTGACGGCGCGCCTCCTCCTCGCGGCCTGCCTGCTCGTCGCCGCCTGCGGCGACAGCGGCGGCACGCCGGACGTCGAGCGGCTCGAGCAGGCCGTCCAGCAAGCTGCGGAGGCGCTCCTCGATCAGCCGGCCTTCGAGGCGGTGGCCATCCGTCTCGGTGAGGACCGGGCGGTGGTGCGCGCCGACTGGCTCGACTACCGGGCGTCCGGGGACTACCGCCTCGTGACCGCCGCGCTGGCCGACCCCGGCGACGAGCCATCCACGGTGGCCTTGGTCCAGGTGGGCGACCGGTTCTCCTCGGCGCAGCGGGGGCCGGGGGGCAACGAGCCGTGGGCCGCGGTCGACGCTGAGCCGTTCGACGGCATCCCGCTCGGGCTCGACCTCGCCGGCATCGCGGCCGGCACCGCCACGCCGATCGCCGACCTCGAGGAAGGCGCCGAGGTCGGCCGCGACGAGAGCGACGGGGTGGTCCGCTGGACGCTGGCGAGGCCCCGCGGCGACGACCGGCTGCTGGAGTCGTGGATCGTCGACCCCGACGGCGTCCTCCGCTCGTACTCCATCCGCACCGAGTCGGGCGACTTCATCGCCGGCGTCGACACCGCGTTCGAGTACTCGTTCAACCCGGTCGCCCCGGCCGAGATCACGGCTCCCGAGCCCGGGACCGCGCTCGACGTCGGCGCGCTCGGCACGCCCGGCGACCTCCCGCTCGTGGCTGCTGGCTAGAGCCGGAAGGCCGACCGGTAGCCTTCCCGGCCATGGCCGCCAAGCCGCTGCGCGTCGCCCTCATCGGGTCGAAGTTCATGGGGCGCGCCCACTCCAACGCCTGGCTCAAGGTGGCGAAGTTCTTCGACCTGCCCCGCCTGCCGGTGATGCAGGTGGTGGCGGCTCGCGACCCCGCCGAGACCGAGGCGTTCGCGGCCCGGTGGGGCTGGGAGCGCTGGACCACCGATTGGCGGGAGGCGGCGACCGCCGCCGACGTCGACCTGGTCGACGTCGGCACCCCCAACCACGTCCACCGCGACCAGGCGATCGCCGCGCTGGAGGCCGGCAAGCACGTCGCCTGCGAGAAGCCGCTGGCCGGCACCCTCGACCATGCCCGGGAGATGCGGGACGCCGCCCGCAAGTCGGCCGGCAAGACGTTCGTCTGGTTCAACTACCGGCGCGTGCCGGCGGTGGCGTTCGCCCATCGCCTCGTCGCCGCAGGGCGGCTGGGCCGTATCTACCACGTACGGGCCGCCTACCTCCAGAGCTGGGGCGGCCCCGACACGCCGCTGCTGTGGCGCTTCCGCAAGGGCCAGGCCGGCACTGGCGCCCACGGCGACCTCAATGCCCACATCGTCGACATGGCCCGCTTCGTCACCGGCGACGAGATCACCGAGGTCAGCGGCGCCATCGCCGAGACGTTCGTCAAGGAACGGCGCCTGCCCGGCAACCCGTCCCGCACCGGCCGCAGCACCGTCGACGACGCGGTGCTGTTCCTGGCCCGCTTCCGGGGCGGGGCGGTCGCCAGCTTCGAGGCGACCCGGCTCGCCACCGGCCACCGCAACGTGAACCGGCTGGAGGTGCACGGCGAGCGGGGCGCGCTGGCGTTCGACTTCACGCGGATGAACGAGCTGAAGGTGTACGACGCGACCGCCGACGGGAGCACCGCAGGATGGACGACCGTCGACGTCACCCGCGGCGAGGACGGCCACCCCTACGCGGCGGCCTGGTGGCCCGAGAGCCACGGCCTCGGCTACGAGCACGGCTTCGTGAACCAGGCGGCCGACGTCGTGCGGGCGATCTCGCGCCGCAAACCGGAGGTCCCCCTTCCCGACTTCGCCGACGCCTACGAGACCCAGCGGGTGCTGGAGGCGGCGCTGATCTCGGCCAGGGAGCGGTCGCCGGTGAAGCTCAGCCAGGTCCGATGAAGCCGGCTGCGCTCGCCGCCCTCCTGTTGGTGGTTGCGGCGTGCGCGGGCTCGGACGCCGCACCCGCCCCGAGTGGGCCGCAGACGGGCTTCGTCGACGTCGCAACCGACGTGGGGCTCGACTTCCGGCACGGAGCGTTTCACTGGGGGGTCTCGGCCGATCCGGCGGCGATGATGGGCGGCGGCGTGTGCTGGCTCGACGCCGACGACGACGGGTGGCTGGACCTGTTCCTCGTCAACACGTACTCGCTCGACGAGTGGTCGAAGTGGGACGACACCGACGGCGTCCCCACTGCCGCCCTCTACCGCAACGACGCGGGGACGTTCACCGACGTCAGCGCGGACGCCGGCGTCGACGTGCCGATGCGCGGGTCGGGCTGCGTGGCCGCCGACCTCGACGGCGACGGCCACACCGACCTGTACGTCACCACCGAGCGCGAGGACGCGCTGTTCTGGAACGACGGCGACGGCACGTTCACCCACGAGGCCACCGGCGCCTTCGGCTGGAACGCCGGGGCGGCGGCCGGCGACCTCGACGGCGACGGCGACCTCGACGTGATCGTGACCGGCTACGCCGACACCAACAACCGCAAGCCCGGATCGGCCTCCGGCTTCCCTGGCAGCTACCTGGGCCGCCGGGACCTGCTGTTCGAGAACCTCGGCGGCCGCCAGCTCGCCGAGGTCGGCGAGGTGGCCGG
>JBFKDA010000337.1:0-2851 GCA_041619955.1 Acidimicrobiia bacterium | reverse complement strand
TCGGCGTCGTCCGTCATGTACGGTGAGGCCGTGAGGTTCGGTGTGCTCGGGCCCATCGAGGTCACCGACTCAGGGAGCACCAAGCAGCTCGGCGGTCCCAAGCAGCGGACCGTGCTGGCGCTACTGCTCGCCAACGTCGGACGGCGCACGTCAACCGACCAGCTCGTGGAGGGGGTCTACGGCGAATCGCCCCCGTCAGGTGCTCGCCGGTCGATCCAGACGTACGTCTCGAACCTGCGCGGCGAGGTTGGCGACCGGATACGCCGCGACGGCGACGGCTACGTCATCGACGTCGACCGCGCGTCGTTCGACGCGACCCACTTCGAGGACCTGGTCGGCGCGGCTCGCACGCTGATCGGGGACGATCCGCACGCCGCCGGCGACACCCTGCGGGAGGCGCTCGCGATGTGGCGCGGCCACGCCTACGACGACATCGACGGCCACGGGCTGATCGACCCGGAGATCACCCGGCTCTCCGAGCAACGGCTCGCCGCCCTCGAGATCCGCTTCGACGCCGACCTCGAAGCCGGGCGCCACGCCGACGTCATCGGCGAGCTCGAGGCGCTGGTAGCCGAGTATCCCTACCGGGAACGCTTCCGCGGCCAGCTGATGCTGGCGCTGTACCGGGCTGGCCGCCAGGCCGAGGCCCTTCGCGTCTACCAGCGGACTCGCGGCCTGCTGGTGGAGGAGCTGGGAATCGAGCCTTCCCCGGAGCTACAAGAGCTGGAGCTCCGCATCCTCGCTCACGACGAGACGCTCGCCCCGCGGCGCTCGGCCTCCATCAGCAGGCGGGCCCTCGTCGCCGTCGACGTCGACGCAGGACCGCTGGCCGCTGCGCTCAACGGGGAGGCGCGGGTCGACCATCTCGCGGAGCTCGACCGGGTCGTGCGAGACAACGTCGTCCTCCACGGCGGTGAGGTCTTCTCGGAACGCGCCACGTCCAAGTTCGTCGCCTTCGCCACCGTCGCGTCGGCGCTTCGAGCGGCCGAAGCCGTAGTGCGGGAGATGCCGGTGGTCGAGGGCCCGGCCAGCGGGCGCCGGCTGGCGCGCCTCGCCGTCGACGTGGGTGACGTCGAGGCGACGGACGCCGGCGACTGGTCCGGGCCGGTGGTGAGCCGGGTCGCCGGCCTCGTGGGTGCCGCCCACGGCGGCCAGGTGCTCCTCTCGGATGATGCGCGCTCCGTTGCCACCGAGGACCCCGACGCCCGCTGGACGATCCGGGGACTGGGCGCTCACACCATCGCCCGGCTCGATCGAGAGGAACCCGTACACCAGCTGGTCGTGCCTGCCGTCGAGGGCGACTTCCCACCGCTGCGAACCGACACCGTCCCGCCTGCGCTGCCCGGCCAGGCAACCGGCCTCGGCGGCTACGAGCTGCGCAAAGAGATCGGCCGCGGGCTGTTCGGCGTCGTCTACCGGGCCTACCAGGCGTCAGTGGGGCGGGAGGTGGCCGTGAAGGTCATCAACCCCGAGTGGGCCAACGACGTTCACTTCATTCGGCGGTTCGAGCTAGAGGCGCAGCTCGTCGCCCGGCTCGAGCATCCCAACATCGTGCCGGTGTACGACTACTGGCGCGATCCCGACGGGGCGTTCCTGGTCATGCGCTGGATCCGGGGCGGCAACCTCAGGGAGGCCATCGCCGGGCGGCAATTCCGCCTGCCGGAAGCCAGCCGGCTGGTCGGCCAGATCGGCTCGGCGCTGGCCGCAGCCCACCGCGCCGGGCTGGTTCACCACGACATCAAGGCCTCGAACGTGCTCATCGACGGTGACGGCTTCTTCTACCTCGGTGACTTCGGCGTCGCTGCGGGGCGTGGGACAGGCGGAGGGCCGGCGGGCGACATCGCCGACCTGGCTGCAGTGGTCCGCAAGACCCTCGGAGGCGCCGACGCGCTCCCTCGGCGCGCGGCTGTGGTGCTCGACCGGGCCGAATCCGTCGATGGCTACTCCGAGATCGCCGCGTTCTTGGCCGACTGGTCCGCCGCTGTCGATGCCGAGCCTGCGGCACCCACCTTCACGCCTGCTCGCAACCCATACAAGGGGCTCGACGCCTTCACCGAGGCCGATGCCGAGGATTTCCACGGCCGGGACCGCGTGGTCGCCGACCTCGTCGCAGCGATGGCGGAACGCCGCCTCGTCGCCGCAGTGGGTCCGTCGGGCGTCGGCAAGTCGTCGCTGGTTCGCGCCGGCCTCGTCCCCCGCCTGCGAGCCGGCGCAATCCCAGGATCCGAGAGCTGGCTCATCACCGACATGCTCCCCGGCCGCTACCCCTTCGAGGCGTTCGCCTCGGCGCTGCTTCGGGTGGCCGCCACGGCCATGCCGGGGTTGGACGACGAGCTGCGGCGCGATCGCCGCGGGATGGTGCGTGCTGCGCAGCGGCTGCTTCCGGCCGGGTCCGAGCTGCTGGTGGTCATCGACCAGTTCGAGGAGCTGTTCGCCGGCGCCGATGCCGGGCGCACGTCCGCCTTCCTCGATGCGTTGGTGACCCTGACCACCGACCCAAACTCGAACGCCCGCGTCGTGATCACACTGCGCGCCGACTTCTTCGACCGGCCGCTGTCACACGCCGACTTCGGCGAGAGCCTGCGGGCCGGCACGGTGGCCATCGCGGCGCCGACCGCCCCGGAGACAGGGGCGCTGATCGAACAGCCCGCCGCCGCAGTGGGCGTCCGATTCGAGGCGGGCTTGGTCGAGCGCATCCTGGGCGACGTCGCCGAACAGCCCGGCTCCCTGCCGTTGCTCGAATATACCCTCACCGAGCTGTTCGACGCCCGTGAACAGAATGAGCTGCGCGTGGCCGGCTACGAGGCGAGCGGTGGCGTGCTCGGCGCGCTCGGCAACCGGTCTGAAGACG
>JBFKDA010000336.1:0-2862 GCA_041619955.1 Acidimicrobiia bacterium | reverse complement strand
CTCATCGGCTTCGCCTTCGCCGCGGTGGGGATGGCGGCGACCACGTTCATGCGCAACTGGCAGGACTTCGACCTCATCACGCTGGTGACGATGCCGCTGTTCCTGTTCTCGGCGACGTTCTTCCCGATCGAGCGCTACCCCGAGTGGCTCCAGTACGTCGCCAGGTTGTCGCCGCTGTACCACGGCGTCGAGCTGATCCGGGGCCTGACCCTCGGGGTGCTCGACTGGTCGATGCTCGGGCACGTGGCGTACCTGGCCGTGATGGGCGTCGCCGGCGCCGCGGTGGCTGCCCGCCGGGTGGCGAAGCTACTGCTGACGTAGCTCCTCCAGCGCCTGGCGCAGCATCGGCAGCGCCGCCCTGTCCTTGGCGCGCCCGGCCGCTTCCTTCATCCGGATGACGTCGCGCAACGAAGCCACGAGCACGCGCAGCTCAGGATCCGTCGCAACCACCAGCTCGCCAGCGTCCCGGACGAGGTCGTGGTACCCGTGGCTGCCGGCCGGGAGGAACACGAGATCGAGTGGGCCTGCGCTCGTGGACAGCGTCCAGCTCTGGTTGACGGCCAGCATCTCCGCTTCGATCGGAAAGGCGACGCCGTCCGGGTCGGAGGGCACGCGTAGGCGCGAGTCGAGTGCCTGGAGCGCCGCGGCCAGCGCCTCGAGGTTGTTGCGGTCCCGGGCTGGCGTCACGTCGACGTGCTGCGTCAGCAGCGGCGCGCCGCGCAGCCGCGCCGCGACACCGCCGACCACGATGAACCGGACCCCGTGCCAGGCCAGCGTCCGCAGGGCGCCGACAGGATCGAACTCAGCCATCCGCCGCTGCCGCCGCCATCTCGTCGAAGGCGCGGACGGCGACGACCATCTCGGCGAGCCGCTGCGCAGGCGAGAGCGCTAGGCAGTGCCGAATCAGCGTGCGATCGTGGTCGTCGGTATCGGAGAGCCAGATCGACGGTTCCAGCCCGGCAGCCCGGACCACCTGCATCACGGTCTCGAACGATGGGGAGGCCCTTCCCTGCTCCCAGCGCCCGATCACCGACGGTGCCTTTCCCAGCCGAGCGGCGAGCTCGGCCTGCGTCAGGCCGGCACGCAACCGCGCCTCCCTTATCAGATCGGCTCCTCGCATCTCACAGCGAGTATACAGAAATGTCTAGACGGTGTCGGCGAAAGCGCCTGGTGCCCTAGGTCGCCCTCAGGCCGCCCCAGCTGAACGAGGCCAGCGCCCCGCCGGCGACGTACTGGGCCGCCAGCCACGTGCCGGTGTGGCCACCGAGCTGGCAGGCCACGGCGCCGAAGAGGAGTACCGCGCCGCCGAACAGCGACACGCCCAGGCCCCAGCGGCGGCGCATCCCCAGGCCCACGAAACCGAAGAGCAGCGAGAGCACCAGCGCCTCGCCGACGAGGACCGCCAGCAGCCCGACCGGCTCGGCGGGATCGGGCGCCGGGGCGAGGCTGAACACCACCCATAGCCCCACGATCCAGGCGAGACCCACGCCGAGCGCCAGGACGCTCGGGATGCGGTCGGCCAGCCGGCTCGGGTCGAAGCGGCGGAACAGCGGTGCGGCGGGGGCGGCGGGAGCTTCGACGGCCTCGGTGGCGGCGGGCCTGTCGAGGCCGGTGGGGCTCTGCATCACGGCGGGACCTCGCTTGCTGGCGTGGGCCGAGCATACCCCACGTTGCCGGGAAGCGGCCGGTCAGGAGCCCGCTCCGAGGGCCCAGTCCAACGCCGGGTCCCGGCCGGCGGCGACGTCGCCGCTGCTCGGCACGATCTCCACGTCCGGTGCCAGGGTGGCCCCCACCCCCGGGACCACGTCGAAGTACCGCGTCGAGTGCTCTACCACGAGGCCGCTGTTGGGGAGGGTGAACGAGCCCACCTCGCCGTAGCCGTTCACGGCGCCGCCGGTCTCCTGCCCGACCAGGGTGGCGGAAGTGGCGGTGTCGAGCGCCACCGCGTTGAGCACGGCGGACGAGTATGTGCGCGGCCCGATCAGCACCACCAGTCGCTCCGGATGGTCGAGGCGGTGCCCGGCGAGGCGGGCGATGAAGGGATCGAACACCGCGCTGTCGCCCCCGGGGTTGCGCCGCAGGTCCACGACGAGCCGGTCGACGGCCGGATCGGCCGCCGCCGCGAACACCTCCGCCGCGAACTCGGCGAGCGGTCGCTGCGGGTCGTCGACGCAGCGGTCGTAGGCGACGTACAGCGCCGACCCCATGCGTGCCCACCAGTAGGGATCCGCCGGACCACGCAGCTCGGCGAACCAGCGCGCCGTGGTGATCGGCGCCATCGCCCGCTCGGACTCCGCACCGCCGAGGTGGAACGTCGGCGCCCCGTCGCTCCCCAACGCATGCCGCAAGAACTGCGGAGCGATCACCAGCCCGAGGGCGCGCCGGCGGCGCTCGATCGGGTTGTCGGCCGACACGAACGGCTCGGCGGCGGCGACCACCTCCTCTACGGGGAGGCCGGCGATCGTCAGCACCCGCGCCCCCACCAGGTCGGCGCGCTCGGGGACGGCGGCGACCACCGCGACGCCGTCGCGCAGGGTCTCGAGCTCGACCGGGTAGCGGGAAAGCATGCCGTCCATCACGATGCGGGTGTGGCCGTCGCCAACCCTGGCCACCAGCCGCCGCAGCTCCAGGGCGGCCGCGACGTCGCTCAGCTCCGGGAGCACAGTTCGCAGCCTCGCGACTTCTGCATCCCACTCGGCAGGCGCCACCGTGTGGAACACATCGGCGTGGCCCCGCGCCAGCCCGGCATCCAGCGCGTCGAGGTCGCCGGCCCAGCCGGCGTCCTGGCGGCCCCCGCCACAGCCCGTCCCGGCGAGCACCGCCAGCCCCACCAGCGCGGCTGCGACCCGGCGGAACCTCACG
>JBFKDA010000335.1:0-2896 GCA_041619955.1 Acidimicrobiia bacterium | reverse complement strand
CCGGGGAGGGCCGCCTGTACAGCTACGACGTCGTCGGCGGCCGCTACGAGGAGCAGGACCACGCCGCCACCGGCTCCGGCGGCCGGGAGGCCCGCTCCTTCCTGCGGGGCACCTACGAGCCCGGCATGGCCGAGCCCGACGCATTGCACCTGGCGATGAAGGCGCTCGTCGCCGCCGCCGAAGAGGACGTCGCCACCTCCGGGCCCGACCTGCGCCGGGGGATCTATCCCAACGTGGTGACGGTGACGCTGGGCGGCTACCGGGAGGTGCCCGACGGCGAGGTGCAGGCGATCGCCGCGGCCGCGCTGGAGACGACCCGATGACGCTCCCGTACTACGTCCCTCCCGAGCAGCTCCTCAAGGACCGGGCCGAGTACGCCCGCAAGGGCATCGCCAAGGGCCGGCCGATCGTGGCCCACGAGTACGTCGACGGCATCCTGCTGATGGGGGAGAACCCGAGCGGGGCGCTGCACAAGATCAGCGAGATATACGACCGCATCGCCTTCGCCGGCTCCGGCCGCTTCAACGAGTTCGAGGCGTTGCGGGTCGCAGGCATTCGCCACGCCGACGTGAAGGGCTTTGCCTACGGGCGGCGCGACGTCACTGCCAAGAGCCTCGCCAACGCGTACTCGCAGACGCTGGGGCAGGTGTTCACCCACGAGGTCAAGCCGTACGAGGTGCAGGTGATCGTCGCCGAGGTGGGGGAGACCAACGAGGGCAACCGGCTGTTCCGGGTGGACTACGACGGCAACCTCTACGACGAGCGCCGCTACTGCGCGATCGGAGGCCAGGCCGAAACCATCGGCGAGAAGCTCGAGGCGCGCTACACCGAGGCGGCGTCGCTGGGGACCGCGGTGGCCACGGTCGCAGGGATCATCGAGGAGGTCGGCGAGCGGCAGGTCCCGCCGGACGGCTGGGAGGCCGCGGTCGTGGACCGCCACGTGGGCCGCCGCACGTTCCGGCGCCTCGACGCCGGGGAGATCGCCGAGGCGCGGTCCGCGCCCGCTCCCGAGAGCGGATAGCCGTACCCGGAGCGCAGATCGCGGCTCAGTATCGGGGAAGGTGGTCCAGGTTGCTGTGGACGCAGCCGGTGGCCTTGGTCTGGATGTCCGTTCCGCCGTGTGGTGCGATCACCGGCGACCACACGACCTCTTCGACGATGAAGACGTCCGGATCGGGCTGGTTGCCGAGCGCCGTGCGTACCTGGGCGACCGACCACGGACGCCAAGGGCCTCCCATGACGTCGCTGCAGCGGATCTCGGTGATGACCTCCGAGCCATTGCGCAGTTCGTAGTGGACTTCCCGCACTCGATGGACCTTGCTCATCGTCACCTCCTTTCTCTTCCAACGTACGAACGGGCCTCGCGAGCCCGCCAGAGGCCTTCGGCCCCGGGCGGCCTCGGTTGGGCGGATGCGTCTCCTCGCCGCCGTCGTCTCGATCGCGGCGGGGCTGACCGGGCTGGCGGCGCCCGCGGCGGCTGCCGAACCGGCCGCCGTCGGGCTGGTCGACCCGGCAACCGGGCAGTGGGTGTCGAGCTACTCGGGCTGGATCACGGTCCTCGCCGACCGCTGAGCCCCGCCTAACCGCCCCCGGCCAGCAGCACGAACCGGCTGACGAACAGGCCGATGATCAGTGCTGCGACCGCGGCGGCCAGCAATCGCTCCGGCCAGCTCCAGCCGCTCCCGCCGGGCTGCCAGGCCACCGCGTTGCCGAGCGTGTCGTCCACCTCGGCGGCCAGCGCCACCTCTCTCGCCTCGCTGAGCCGGCCCGCCGGCACCCAGACCTCGGCCTCGGCCATCTGGCCGACCGTGAACGGGTACGGGCCGCCCGCCTCGCTGCGCACCCGGGCCGGGATGCCCTCCGACTCGAGCCGAGCCGCCAGCAGCTCGGCACGCCGCGCGTCGGCGATGCGGGCGAGTGGCACGAGGCGCGGGCCGGTGTCCATACGACGGATTCTGGCCCCGGCGGCGCTGCTTTGCATCCCGGCACCCATGCCGACGGCATCCACAAGCCTGCCCGCACTCCCCGACCGCGGCTACCCTCGACGGGGCCAGGCAGGCGGGAAGGTCGGAAATGAAGCGGCGGATCTTCGGTCTGGAGAACGAATACGGCGTCACCTGCACGCTGCGCGGGCAGCGCCGCCTGTCGCCGGACGAGGTCGCTCGCTACCTGTTCCGCCGGGTCGTGAGCTGGGGCCGGTCGTCCAACGTCTTCCTCGAGAACGGTGCCCGGCTCTACCTCGACGTCGGCAGCCACCCCGAGTACGCCACCCCGGAATGCGACAGCCTCTACGACGTCGTCGCCCACGACCGGGCCGGCGAGCGGGTCCTCGAAGGGCTGCTCACCTCCGCCGAGCAGCGGCTGGAGGAGGAAGGCATCCGGGGCCAGATCTACCTGTTCAAGAACAACACCGACTCGGCCGGCAACTCGTACGGCTGCCACGAGAACTACCTCGTCGGCCGCCAGGGCGATTTCGGGCGGATCATCGACACGCTCATCCCGTTCTTCGTCACCCGGCAGATCTTCGCCGGAGCCGGCAAGCTGCTCTACACCGCCCGCGGCACGGTGTTCTGCCTGGCGCAGCGGGCCGAGCACATCTGGGAGGGCGTCTCGTCCGCCACCACCCGCAGCCGCCCCATCATCAATACTCGGGACGAGCCCCATGCGGACGCCGAGCGCTACCGGCGGCTCCACGTCATCGCCGGCGACTCGAACATGTCCGAGTACGTCACGTACGCCAAGATCGGGACCTCGGCCGCGCTCCTCCAGATGCTCGAGGACGACGTGGTGTTTCGTGACCTCACGCTGGAGAACCCGATCCGGGCCATCCGGGAGATCTCCCACGACATCACCTGCCGGCGCAAGGTCCGCCTCGCCAACGGGCGGGAGCTGTCGG
>JBFKDA010000334.1:0-2911 GCA_041619955.1 Acidimicrobiia bacterium | reverse complement strand
CCGCGCCCGCCGTCCCCCGGTACCAGCCGGTACCACAGGTGGAGACCCTCCAGCCGCCCCTCCGCCTGCACCGAGCCGTCGGGAAGCAGTTCCGGGACTCCCTCCAGGCCCGCGTCCTGGTCCTGGCCGAGCAGCTCGAAGAACGCCCGCACCACCTCCTCCGGCGGAGCGGGCCAGGTGCCGCCGGCCCCGGTGACGAGGCCCTCCATGTTCACCCGGCCGACCGAGCCGAGGACCTGGTCGGGGTCGAGCGGGTGGGCGAAGGTGAGGAACGTGTCGCCGGCCTCCACGTCCCAACCCGTGGGGTGCTCGGCGCAGACGCCGGTCGCGGTCGTGCAGTCGACCGTCAGCCCGTCCACCGGCGGAGCGTCGGGCCCGTCGTCGGAGCGGTTGGCGGCGATGGCCAGCGATATCCCGGCGACGACGGCGACGATCACGGCGAGGACGGCGAAGGGGCGCACCTGCGGCAGCGTACCGGTCGCCTCGGGTAACCTCGCGTCCCCCGACAGGAGCACCCAAACGTGCGCGTCGCCATCGGCAGCGACCATGCCGGCTACCAGCTGAAGCAGGCCCTGGCGGCGCGGCTGGCGGATGCCGGCCACGCGGTGACCGACCTGGGGACGCACTCCACCGAGTCGGTCGACTACCCCGACTACGCCGCCGCCGTGGGCCGGGCGGTGGTCGGTGGCAAGGCCGACCGGGGCGTGATCGTCTGCGGCTCCGGCGCCGGGGCGGCCATCGCCGCCAACAAGCTCGACGGCATCCGGTGCGCGCAGGCGCACGACACCTACACCGCCCACCAGTCGGTCGAGCACGACGACGTCAACGTGGTGGCGCTCGGCAGCCGGGTGATCGGCGAGGAGCTGGCGTGGGACGTCGTCGAGGAGTTCCTCGCCGCCGAGTTCACCGCCGAGGCCCGCCACCGCCGCCGCTTGGCCAAGGTCCAGGCGCTGGAGGAGACCCACCGGTAGGTTGCCGGTTCGATCGCCGTGGCGCCGGCCCGCGGGGCGTGCGGCCGTCAGCGAATCCCGTTCCTCATGGCCTCGGCGAGTGCAGTCGTTGCTGCGGCGACGTACCCAGGTCCACGCTGTGCGGGACGCCGGAGCACCTCCGGGACGGCGCCCAGCACCGGGTGCCCGTCGAGGGTGGTCACCGTGGCGCCGGCCTTGGCGCAGATGAACGCTCCGGCCACGAAGTCGTGACCCACCTGGCCCGACAGCTCGAATACACCGTCCATGGAGCCGTCGGCCAGCTTGACGAGCATCGGCGTGCCCCCGAGGTTGTACACGCGTTTGGCTTGCGCCAGGAACGCAGCCCGCTCGACCGCCTCGCTGAGCCGGGCGGCCTTCTGCCCGTAGAAGCAGACGTACGCCTCCTCGAGCTCCTCGGTCACCGCCGGCACGATCGGCTCGGCGTCCTTCGACGCTTTGCGCAGGATCGACGCGTGCCGCTCGTAGGCGGTGGCGAAGTAGATGCGGCCGAACGCGTCGCCCACGACGGCGGCAAGCACGGCGAGGTCGGCCGCTCGATAGAAGAGAATCGCCGAACACCAGTTGCCCAGGTCCCGCGCGAAGAGGTCGGTGCCGTCGACCATGTCCAGCAGCGCGACGATGCCCTCGCTGCCCCGGACCTCGAAGTCGGCGTAGCCCCGGTTCTCCTCGCCGGTGATGACGAATGGCCGGGTGATCAGACGCTCTTGCAACGCCTCGTGCAGCAGGATCTCGGTGCGATGCTCCAGGAACAGGTCCTCGAACCGCGTGATGTTGTCCCGGCCCTTGTACTTGGCCGTGATCTCGGCGACGGCCCGCTGGCGGTTGACGCGCACGGAGGCCGCCAACTCACGCTGGATCTTGCGCATCATTCGAACCCCGACGAGGCGGAGCCGTTCAGCGAGTTTGCGGGTGCTGGCTGGGGGTGACGTCCCCCCGAATGATCGGCTCGACAAGGGGGGCTACGCGCCGGGGCGCTGCGGCCGGGAACCCGCATCGAAATCGGCGACGAGCCGACGCGCTTCCCGCCGGCTGAAGCCGTAGCGGTCGACGAGAAGCTTCAACGTGGCGGCACGGTTCCCGTTCCGCCAGTTGCGCTTGATCGAGATGGTCGAGGTGGTCGGCATGCGGCGTCCCCAGTCCTTGCCATGTCGGTATGGAAACTTAGCAGCGCAGAGTAGTCACGACCAGGGTCTTCCGCCCCAGGCCGTAGCGGATCCGGAACCGCACGCGGCTACCAGCCCAGCGTGCCCGGGGCGCCCTTGAAGGGGCCCTCGACCTCGCTGGTGATCCACCCGCCGTAGAAGTCGCCCTCCTGGGCCGCGACCTGCTCGTCGCCGACCCACGCAGCGTCGACGCGGCCGGGATAGAAGGCGACGTGGTCGGCCAGCTCCTCGTAGCCGGCTGCAGGCTCCGGATACGACCAGCCGGCGTCGCGCACCAGCGACTCCCCCACCCGCAGGTGCCAGTAGTGGGCGACGCCCTTGAACTCGCACACCGTGCGCCGGTCGGACGGCTCCAATCGCCCCGCCGCGATGTCGCCCGGCGGGATGTAGTAGCCGGGCGGGTGGCTCGTCTCCAGCACCCGCAGCGCCCGGTCGCTGGCGGCGACCACCTCGCCGCCGTGCTCCACCCGCACCGGCTGTGTCGCCGGCTCCACCTTCGGGGGACGGGGGTAGTCCCACACCGATTCAGATTCAGCCATGCCCGCAACGGTAGGCCCAGGCGATAGCCAAGGCGGCATCGGTATGATGCTCGGCCTGGGATGATCGACCTCGACAACACCACGCGGTATTTCAACCGTGAGCTATCGGTGCTCGATTTCCAGGCGCGGGTGCTCGCGCTCGCCGAGAACCCCGACGTCCCGCTGCTGGAGCGCGCCAAGTTCGTGGCCATCGTCAGCGGCAACCTCGACGAGTTCT
>JBFKDA010000333.1:0-2943 GCA_041619955.1 Acidimicrobiia bacterium | reverse complement strand
GGCTTCTGGGTGGTGTTCGCGGTGTTCTTCCCGGCCGTCACCGGCATCCTCGCCGGAGCGAACATGTCGGGGGAGCTGACCGAGCCGCGCCGCGCCATCCCGGTCGGCACGTTGTCGGCCATCGGCGTGTCGACGGTGATCTACCTGCTCCTCGCCTACTGGCTGGCCCGGTCGGCCCCGACCGAGGAGTTGGTCGGCAACTTCACGGTGATGATCGACGAGGCCGCCTGGGGCCCGCCAGTCGTCGCCGGCCTGCTCGGTGCGACGCTGTCCTCGGCGATCGCCTCCATAGTCGGCGCTCCTCGCATCCTGCAGGCGCTCGGCTCGCACCGCATCCTGCCCTACGGCGACCGGATCGCCCGCCTGTCCCCCCGAGGCGAGCCGCGCACCGCGATCTGGGTCAGCGGGGGCATCGCGCTGGCGGCGCTGCTGCTGCGCGACCTCAACGCCATCGCGCCGCTCATCTCGATGTTCTTCCTCCTCACGTACGCGATGATCAACGTGGTCGTGCTGATCGAGCAGCGGCTGGGTCTCCTCAGCTTCCGCCCCACGCTCGGGATCCCCAGGTTCGTGTCGCTGGCCGGCACGATCGGGTGCTTCTTCGCCATGTTCATCATCAACCCGGTGTTCTCCCTGGTGTCGGCGTCGGTGGCCGTCGGCGTCTACTGGGTGTTGCTCCGGCGCCACCTGCGGGCACCGTTCGGGGACAGCCGCAGCGGGCTGTTCGTCTCGATCGCCGAATGGGCCGCCAAGAAGGTGAGCGAGCTGCCCGACTCGTCGCAGCGCGCCTGGAAGCCGAACCTCCTGGTACCGGTCGAGGACCCGGGCGAGGTGCGGGGGACCTTCCGCTTCATCACCTCGCTCACCTATCCGCGCGGCAGCGCCAAGCTGCTCGGCCTCACCACGACCGGCGAGGAGTTGCAGCTCCGCAAGCGGCTGCCCGTCCACGTCCAGAACTTCCGCAAGGCCGGGGTGTTCGCCTCGTCGTCCGTCGTCGAGGCGGACGACTTCGGCGCCGGCGTGTCGTCGTCGATCCAGGCGCTGTCGTCGGCGTTCTTCCGGCCCAACGTGCTGTTCGCGCCGCTCCCCGACAAGCCCGACCGGGCCGACGCGATGCGCCTCCTCGTCGCCACCGCGGGCGCCTACGGCCTCGGCGCGCTGCTGTTCGCCGAGCACCCGCGGGCCGGGCTGGGGCTCGAGTCCACGATCAACCTGTGGGTGCGCCCGCTCGGAGCCGACTGGGAGGACGGGATGCGCGATCCGAACGTCGACCTGGCGTTGCTCGTCTCGTACGTCCTGCGACGCAACTGGCAAGCGGACCTCGCCTTCATCACCGTCGTGGAGTCCGAGGAGGAGGCGGCGGACCAGCGGGCCCGGCACCGCGAGCTGCGACAGGTCTCACGGATCCGCGGCACGAGCGTGGTCGAGATCGGCGACTTCGACACTCACGTCGCGGACCGGCCGGCCGACCTCAACGTCTTCGGGATGCCGCGGGCGTTCGACTTCGACGCCTGCCGCTCGCTGATGCTGGCGGGTCGGACCTCGGCCGTGTTCGTCCAAGGCTCCGGGACGGAGAACGCGCTCGCCTGAGCGGCGTCAGCGCTCGCGGAGGAGCGCCTCGACCTCGGCCTGGCCGGTGGCCACCCGGGCCCGGGCCTTGAGGATGCGCCGCACCAGCCGCTCGCGGCTCTCCATCAGCCCCTCCACAGCCAGCGCGGCCGCCTCGTCGCCGGCCTCCGCCTGCTGCGCGGCCGTCTGGATCTCCTCGTCGAGGTCGCGCAGGTTCCGCTCCAGCGATGCCTGGCGCTCCCGCGCCGCGGTGAGCGCGGCCTCCGCTTCGGCGAGCGTCAGGTGGCGGCCCGACTCGGGGCCGGCGAGCAGGTCGAACGGCTCGCCGGCGTAGACGGCGGCGGTCAGCGGCAGCTGCGCGAGCAGCGCGTCGAGCGGGCCGCCGGTCGGGTCGAGCGCGCCCTCCTGGCGCAGCCGCATGGCGACGAACACCAGGGAGGCGTCGCCGGAGGCCGCGACGATGGACGCCTGGTCGACCGACACGAGGCAGTGCGGCTCGGCGTCGATCCTCGCGTCGGCCAGCATCGCGGCGAGATCGGAGGTCGCCTGCTCGACCTGGTCGGCGGGCGCCGAGGACAGCACGCGGATCTTCGCTCGCGACCACTCGTCGGTGCGGGTGCAGAGATAGGCGGCGAGCAGCGCGAGCCGGCTGGAGTCGTCGCCGCTCCACCACACGTCGATGCGCCGGAGCTTGCGGTCGGTGCCGGCCAGGTCGTCCCAGCGCCGCTGGTCGCTGGACATCGAGACGACATTGACGCCGAGCCGGGCCACCTCCCGCAGCGTGCCCGCGTACGCGGCCAACCGGGCGTCGTCGGGACCACCCTGGGGCCAGCCGAACAGCGCGGTGTTGGCCTGGAGGCCGCCGAGCCCGAACGACTGCACCACCACCGGCAGTGAGTCGATCCCGTCGCGGGCGAGCACGGCCCGTGCGTACACGTCGAGGCCCAGCTCGTCGATCTGGCGCTGGAGCCGCTCCTGCTCGTCGCTGCGCTCCCGGCGCTTCACCGCGCCCTCGCCGTTGAGGACGACGATGGCGGCGGTGAGGCCGCTGCCGCCCTCGAGCCACGCCGCGAACCGCAGCAGCCGCTCCCGCCGGCTGGGATCGGCGGAGAACGCGAGGAGCTGCGGCCGCCAGTTGCGGGCGTGCTCCTCCTCTCGCGACAGCGCCCGGATGCTCTCCTTCGCCCGTTGGAAGTGGTGCGAGAGCGCGGCGTCGGCCCAGCGCTCCGGCGCCCTCCGCCGCCGGAGGTACTGGTAGACCACGAACAGCACGAGGAGGGCGGCGGTGCCCGCCACCACGTTGATTGCCAGCATCGCCCCGAGGCACGCCACCGCCCCGGCCAGGCTCAGGCGCTTGTCGTAGAAGCGGAAGCG
>JBFKDA010000332.1:0-2970 GCA_041619955.1 Acidimicrobiia bacterium | reverse complement strand
ACTGCGACGGCGTGGACACGCCGGGCCTGTACCGCCAGAGCGACGGCTTCGCCTACCTGCGCAACAGCAACACGGCCGGCGTCGCCGACCTCCAGTTCTTCTTCGGCAACCCGGGCGACGTGCCGGTGGCGGGCGACTGGGACGGCGACGGCTGCGACACGCTGAGCATCTACCGCCCGAGCGAGCAGCGCTTCTACATCGTCAACGCGTTGGGCGCCAACGGCGGCGGGCTCGGCGCCGCCGACTTCTCGTTCGTCTTCGGCAACCCGGGCGACAAGCCCGTGACCGGAGACTGGGACGCGGACGGCGTCGACGAGGTCGGCCTGCACCGGGAGACCACCGGGCTCTTCTACTGGCGCAACACGCTCGACACCGGCATCGCCGACGGGACGATCATCTTCGGCGACCCCGGCGACCGGTTCGTCGCGGGCGACTGGGGCATCGTCGACGGGACGGACACCCCGGCCGTGTTCCGGCCGTCGGTCGCCAGGTTCTTCTTCCGCCACACGCTCAGCCAGGGCATCGCCGACTCCGAGGTCGCGTTCGGCCAGGGGTCGTGGCTGCCCGTGGCCGGCCACTTCGGCTGACGATGCCGACCCACAACTTCGCCCGGCCGCAGGGGCGCGTCGTCGAGGTCGAGATCGACTCCGCGGCGCTGGGGCGGAACCTGCTGGGGGACCCCGCCCGCCGGGCCGTGGCGGTGTACCTGCCGCCCGGCTACGACGACGGCGACGGCGACTACCCGCTGTTCGTCGACTTGGTCGGCTTCACCGGCAGCGGCTTCGCCCACCTCAGCTGGAAGCCGTTCGGCGAGTCGGTGCCGCAGCGGCTCGACCGGCTGGTCGACGAGGGGCGGATGGGGCCGGTGGTGGCCGCGTTCCCCGACTGCTTCACGTCGCTGGGCGGCAACCAGTACATCGACTCCGTGGCGATGGGCGACTGGGAGGAGTTCCTGATCGACGAGATGCTCCCCCGACTCGAGGCCGAGTTCCGCATCCGGCCCGGCCGCGAGCACCGCGCGGTCTTCGGCAAGTCGAGCGGCGGCTACGGGGCCATCGTGCACGGGCTGCGACGCGGTGACGCGTGGGGAGCGGTGGCCTGCCACTCGGGCGACATGGCCTTCGACCTTTGCTACCGGCCCGACTTCCCCAAGACGCTGCGGGAGTTGGCCAAGCACGGCGGCATCGCCGGTTTCCTCGACCACGTCGACCAGGCCACCAAGCTCGACGACGGCGAGATGCACGCGCTGATGATCCTGGCGATGGCCGCAACCTACGACCCCGACCCGGCTGCGCCGAAGGGCGTCCGGCTGCCGGTGGATCTCGAGACGTGCCAGCTCGACCCCGAGCGGTGGGCGGCGTGGGTGGAGCACGACCCGATCCACCTCGTCCGCAAGCCCGCCAGCCATGCGAGCCTCCGCACCCTGCGCGTGCTCTACGTCGACTGCGGGTCGAAGGACCAGTACCACCTGGTCTACGGCGCCCGGGTGTTCCGGGACGCGCTGGAGGCGGCGCGCATCCCCCACCGGTACGAGGAGTTCGACGACGACCACTCCAACATCGACTACCGGATGGACGAGTCGCTGCCGTTCCTGTACGAGGCGCTGACGAGCTAGGAACCGGCCGCGGTCGGGTCGGTCACCTGCCCGGCGAACAGCACGAGCCCGCTGGGGCGGTGGCGGATCAGGTACAGGAACGGGCGCTCGGCGGCGACGACCAGCTCGGGTTCCGGCGGACCCGACAGCGCGAACGCGAGGTTGGTGGCGGCGGCGGCGACCGTGCCCTGGTCGTCGACCGTGATGTCGGCACCGTGGGCGGCCGCGTCGAGGAACACCCCGGGCGCGATGCCCGGGTACTCGCCCGGGGCGATGCCGCGGGCGGCGAGCCATCCGACCAGGTCGAGCGACGTGTCGTGCTGCCATTGCGGCATGCGCAGCTCCAGGGCCTGCTGGCCCCACGTGGCGTCGATCTGGTCGAGCAGCTCCTGGTCGAGCGCGGCCCGCACCTCGGCGAAGCGGCCCTCGTCGGGCACGATCAGCAGCATCGAGAACTCGAGCCCGGCGTAGGGGATCTCGGCTCCGACGAACCCGTCCCCGGTGCCGCTGCGGTCGCGGATCTCGCGGTGCACCATGAAGTCGACGCCCACGGTGGAGCCGTCGAGGCGAGTGAAGGTGCCCGGCTCGGCCGGGAACTTGCCGAACACGCTCGCCCACCTGGCGGCGAAGTAGAGGGCGTTGGTGAGGGCGAGCTGCGTGTCGGGGGTGATCGACCCGGGCGGGACCAGCTCGTCGATGAGCCCCTCGGTGTGGTCGGCCACCCACTGGTTGATCTGATCGCGGCTGCCGTCGGGATCGCCGCCGAAGTCGAGCGACTCCAGCGTCACCCCGTGCTCGGCGGCGAGCAGGTCGATCCAGCCCTGGTCGGGCTGGAGGCCGGCGCGCGGCCAGACGCGGGCTGCGAGCGACACGTCGACGTCGTCGCTGGCGCCGGCCGAGGCGGCGATGGCCTGGTCGAGCGCGTTCCACTGCGGGTGGGCGTCGTCGGGTAGCGCGAGCAGCGCATCGATCGCGGCCCCCGTCGCCGCGTCGGCGGCCGGCCGGGCCATCAGCAGCGCCTGCCCGATGCTCGCCGGGCTGAACACCACGTTGCCGTCTTCCGGCTGCTGGTGCCAGAGGTCGAAGCCGGCGCCGTTGAGGCCGGCTGCGAGGGCGGCGGTGTCGGTGCCGGCGGCCGGCTGCGCCCGCGTGACCCCCGAGGAGGGCGCGAACGCGGCGGGGGCGGCTGGCGCCGGTGGCGGCGGGTCGGTGGCGGGCGGGTCGGTGGCGGACGGGTCGGTGGCAGGCGGGGTCGTGGTGGTGGTTGCGTCGGCGGAGGGCGGCGGCGCGGTGCCGGCGGGGCCGGAGGCGTCGCCGCAGGCGGCGGCGATCAGCACGGCCGCGAGAAGCGGCAGGACGAGACGTCGCATCACCGT
>JBFKDA010000331.1:0-3043 GCA_041619955.1 Acidimicrobiia bacterium | reverse complement strand
CCGAACCCGCCCGCCAGCGACGCCACGTTCGTGTAGCCCATGTCGGCCAGCGACTTGGCGGCGAGGGCCGAGCGGGCGCCGCCGGCGCAGTAGAGCACGACCTCCGTCGCCGGGTCGGGGACGGCGTTGCGGACATTGCCCTCGAGCACGCCGCGGGGGATGAACTGCGCGCCGGGGATCGCTCCCTGCTCGAACTCGTCGGCCTCGCGCACGTCGATGATGACCGGCGGGTCGTCCAGGCGAGCCTCGAGTTCCGGGCCGTCGACCTCCCGGATCTGGCGCTTCACCTGGGCGACGAGCTGGTTGTAGCTCAGCGTCATCCAGCCCTCCTTCTAAGCACTACGAGAATAGTGCTATTTACCGACCAGCGACCGGACGATTTCGGGCAGCAGCTCGCCGGCCGCGCCCTCGACCTTGAGCGTCGCGAGGTCGTCGTGGTCCGTGGGGCCGCGGTTCACGATGACGTACGGCACGCCCCGGCGCGCCGCAGTCCACGGGACGTCGGCCGCCGGGTACACGGACAGCGTCGAGCCGATCGCCAGCACGCCGTCGGTGCGCGCCGCCAGCTCGTAGGCGCGGCCCATCTCGCGCTCGGGCATCATCTCCCCGAACGAGATCACCGCCACCTTCAGCAGCTCGCCGCACTCCTCGCAATGCGGGTCGACGTCGCCCGCCTCCACCCGGGCCCGCAGCGCCTCGGTGGGCTGGGTGGCACCACAGCCGAGGCAGCGTGTGCGGTGG
Organism: Acidimicrobiia bacterium; assembly: GCA_041619955.1. Lineage (GTDB taxonomy): Bacteria > Actinomycetota > Acidimicrobiia > Spongiisociales > JAOTWH01 > JBFJZV01. The sequence continues at coordinate 2,302 of JBFKDA010000331.1, read as the reverse complement.
GCGTTGCCGTGCAGCTCGACGACGGCTTCGTCGGGCAGGCCGGCGGCCTGATGCAGCCCGTCGATGTTCTGCGTGACGCAGCCGCCCAGCCGCCCCGCCTCCCACAGGGCGACGAGCGCGCCGTGCCCGTCGTTGGGCTGCGCGTCGAGCACGCCCGACCCGAACCGCATCTGCCACGACCGACGCCGCGTCTCGGGGTTGGTCACGTATTTGTCGTAGGTGAACTCCGACGGGTCGATGCGGGTCCACACGCCGTCGGGCCCCCGGAAGTCGGGGATGCCCGACTCCGTGGAGATCCCGGCGCCGGTGAACGCCATGATCTGGCGAGCCTCGGCGAGCAGCTCTACCGCGCGGCGGACGGCATCCATGCCGGGCACGCTACCGCGCGCCGGTGCCTGGACCGGTCAGCCGTCGGGGCGGTGCGCGTCCCGCCAGCGCAGCCGCCGGTGCTCCTCCCGCAGCGCCGGTGGCAGGCGGCGGCGGTAGCTGGCCGGCACCGGCGGGATCGTCGCCCGCACCAGCAGCCTGCCGTCGGCGGCCAGCACCAGGCCATGCCGGGCGAGGACGTCGAGGTGCAGCGGCTTCGGCAGCGCCCGGCCCCGGGACGCCGCCACCGCCAGCCGGAGCAGGTCGGCAACGGCGCCGGGGCCGATCGCCGCCGTCCAGTAGCGGCGCACGTACGGATGGGTGGGGGGGTACCCGAGCTCCGCGAGGGGGTCGTGCCACAGGTCGGGGGCGACCCAGGGGCGCTGCTGGACCGACGGGCGGACGAACTCCGCAGCGCCCGACGGTGGCGCGGCCTCCGCCGTGATGGGAGGACGAGCATCGTGGCGAAGGCGGTCAGGCGCTGCGGAGTTCATGGCCCGATAGATATCATATGATGCAATATAGAGTCAATAGCGTTGCGGCCAGAGCGCGAAAGAACGCGTGCCCGCGGCGCGGAGAGCTAGCCCTGGGTGCCGATGGTGAGGGTCACCACCGTTTGGAACGAGGTGACGGCAGCGCCCGGGCCGGGTGAGGTGCCGATGATGCGGCCCACCTGGTTGGGGTCGGTCACCGGTACGTAGACCGGCGCGTAGTTCACGGACACGCCGGTGTCGGCCCGGAACGACCCGTTGAGCACGGCGTCGGCCTCGGGGAGCGTGAGGCCGATCAGGTTCGGCAGCCCGGCGGTGGGAGGCGCCCCGCCCGACACCCGCACGGTGACCGTCTGGCCCTGCGTCATCTTCGTTCCCGGCGGCGGGGAGACGCCCAGCACGGTCCCCTTGGGGATGTCGAGGCTGAACTCCTCGGCGACGTTCACGTTGAGGCCCGCCTTGTAGATCTTGCTGCGGATGGCGGCGATGCCGGACACGCCCTTGAGGTCGGGCACCTCGGTGGGCTGTGCCGCGTAGTACTGCTCGGTACCCGGCGGGTCCTCGGGGAAGTCCATGACCGGCAGGTCGGCGACGACGATCTCCATGAACTCCCGCCAGAGCGGCGCCGGTACCCGGCTGGACGAGACGCTCGACCACACCTGGCCGTTGATCTGCACGTTCCGCAGTGGGCGCTGGGCGTCGGCGTGGCCCACCCACACGCCGGTGGTGAACTGCGGGATGTAGCCGACGAACCACACGTCGGTGATGTTCTGGTGGGTGCCGGTCTTGCCGGCCTGCGGGCGGCCGAGGTTGGCGCGCGTGCCGGTGCCCGAGGTGACCACCTTCTCCATGGTGTTGACGACCGCGGCGGCCAGCGCGGCGTCGATGACCTGCTCGTCCTCCACCTCGTGCTGGTAGACGACGTTGCCCTGCTCGTCCTCGATACGCTCGATGAGGTACGCCTCGTGCTTCACCCCGTGATTGGCGAACGTCGAGTACGCGGCCGTCAGCTCCAGCGGGCTCACCGCCTGGCTGCCGATGATGATCGAGGGCACCGGGTTGAGCTGGCTGCGCACACCCAGCCGGTGCGCCATTTCGGCGACCTTCTCGGGACCGACCGCCAGCGACACCTGGCAGAACACCGTGTTGGTCGACGCCACCAGCGCGCTCTCCAGCGTCCGGATACCGGAGCCGCTGCGGCTGAAGTTGTTGCACTTCCACGGCTTGGAGGCGCCGGGGAAGTCCAGCTCCTGCGGGCTGGTCCAATCCCAGTACGACCGCAGGGTCCACCCGTTCTCGAGCGCCGCCGCCAGCCCGATCGGCTTGAACGCCGAGCCCGGGTTCTGGCGGCCCTTGCCGGCGAGGTCGTACGGGCGCTGGCCGGCCTCGAGGTCGTCGCCGAACTCCAGCCCGCCGGCCATCACCCGGATCGCGCCGGTGGCGTT
>JBFKDA010000330.1:0-3058 GCA_041619955.1 Acidimicrobiia bacterium | reverse complement strand
TGATCGAGATGATCGGCAAGGAGGTCCGCAAGGCCAACGACGACCTCTCCCGGGTCGAGCAGGTCAAGGAGTTCCGCCTCATCGGCAAGGAGCTCGACCACGAGGACGGCGAGCTGACCGCGACCCAGAAGGTGAAGCGGTCGAAGATCGAGGACATGTTCGGCGACCTGATCGACGACATCTACGGGAAGAAGGCGTAGTGGCGGTGTTGGGCACCTGCGCACCCCTCCCGCCGGCACGCCGGTCGGCGGACTCCCCCCGAAGGGCGGAGAGGTGATCCTCGCCCAGGTCACGCAGCTCTCGACGCCCGAGGAGATCGTCCAGCTCGTCGTCTCCGGGCTCGGGCTGGGCGCCATCTACGCCTTGATCGCGCTGGGCTTCGTCATCATCTACAAGGCCACCGACGTCATCAACTTCGCGCACGGCGCGCTGATGCTGCTCGGCACGTACCTCGTGTTCACGCTGGTCACCGGCCAGTTCCCGCGGCTGTGGCCGATCAGCGGGTTGGGCGAGCTGCTGACGTTCCCGGCGTGGCTCGACTGGTGGCTCGATCTCGACATCGCGCTGCGCTTCCCGCTGGCGATCGCGCTGGCGGCCTTGTTCGTCGCCCTCGTCGGGATCCTGATCGAGCGGAGCGTGCTGCGGAAGCTGGTGGGGCAGCCGGTCTTCGCCGTGGTGCTGATCACCCTGGGGCTGGAGCTGGTGATCAGCACCGGCGTGCAGGTCCTGTGGAACCCGCAGCAGAAGCCGCTGCCGTCGCCGTTCCCGGCCACGTCGACGCTGAGCCTGGGCAACGTCTCGATCCAGTGGGCGAACATCTGGGCCCTGGTCGCGATGGTCGTCGTGGTGCTGCTGTTCTTCGCCTTCTTCCGCTATTCGCGCTACGGCGTGGCGATGCGGGCCACCGCGCTCGACCAGGAGGCGGCGATGGCGATGGGCATCAAGGCGTCCACGGTCTTCGGCATCGCCTGGGCGATGGGCGGGGCGCTGGCCGCCATCGCCGGCGGGCTGTACGTGCCCGCCCGGCTCGCCGGGTTCATCTCGTTCACGCCGGTGCGGTTCGCCGCGCTCAGCGCCTTCCCGGCGGCGATCCTCGGCGGGCTCGACTCGCCCGGCGGGGCGGTGGTGGGCGGCCTGTCGATCGGGGTCGCCCAGGTGCTGTCGGCGCGTTGGCTGAACCCCATCTTCCTCGACCTCAACCTCCCCAACTTCCATCTGGTGTTCCCGTTCCTGCTGATGATCGGCGTGCTGCTGGTGCGGCCGTACGGGTTGTTCGGGACGGCGGAGGTGCGGCGGGTATGACCGGGAGGGTTCGCTGATGGCCGAGCGCAAGCTGCGCACCAGCTACCGGGAGGACATGGCGCTGTTCCCCGACCGGGTGCAGAAGTTCTGGCTGCTCGCGCTGCTCGCGGTGCTGGTGCTGTACCCGTTCAGCACCCGGTGGAGCTGGGTGCCGGTGCTCAGTGGCAGCCGGGAGTTCTGGCTGACGATCGCGGTGACCGTGCTCATCGCCGCCACGGGCGCGCTCGGCCTCAATCTGCTGTCGGGGTTCGCCGGGCAGATCTCGCTGGGCCACGCCTTCTTCCTCGGGGTCGGCGCGTTCGTCGGCGCGACGATCGCACAGGAGCCCGGCGTCGCCACCCTGTCGGGCGTCGAGTTCTGGGGCATGGGCCTGCCGTGGTGGGTGGCCGTCATCGGCGGCGGCCTGGTGGCGGCGGTGATCGGGGTGGCGGTCGGACCGGCCGCCGTGCGGCTGCGCGGCTTGTACCTCTCGCTGGTCACGCTGGCGTTGGTGTTCTTCGGCCAGTTCATCTTCCTCGCCCCGGCGGTCGAGAACATCACCGGCGCCGCCCGCGGCCGCAGCGCCCCCAACGTGTCGCTGGCCCTGCCCGGCCAGGAGACGCCGTTCTTCGACCTCAGCAATCGCGAGGAGCTGTACTTTGCGGCCCTGATCCTGGCGCTGGTCAGCTTCCTGATCGGCAAGAACCTCGCCCGCAGCCGGGTGGGCCGGGCGTTCCAGGCGACGCGCGATCGCGACATCGCCGCCGAGGTCATCGGGGTCAACGTCACGTGGGCCAAGCTGGTGGCGTTCGGGATCTCGAGCTTCTTCGCCGGCGCTGCGGGCGTGCTGCTCGGGGTGTTCCTCGGCAACCCGCTCGGCTCCAACTTCGGCGGCGGGGAGGGGCTGATCCTGTCGGTGGAGTACGTGGCGATGATCGTCATCGGCGGGATCGGCACGATCCTCGGCGCTGCGCTCGGCGCCATCTTCGTCGTCGGCTTGCCCGAGGTCGTGAGCTATCTCGCCCAGCAGGGCTGGCTCCCGTTCGTGGCCGAGACCGGCTCCGGCTCGTTTGACACCGCCGCGTTCAGCATCGTGCTGTTCGGGCTGTTCATCGTGCTGTTCCTCGTGTTCGAGCCGTACGGGTTGTACGGCTTGTGGCTGCGCGCCCGGAACTACTGGAAGGGCTGGCCGTTCAGCTACTGAGCAACCCAGGTTTCGCCAGGTCCGTCGTGGCGCGAACTCCAGGTCGGCGGTAGCCTTCGGTCCGCCTGCGTCTCGCAGGTACTCAGAGGAGGAGAACGACACCCATGAGATTGAGAAGAATGCTCGCGCTGTTCGCGGTGCTGGCACTGATCGCCGTGGCCTGTGGTGACTCGGATGGGGGCACCACGACCACCGGCGACGACGTGACCCAGACCACCGCAACGCCGACGACGGTCGTCGACACGACCGTGGCCGAGACCACGACCACCGAGGACACCGGCGATACGACCACCACGTCCGAAGCCGAGATGATGGACCTCGCCTTCGACGTCGGCTTCGACGAGGAGACCGGCACGATCAAGCTCGGCGTGCTGGCCGCCACCACCGGCCCGATCGCCGACATCGGCCAGTCGCTGCTCGCCGGCCACCAGCACTACTGGGACCGGGTCAACGAGGGCGGCGGGGTCGCCGGCATGTACCCGGTGGAGCTGGTGATCCGCGACAACGCGTACAACCCGGAGCAGAACGTCGTCGTCTACAACGAGATCAAGGACGAGGTCCTGGCGTTCTCGT
>JBFKDA010000329.1:0-3058 GCA_041619955.1 Acidimicrobiia bacterium | reverse complement strand
TTGGGCACGCCGAGCGTCGGTCCCAGGTTGGGGTTGGGGTCGACGTCGATGGCGACGAGCCGCTGGCCCTTGTCGGCGAGGGCGCGGGAGAGCGTCCCGCTGATGGTGGTCTTGCCCGATCCGCCCTTGCCGGCGACGCCGATCTTCATGCCGCTCAGCGTAGCCCTGCCTACGGCGTGTAGCTCAGGCCGAACCCGTAGGGGAACAGCGGGTCGTAGCCCGGGTCGCCGACGTTGATCGGGATCTGGGCCATGTCACGGGGCCACGTGATCGGCAGCGTGCCGGTGAAGTCGAAGTCGCCGAACAGCACGTCGGCGACACCCTGGCCCTCGGTGCCGGGTAGCCAGGCGGCGACGAACGCGTTCGTCGTGGGCAGCAGGTTGGCGATCAACATCGGCCGGCCGGACACCAGCACCACGACGCACGGCATGGCGCTGCACACCCGGCCGATCGCGTTGGTGTCGGTGTTGCTCAAGCCGAGGTGCTGGTCGTCGCCCTGACCCTCGGCGTAGGGCTTCTCCCCGACGACGACCACCCCGACGTCGCCGCTGAGCTGCCCCGTGGCCCGCCGGTTGTAGGTGACCGTGGTGCCGGGGTCGACAGTTGCCTGGATGGCCTCGAGGATCGTGGTCCCGGGCGTGATGTCGCCGCTGGAGCCCTGCCACGAGATCGTCCACCCGCCCGACTGGTTGCCGATGTCGTCGGCGTTGTCGCCGGCCACCAGGATCTCGCCGGTCGCCTTGGGCAGCGGCAGCACCCCGTCGTTCTCCAGCAGCACGAGCGACTCCCGCACCGCCTGGCGGGCCACCGCCCGATGGGCGGCCGAGCCGATGTCGCCGATCCCGCTGCGGTCGGCGAACGGCTGGGCGAACAGCCCGAGCGCGAACTTGGCTTCGAGGATCTTCGTCACTGCGTCGTCGATGCGGCTCATCGGGACGTTGCCGGCCTGCACCTCGGCCCGCAGCGTGTCGATGAACAGCTGGTAGTTGTTCGGCACCATCACCATGTCGATGCCGGCGTTGATCGAGGTGCGCACGTCGCTGGCGTAGTCGCCAGGGAGCTGGTCGATGGCTGCCCAGTCGGAGATCACGAAGCCGGAGAAGCCGAGCTCGGTCTTCAGCACGTCGGTGAGGAGGTACTGGTGGCCATGCAGCTTGGCGCCGTTCCAGCTGCTGTAGGAGGGCATCACGCTGCCGACGCCGCGGGCGATGGCGTCGACGAACGGCGCGACGTGGATCGCGCGCAGGTCGGCCTCCGACAGCACCGTGTCGCCCTGGTCGTCGCCGCCGGTGGTGCCGCCGTCGCCCACCCAGTGCTTGGCCGTGGCCAGGATCGTGTTCGGCGCCGCCAGGTCGGTGCCCTGCAGCCCGTCGATGTACGTGGTCATGAGTGCGGCGATCTCGGGGTCTTCCCCGAAGCTCTCGTAGGTCCGACCCCACCGCTCGTCGCGAGCCACGCACAGGCAGGGCGAGAACGTCCACGGGATGCCGGTGGCATAGGTCTCCTCGGCGGTGACCTCGCCGATCTGGCGCGCCAGCACCGGGTTGCGGGTGGCGCCCAGCCCGATGTTGTGCGGGAAGATCGTCGCTCCGTACACGTTGCTGTGGCCGTGCACCGCGTCGACTCCGAAGATGATCGGGATCCCGAGCCGGCTCGACAGCGCGGCCGTCTGGTACCGGTCGACCATGTCGGCCCAGTCGGTTGGCGTGTTGCCGGTGCTGGGTGCACCGCCGCCGCCGGCCAGCAGCGAGCCCAGCGCGAAGCTGGCGACGTCGGCGTCGGCCGCGAGCGCGAGGTGGTTGGCCTGGGTCATCTGGCCGATCTTCTCGTCGAGCGTCATCTGGCTGAGGCAGTCCTGCACCGACACGCACTTCGGGCCGGGAGGCGTCGTGGTGGTGGTCGTGCTGCTCGACGTGGTGGTGGTGGGACACGGCGGGCCCTTGGGCGTGCCGCACGGCGGGACGGCGACTGCGGGCGGCGAGGTGGGAGCGACGACGGCGAGCAGCCCCGCGGCCAGCGCCACCGCTGCGATCAATGCGGCGAGTCGTGCGGTCACTGCCCTGGTCCCCTGGCTCGGCGTCGCTGCCGACCCTACACCCCGTCGGCGCCGCCCCCCCGAAGCCGCTTGACCTTCGAGTGGGTTGAAGGTGTACCGTGGCGGCCATGGAGATCGGCATGCGCATCGGCGAGGTGGCCCGGGCAACCGGGCTGGAGGCGTCGGCGATCCGCTTCTACGAGCAGCACGGCGTCGTGCCCGAGCCGGGCCGGACCGCCGCCGGGTACCGGGCATACGACGAGGGCGACGTCGACCTGCTGCAGTTCGTCCGCCGGCTGCGGGCGCTCAGGCTGCCGCTGGACGACGTGCGCGAGATCGTGGCCCTGCGGACCGCCGGCACCGCACCCTGTGCGACCGTGCGGGCGGCGATCGCCCGGGAGGCCGCGGCCGTCGAGGCCCGGATCGCCGACCTGGAGCGGGTACGCGACGAGCTGGCCCGCCTCCAGGATGCGGCCGCCGGCATCGAGGACGACTGGCCGGCCACCTGCGTCTGCCACGTGATCGAAGGAGCCTGATGGACGTCACCCTGCAGTACTTCGACGACTGCCCCAACTGGAAGGTCGCCGACGAGCGGCTGCGCACCGCCCTGGCCGCCCGGGGACTCGATGCGGGCGTCCGCTACGAGGTGATCGACACCCCGGCGGCCGCCCAGGCAGCCGGCTTCCGCGGCTCGCCGACGATCCTCATCGACGGCGTCGACGCGTTCGGCGCCCCCGACGCGCCGATCGGCCTGGCGTGCCGGATCTACGAAACGCCGCAAGGCCGGGCAGAGTCCCCGACCGTCGACCAGCTCATCGCGGTCCTCGCCGGGACCGCCGGCTGACACTGCCGTTCTGGCCGCGACCGCCGGCTGACGCGCCGGCTCAATCGACCAGCCAGCAGGCCACCCGGTGGCCTGGCGCGACCTCTTTCAGCTCGGGTGTCTCACGGCACTGCTCCATCGCGAAGGGGCAGCGAGGGCGGAAGCGACAGCCCGCCGGCGGGTCCACCGGGCTCGGCACG
>JBFKDA010000328.1:0-3077 GCA_041619955.1 Acidimicrobiia bacterium | reverse complement strand
GTTCGCGCTGACGCCCGACTACCCGGACGCCTCCGCCCGCCACTACCGGTTCCTCCTGGAAGGGCTGGCCGACGTCGACACGGCGCTGCGGCAGCGGAACGTGAAGTTCGTGGTCCGCACCGGCGACCCGGCCGAGGTCGCTCTCGAGCTGGCGGCCGACGCCAGCAGCGTGGTCATGGACCGGGGCTACCTGCGCCACCAACGCGCCTGGCGCCGGGCGCTGGTGGACCTCTACGCGGGGCCGGTCGCAGAGGTCGAGGCCAACGTCGTCGTGCCGGTGGAGACCGCTTCCGGCAAGCGGGAGTACGCCGCCCGGACGATCCGGCCCAAGATCAACCGCCAGCGCGCCGACTTCCTCGTCGAGCTGGCGACCACGCCGCTCGACAAGCACTCCCTGCAGCTCTCCGTCGCCGGCATCGACGTATCCGACCCCGACGAGGTGCTGGCCGGGCTCGTCGTCGACCGCTCCGTGCCGCCGACCGACCGCCACCGCGGCGGCAACTCGGCGGCCCGCGCCGAGCTGCGCCGCTTCCTCGGCGAGCGGATGTCGACCTACGACGAGCACCGCAACCAGCCGCAGACCGACGACGTGTCGTACCTGTCGATGTACCTGCACTACGGCCACATCTCCCCGGTCTACGCCGCCATGGCGGCACAGCAGGCGGCGAGCGGCGAGAACCTCGAGAGCTTCCTCGAGGAGCTGATCGTCCGCCGCGAGCTGGCCCACAACTACGTGTGGTTCGAGCCGGACTACGACGAGTTCTCGGCGTTGCCCGAGTGGGCCCGCAAGACGCTGGCGAAGCACGAGGACGACGAGCGCTCTCACGTCTACACCCGCAGCGAGCTGGAGCAGGGCGAGACCCACGACCGCTACTGGAACGCGGCGATGGCCGAGCTGCGGGAGACCGGCTACATGCACAACTACATGCGCATGTACTGGGGCAAGAAGATCCTCGAGTGGACCAACACCCCCGAGTACGCCTACCGCACCACGCTCTACCTCAACAACAAGCACTTCCTCGACGGCCGCGACCCCAACTCGTACGGCAACGTCGGCTGGATCTTCGGCCTGCACGACCGCCCGTGGCAGGAACGCGAGGTGTTCGGCACGGTCCGTTACATGTCCGCCGGCGGGCTGGAGCGCAAGACCGACCCCGACGCCTACGTGAAGAAGGTGGAGGACCGCACCGGCGTCGACCTCGGGTCGGGCAAGCTGCTGTAGCTCAGGCCACGCCGAGGAGCCGGCCGGCGGCGTGGCCCTTCCCGTTCCGCTTCTTCCACGCCCGCACGTGGTCCATATTGGGCTCCTGGCGCAGCGTCCGGAGCACGAAGTCGACGCCGGGCAGCGCGGCTCTCAGCTCGTCCGGGGCCGGCTTGGCGCCGTTGACGGCGAGCTCGAGGTCGGTGGCGCACCTCACGCCGTACTTCCGCAACTCGTTGCGCTCCTTGCTGTCCTTCACGCCGCCCGCCTTGGTCCGCTCGGGCGCAGGCAGGCGGATCAGCAGGTGCGCCTGGTCCATCCAGTCGACCATGCGGCCGACCGGGATGCGGGTCTGCAACAGGAGGTCGACGAAGTCGGCGGTCGCCAGGTTCTGCATGTCCTCGATGCCCTCCTCCAGCAGCCGGGACTGGTAGAAGAGGTTGAGGCCGTCGATCTGGCTCAGCGGGTATTCGGCCCGGAGCGAGGGGACGATCCGGCCCAGCGCCCGGGACACCAGCTCCCTGATGGCTTCCAGCCCGACCTCCGGGAACACGCCGATGACGAAGGCGACGGCGAGCTGGACGTTGGAAGCGGTCGCGGCGTCGCCGAACTGGGCGGTGTGGACCACGACGACGATCAGCGGGACGGTCACCATGCGGAGCACCGCGCTGATGTAGGCGTCGGGCTTCAAGTCCTTCTGGAAGTAGCGGCGCACGAGCATCTGGATCACGTAGAAGTAGGCGCCGAGGAAGCCGAACCGGAGCGCCTTTTCGGCCCCGCTGGGGTTGGGCAGCGCAAAGTCCTGACCGAAGGGGCGGAGGTCGAATACGGTGTTGGGCGCCAGCACCGCGGTCCACCCGATGGCGACGAGCACCGTCAGCCACAGCACGGGCCACAAGGTGTCGCCGCGGAGCTTGGTCCGGGCGCCGTGCCGGTCGTCGCCGGGCGGCTCGCCGGGCTGGCCAGACGCGACGCCCTGCCCGAACACTCCGTGGAACTTGCGGACGTAGAGGTTGCGCAACGCCTCGTCGTACTCGTCGAAGCTGGCATCGTCGGCGCCGGCCGGCGGCGTCCTGACGTCGGTCGCGTCCGGCACCGTGCCGTAGACGTCCACGTCGAGCCGGTCGAGGTGGGTGAGGTACTCCTCCAGCAGGGTTTTCCCCCGGACGGTCCGGAACTGGAGGTAGAGGAATCCGGGTAGCAACGCGAGCAGCCACCCTGCCAGCACTGCCAGTCCCCACCCCTGGGCGTCGCGGTCGAACACGGTCACCGCCAGCGGGACGAGCGACGCAGCGACGAGCCATCCGAGCGCGTACAGCCACCGCTCGACGGCTTCGAATCGGCGCCGGAGGATCGCGACGATCGCCACGAACGCCACGAACCCGACTGCGGCGCTGCCCAGGCCGATGATGAGCTTCCAGGTGCGCGACAGGCTCGGGGACTGCAGTATCCCGATCAGCATGGCGAAGCCGGTCAAGGCAACCACCGCCGCCCCGACGATGAAGCCGACCTGCTCGTCGTCGTCCTTGGCCCGCCACCATCGCTCGAGCCAGCCGCCGCCGTTCCCGCTTTCGGTCATGGTCATCTCCCTCCCGTCATGACAGACGCGCAACGCCGCTTGCAGATACGCGTTAGCGTCGCCGGTCGTGCGCACGATTTGGGTGATGGGCGACCAGCTCAACCGTCGGCTCGGCGCGCTCGGCGTCGCCGAGCCGGGCGAGGCCCGGGTGCTGCTGGTCGAGAGCCGGGCCATGATCGAGGGCCGCCGCTTCCACCGCCAGCGGCTGCACCTGGTGCTCACCGCGATGCGCCGGTTCGCCGGGGAGCTGCGGGACGCCGGGTTCGACGTCGATTACCGGCGCGCCGCGTCGCTGCG
>JBFKDA010000327.1:0-3086 GCA_041619955.1 Acidimicrobiia bacterium | reverse complement strand
CCGGCGTACTGCTCGGGGGTGCCGAGACCGTAGATGGCCGACACCGACGCCACGATGATCACGTCCTCCCGGGTCAGCAGCGCCGAGGTGGCGGCGTGGCGGAGCCGGTCGATCTCGTCGTTGACGGTGGCGTCCTTCTCGATGTACGTGTCGGTCTGGGGGATGTACGCCTCGGGCTGGTAATAGTCGTAGTAGCTGACGAAGTACTCGACCCGGTTGTTCGGGAAGAACTGGCGGAACTCGTTGGCGAGCTGGGCGGCCAGCGCCTTGTTGGGGGCGAGGATCAGCGCCGGCCGCTGCGCCTTCTCGATCGTCCACGCGATCGTGGCGGACTTGCCGGACCCGGTGATGCCCAGCAGCGTCTGGAACTGCTCGCCGCGCTCCAGGCCGGCGGCGAGGCCGGCGATCGCCTCCGGCTGGTCGCCGGCGGGAGCGAAGTCGGAGTGGACGTCGAGGCGGGGCACCTCGCCAGGTTATCGGCCGGCTGTGACAGAAACGCAGCCGGCGGCGATCCACGACCACAGCCGGGCCACCTCGGCCTCGAGCTGGTCGAGGTCGCCGCCGTTGTCCACGACGAAATCCGCGGCCGCCAGCCACTCGTCGCGGGCCGGCTGAGCCCCCAGACGGGCCTCGATGTCGTCGGCATCCATCCCCCGCGCCACGAGCCGGGCGCGCCGCACGCCGACCGGGGCATCGACCACCACGCGCGGCCATCCCTCCCCGACCAGGTCTACGAGCAGCGGCAGCTCGATCACCAACACCGCGGCGCGGCTCACCGCCACCCGCGCCGCCAGGCGGGCGGCGATGGCCGGGTGGGTGAGCGCCTCCAGCTCGCGCCGCGCCGCGGCGTCGGCGAAGACGATCCTGGCCAGCGCGCCGCGGTCGATCCGGCCCGCGACCACCACGGCCGGCCACCTGGCGGCGACGGCCGCGAACGCCTCGCCGCCGGGCTCGAGCACCGCATGGCCGGCCGCGTCGGCGGCGAGCACTTCGGCGCCGCGGGCGGCGAGCCGGGCGGCCACCGCGCTCTTTCCCGACCCGATCCCCCCGGTGAGCACGAGGCGACACGATTCCGCTTCCGGCACGCAGGCGACTGTAACCTGATCGCCGGATGCCGTCCGACCGTGCCCCCTTCCACCGCCGCGTCGAGCCGATCTTCGTGGTCTTCGCGTGGGTGGCGCTCGGCGTGGGCACCGTGTTCGCCGCGCTGGACGTCGAGTCGGCGGGCCGGGTGGTCGGCGCCTCGGTGCTGGGGGGCGCCTGGGTGGTGGGCTGGCACGCGATCCCCGCCGAGCGGCGCCAGCACCGCATCGTCGGCGAGCTGATCGCCGTGCTCGGCGTCGCCGCGACGCTGGGCGCGACCGCACTCACCAACGGCTCCGAGAGCCCGTTCCTGCTGCTGGGCCTCGCGCCGACGCTGTTCGCGGCCACGACGCTCGGGGCCAGGGTGAGCCTCGAGATCGCGGCGCTGTCGATCGCCGGGCTCGCCGTGATCGCGACGCTGCTCGACCGGCCCGTAGTGGCCACGACCGTGGCGATCGCCGCGGTCCTGCACCTCGTCGTCGCGGGGGGCTTCGCCCAGCTCCGCCGCACCTACCTGGAGGAAGAGGAGCGGTCCGCCGCCCTGCTCCGCGAGTCCGCTGCCACGGAGAAGCGCCTCAAGCGGCTGGAGGCGTCCCACAACCTGCTGCTCGAGTTCTCCCGGATGGCCGACCCCAGCCAGCTCAACCCGGTGGCAGCCGGGCACCAGGCGCTCACGAGCCTCCGGGAGAGCGTGCCCTTCGACGCCGGGCTGGCAGCCATCAGCGGCGAGTCCGGGCCGGTGGTGGTGGCCCGCGTCGGCGACGAGGTCGTGCCCCACCACCGCACCACGTTCCCGCTGCGCTCCGGCATGGGCGAGGTTGGGTTCGTCGTCCTGTCGCGGGCCGCCGGCTTCTCCGACGACGAGCGGGCGCGGGTCGCAGAGGCGCTCCGCCCCGTCGAGCTGGTGTTCGCCAACCTCAGCCTGCTGCGCGACATCGCCCAGCGCGCGGTCCGCGAGGAGCGCACTCGGCTGGCTCGCGAGCTGCACGACGAGATCGGGCCGTCGCTGGCCTCCGTGGGCCTCGCCCTCGACGTCGCGGTGCTCCAGCACCCGGTCGAGCCGGCCCTCGGCCGCCACCTCGAGCAGCTCCGATCTTCGGTCTCGCACCTGGTCGACGACATCCGCACCACCGTCACCGACCTGCGGGCCACCGGCCAGCCCACCCTCACCCAGCTCGCACGCGAGGTCGGCGCCGACGCCGGCGACGACGGCCCGAAGATCACCGTCCACATCGACGAACGGCGGCCGCCGCGCCGCTCGCTCGCCGACGATGTCGCCTCGATCGTCACCGAGGCCATGCGCAACGCGCTGCGCCACGCCGGCGCCACGAACCTTCGCGTGTCCGGCTACGTCGACCGGGCCGACGGCAAGCTCACGATCGAAGACGACGGCCGCGGGTTCCGGCCCGACGACGTGCCGGCCAGCAGGTACGGCGTCGTCGGCATGCGCGAGCGCGCGGCTCGCATCGACGGCCGGCTCACGGTGGAGTCCACGCCCGGCGTCGGGACCACCGTGTCGATCGAGTGGGGCCCGTCGTGATCCGAGTGGTGATCGCCGACGACCACCGCCTCCTGCTCGAAGGCCTCGTCGAAGCGCTCAACACCGTGCCGGACATCGAGGTGATCGGCCGCGCCACCGACGGCGTCGAGTTGATCGAGACGATGCGCACCGCCCCGCCCGACGTGCTCCTGGTCGACGTCGACATGCCCCGCCTCGACGGCCTCGCCGCGATCCGCGAGCTTGGCAACCCGGTGCCGACGGTGGTGGTGTCGATGCACGCCGAGACCGAGCACCGGGCGCGCGCCGAGCGGGCGGGGGCCGTCGGGTTCCTCTCGAAGTCGGCGCCGCTGCCCGACCTGGCCGCCGCGGTCCGCGCCGCACACGCCGGCGACCGGTTCGTGGCCGCCGCGGCCGTCGACGCGGTGCTCGCCCAACATCGCCAAGCCCAGCTCGATCCGGGCGCCGCGTCGCTGACCCGGCGCGAGCGGGAGCTCCTCACGCT
>JBFKDA010000326.1:0-3094 GCA_041619955.1 Acidimicrobiia bacterium | reverse complement strand
TCGACCAGCAGGGGCTGGTGGTGCTGCCGATCAAGGGCGCCGACGGGCTGCGGCTGTTGGGTCTGGCCCGGGAGATCCGCCGCCTCGCCGACAAGGCGCGCAGCGGCAAGCTGGAGCCCGACGACCTGTCGGGGGCGACGTTCACGGTCACCAACCCCGGCCCGTTCGGGTCGTTCATGTCGGCACCGATCATCAACGTGCCCAACACCGGGATCCTGTCCACCGACACTGTGGAGAAGCGCCCGACCGTCGTGAGCGACGGCAGCGGCGGCGATGCGCTCGCCATCCACCACATCGGCTACCTGGGTCTCACGTGGGACCACCGGGCATTCGACGGCTCCACCGCGGTGTTGTTCCTGCGACGGATCAAGGAGAACCTGGAGACGTGGGACTGGGAGCAGGAGCTGGCCTGATGGCACCGACCCTGCGGGTCCGGTGGCTCGGCCGGCTGCCGTACGGCGAGGCCTGGGACCTGCAGCGCGCCTTCTGGGAGGGTCGCGTCGAGGGCCGGTCCGCCGACGACTACCTGCTGCTCCAGGAGCACCCGCCCGTGTACACGGTGGGGCGCAACGGCGACGGCTCCAACCTGCTGATCGGCGAGGAGCAGCTCGCCGAGATCGGCGCCGAGCTGTTCCACGTCGACCGGGGCGGCGACATCACCTACCACGGCCCCGGCCAGCTCGTCGGCTACCCGGTCATGCGGCTGCCGGAGTCGCTGGGGATCGTCGACCACGTCCGCAGGATCGAGCAGGCCCTGCTCGCCGCGCTCGCCGACCTGGGCGTCGAGGCGTGGACGGAGGACGGCTACACCGGCGTCTGGACCGCGCAGGGCAAGGTGGCGGCAATCGGCACCCGCGTCAGCCGGGGCGTGTCGATGCACGGCTTCGCGCTCAACGTGCACCCCGACCTGGACTACTTCGCGCGCATCAACCCCTGCGGGCTGACCCGCCCGGTCACGACGCTCGCCGCCCTGCTGGGCCGCGAGGTCTCGCTGGAGGAAGCGGTGCGGGCGGTGATCCCCCGGTTCGCCGAGGCATTCGACTACGACGATCCCGAGGTCCAGCTCGCCGCGTTCGCCCGGGGCGCCGGCAGGCGCTTCGACGTCGACGAGCTGCTCGCCGCCGGCTGCTTCTCGCCGGAGGGCCGCAGCACGATCCCGCTGCTGGTCAAGGGCCGGCTGCCGGGGGAGCCGGAGCGGCCGGAGTGGATGAAGGTGCGCGCCGACTTCGGGGAGGGCTACCGCGAGCTGAAGAAGCTGATGCGCGGCCTGGAGCTGAACACGGTGTGCGAGGAGGCGGGCTGCCCGAACATCTTCGAATGCTGGGGTGCCGGTACCGCCACCCTGATGTTGCTCGGCGACGTCTGCACCCGGGCGTGCGGTTTCTGCAACGTCACCACCGGCCGCCCGGGCGAGGTCGACGCCGCGGAGCCGGTGCGGGCCGCGGAGGCCATCGCGGCGATGGGCCTCAAGCATGCGGTGCTGACGTCGGTCAACCGCGACGACCTGCCCGACGGTGGCGCGGCGATCTTCGCCGAGACGATCCGCGAGATCAAGGCCCGGGTGCCCGGCTGCGACGTCGAGGTGCTGATCCCCGACTTCAAGGGCGACCGCGACGCGCTGGAGACCGTGCTGGCGGACAAGCCCGACGTGCTCAACCACAACACCGAGACCGTGCTGCGGCTGCAGCGCGACGTCCGCACCGGCGCCAACTACGGCCGTTCGCTGGCGCTGCTGGCCCGGGCGAAGTGGCTCAACCCGGCCGGGACGGTGAAGTCGGGGCTGATCGCGGGGATGGGCGAGACCGACGAGGAGGTCGAGGGGGCGCTGGCCGACCTGCGGGCGGTCGGGGTGGACGTGGTGACGATCGGCCAGTACCTGCGCCCGACCGCCCGCCACCGGCCCGTCGACCGCTACGTGCCTCCGGAGACCTTCTCGGGGTGGGCCGAGTACGGCAAGGCGCGAGGCCTCGCGCACGTGGAATCGGGCCCGCTGGTCCGGTCGTCGTACCACGCCCAGGAGGCGCAGGCCGCGGCCGGCTCCGCATGAGCAGCTTCGCGACGCGGGTCGACCGGGCCCGGGCGCTGATGGCCGAGGTCGGCGTCGACGCGCTGCTGCTGTCGGTGGGTGCCGACCTTCCCTACTTCACCGGGTACGAGGCGATGGCGTCGGAGCGGCTGACGATGGCGGTGCTCACCGCCGGCGGCCGCGGGTCGCTGGTCGTTCCCCGGTTGGAGGCGCCCCGGGTCGAGTCCCGTCCCGACGTCTTCGACGTCGTGCCGTGGGACGAGACGCAGGACCCGGTGGCGCTCGTTGCGGACCTGCTCGGTGGGCCGGGTCGCTTCGCGCTCGGCGACCACACGTGGGCGGTGTTCCTCATGAGGCTGCAGGAGGCGCTGCCCGGTGCGTCGTTCGTGCCGGCGTCGGACCTGACGTCGGAGCTTCGGATGCGCAAGGACGACGCCGAGGTCGCGGCCCTGGTCGCCGCGGGAGCGGCCGCCGATCGCGTCGCAGCCCGCCTGCGGACTACGACGTTCTCGGGCCGCACCGAGCACGAGCTGTCACAGCAGGTCCAGGCGATGGTCGTGGCCGAGGGCCACGACACGGCGTGGGAGGCGATCGTGGCCGCGGGTCCCAACGGCGCGTCGCCGCACCACCACCCTGGCGGCCGGGTCATCTCGGCCGGCGACACCGTGGTGGTCGACTTCGGCGGCCGCCACGGCGGCTACTTCTCCGACACCACCCGCACGTTCGTCGTCGGCGAGCCGTCGCCCAAGGTGGCGGCGGCCTACGAGGTGCTGCGGGAAGCGCAGGAGGCCGGGGTGGCGGCGGCCGAGCCCGGGGCACCGGCGCAGGAGGTCGACCGGGCGGCCCGGGCCGTGATCGAGGAGGCCGGGTACGGCGAGTACTTCGTGCACCGCACCGGCCACGGCATCGGCCTGGAGGTCCACGAGCACCCGTACCTGGTGGAGGGAAACGACCGGCCGCTGGAGCCGGGCATGGCCTTCTCGGTCGAGCCCGGGATCTACGTGCCGGGGGAGTGGGGGATGCGGATCGAGGACATCGTGGTTTGCACCGCCGACGGTCCCCGCCGCC
>JBFKDA010000325.1:0-3113 GCA_041619955.1 Acidimicrobiia bacterium | reverse complement strand
ATCCCTGCGGCCGAGCTGGCGTGGCGCTTCAGCACCAGCGGCGGTCCGGGCGGGCAGCACGCCAACAAGGCGGCCACCCGCGCCGAGCTGACCTGGGACCTGGCCGCGTCGGACGTGGTGGACGACGACGTGCGGACCCGGTTGCAGCAGGCGCTCGGCAACCGGGTGGTCGGGGGAGCGGTGACGGTGGCCGCCGACGACTCCCGCTCGCAATGGCGCAACCGGGCGATCGCCCGCCGGCGCCTCGCCGAGCTGCTGACCGAGGCGCTGCGGCCCCGGCGCCGGCGTCGCCGCACCCGGCCCACGCTGGCCTCCCGCCGCCGTCGCCTCGAATCCAAGCGCCACCTCGCCGAGAAGAAGCGCCTCCGCCGCCCGCCGCAGCCCGGCGATGGCTGAGGCCCGGCAGTTCCGACTGCGGCCGTCGACCTGGCCGTCCGCGACGAACGCTGTAGCTAGAGGCCGCTCGTGTCGGGGGCGGGCGCCGCGTCGATGCGGACGTCCTCGAAACCGAGGCCGGTGAGGAACACGGTGAGCGCCTCCTGGGCGTGCTCGGTGGCGTCGTCGAGAATCCCGGCTCGCAGCGCCTGGCGCTCCAACTCGTCGGCGGCGGCCCGACGAGCCTCGCTCTCCAGGTCCTTGTCGCCCGACGTGAAGACGCCGGTGTCGCGGTCGTACACCTGGGTGGCCTCGTCGTCCATCTCGACGTAGAGGATCGCCGGCGGGGGCAGCGTGATGCGCACCCGGTTCCCGTCGACCCGGACGTCGTCCTCGCCGATCGCGCCGAGGTCGACGCCGGCGCCGATGCGGGCGAGGGCGAACATGTAGATCCGCTCACCCTTGGCCCAGTTCAAGAGGCCGCGGTCCTTGCCCTTTTCGATGGTCGTGTGCTCCACGTACTCCACCGACGTCAGCTCGGAGAGGGCCTGGATGCTCTCGACGACCGTGGGCCCCTGGTTGGTGTAGGGCCGCGACTCGAACGGGTTGAGCGCCGAGAAGCCGGCGACCACCAGGAAACCGCCGCCGACGAGGACCGCCGCCAGCACCCAGGGGCCGAGGCCGCGCAGGAACTTGAACACAGGAGAGCCTTTCGGAAGTGCGCCGCCACTAGGACCCGTGGCGCCGCGATAAGTTCCGCCGGACCGTAGGTACCCGGCGAGCGTTACCCGTAACCGCTCGAGGTATCCCTAACCGCTAGAGGCCGAATGCCCCCGCGACCGGTACCCACTCCGGCCCGGCGTACTCCCATACCACCGCGCGGTCGGCTGGCCCCGGCGCGTGCGCATGGCTGACGTGGAAGGCGCTGTCGCCCGGGCGGAACGACGCGACCGTGTCGCGCCACAGCCCCTCGAAGTCGCCTGCCACGACCCGATCGCCGGGGTCGCCGAACGTGAACTGCACGTCGGCCGGGCCGGCCGACAGCGAGTTGCGGAAGTACACGAGCCCGGTGGCTTCCCGGTGGAGGCCCACGGTGTCGACGCCGTCGCGGTCGAAGTCGCCGACGAACGGCCGGTCGCCCGGGTCGCCGAACACGAAGCTCGACTCGGCGGCGCCCAGCCCGCCCCCGTCGGCACCGAGGGCGTTGACGACGAACACCTGCGACCCGGCGGGCCGGTACACCGACACCGTGTCGCAGCCGTCGCCGTCGAAGTCGCCGGCCAGCGGCACGTCACCGGGGTTGCCGAGGAAGAACCGCACGTCGGCCAGGCCGGGCGTGTTGGAGTTGCGCAGGTAGACGAAGCCATCGGACTGGCGGTAGAGACCCGGCGTGTCGACCCCGTCACAGTCCCAGTCGCCGACGAAGGGCAGGTCGCCCGGGTTGCCGAAGATGAAAGACTCCGCCAGCTCCCGGCGGGGCGCCGCCAGGTGCCAGGTGCCCGTCGCGACGTCGACGACGCCGGTGAGCGAGCCGGTGGTGAGCCCGGCGTCGGCCGACACGGTCTGGCCGGCTGCGATCGCCACGTCGAACCGCCAGTCGGCCGCGTACTCCCAGCCGGCGCAGTCGAGGAAGAGGACCCGGTAGTCGCCCGGTGGCACCGGCACCGCGTAGCTGCCTGCCTCGTCGGTGACGGCCTCGCCGACCACCGCGCTGCCCGTGCCGTCGTGGACGAGCGCGCAGATCCCCGCCACCGGCGTGCCGGTATGGCGGTCGGTGGCGGTGCCGGCGATCGTGCCCGGCGCCTGCTGCGCGGCGGCGGGGCTGGTAGCCGCCATGAGCCCGGCAACCAGCGTGACCAGCAACGTGATGAGAACGGACGCGCGCCGCATCCTGGCCTCCAATGTCGGGGAAGGGACGTGCGAAGGCCGGAACTATTGCGAGACGCCGTCGCGACACCAAACCGATGCCTGGAAGATCCAGGCGACGCGGGTGGTGCCGGCCGGACGCCGCCGGGTCACAGGCCGAACGTGCCCGCCACCGGTATCCAGGCGTCGGTGGCGAAGTCCCATGTGTCCGTGCGGTCGGCGTTGCCCTGCGTGTTGGTGTGCCGGATGTAGAACTTCCGCTCCGACGGCCGGAAGATGGCAGGGGTCTCCAACCAGACGCCGGAGAAGTTGCCGGCGACGATGCGGTCACCGGGGTCGCCAAAGATGAACTGCTCGTCGGCCGGCCCCTGCGTGTGCGAGTTGCGGAAGTACACCAGCCCGGTGGACTCCCGGTGCAGCCCGACGGTGTCGATCCCGTCGAAGTCGAAGTCGCCGACGTACGGCTTGTCGCCGGGGTTGCCGAAGAAGTAGTCGACCTCGGCGGCGCCCAGCCCGCCCTCGTCGGAGCCGAGCTTGTTGATGACGAACACCTGGGACTGGGAGGGGCGGTAGATCGACACGGTGTCGCAGCCGTCGCCGTTGAAGTCGCCGGCGAGCGGCAGGTCGCCCGGGTTGCCGAAGAAGAAGCGGATGTCGGCGATGCCCTGGCTGTTGGAGTTGCGCAGGTACACGAAACCGTCCGACTGGCGGTACAGGCCCGGGGTGTCGGTGCCGTTGCAGTCCCAGTCGCCCACCATGGGAACGTCGCCCGGGTTCCCGAAGAAGAAGGAGTGGACGATGCTCTGCCGCGGGCGCGACAGGTGCCACTCGCCCTGGGTGACGTCGACCAGCCCGGTGAGGTCGGTGGTGGT
>JBFKDA010000324.1:0-3118 GCA_041619955.1 Acidimicrobiia bacterium | reverse complement strand
CATGGGCGGTCGCCGGCGTCGGCGGCCGGGTCGTTGCGGAGGAACAGCACGTCGAGCCCGTCGACGCAGACGCGCTCGTGGCGGCCTTCGTCGCTGCGGACGTGCGCCAGGTAGCTCTCCTGGCTGCGGAACCGCTTGCCGTCGGCGGCGTGGGCGCGGGCCTGGATGGTCCCGTCGGGATCGGCGGCGAGGGCGTCGACGGGGATGAGCCACGCCTCGTGGCCCATGCGGTTGGCCGTGTAGGCGAGGCGGACCGTCGTGTAGCGGTGGTCCTCGGACGCCAGGGAGTTGATGACGAATCCGATGTGCATCCGGACCTCCTTCAGGCCTTCAAACCAGCAGGCCCGGCACGTCGCACCCGGCGCGGAGCCGGTCCAGCCGCTCCAGGGCCAGCGGCTCGTCGAGGTACCGGGGCATCGCCCAGTCGCTCACGAGGCGCCCATCGCCGACCAGCCGTTCGACGGCGGCAACGTCGCCGAGCGAGATCTTCCCGGCGAAGAGCACGTCGAAACTCCCGCCGTCGCCGAGGTGGCGCAGCAGCCGGCGCAGCCCGCGCAGATAGACGAGATCCTTGGGGAGGCCGCCGGCGCGATGGGCACGCACGGTCACGGTGAAGGCGGCCTGGGGCGCCACCCCCCAGCGGTCCTGGAGCGTCGTCCAGGTCGCCCGGAACGAGCTGCCGGCCTGCATCGAGGCGACCGCCACCACCCGCTCGGCCAGCCTGCGGAGCCGCGGGCGGGAGAGCCCGCCGCTGAGGTACTCGGCGAGCACGCCGAGCGCCTCCTGCAGCTCCTCGTAGCCGGCCAGCCCGTCCTGGAAGATGCGCAGCGGCTGGCGGCCGCCGTTGGCATGGGTGAGCACGTGCGTGCCGACCTCGTGGTGCAGGAGCGCCTGGACGCGTTCGGGCGGCAGCACCGTCGCGCAGCCGACGAGCAGGTGGCCCTGCGACACCATCAGGCCGGTCACGTCGTCCCGGACCTCGATCCGCCAGTCGTCGCTCGAGAGCCCGTAGCGGCCGATCTCGGCCGCGGCCCGGGCGGCGATCTCCCCGGCGCCGACGCCCGGGGCCCGCGCCGCGTCGCCGGCGAGCGGGATCGCGGTCAACAGCTCGTGCGCCAGCTCGGCGAGGCCCGGGTCGACGACCCCGTACAGCTCCCGTCCGAGCTCGCGGAACGCGGGCGTGCCGCGGTGGCGGAGCATCGCCACCCGGGTCGCCAGCTCGTCGCGCTTGTCCTCCAGCAAGCCGGCCAGCAGGTCGTCGGTGTCGGGGGCGGGGAGCCGCCGCAGCGTCGCGGCGGCCTCGTCGACGTCCACGGGCCGGTAGGCGAAGTCGGGCTCCGGATCGGTCGAGCGCCGGAACCGCCGGCAGGCGTCGGGGACGTCGATGGGCGTCACGGTGAGCAGGAACTCCAGCTCCCGGTCGAGCTGGCTGAGCGTGCGGTCGATCTCCGCGAGCCGCGGGGTGAGCGTCGCCGCGATCGTCATCGGCCGAGCGCAGCAAGCGTCGGGTCGACCGTCGCGGCGAGCGCGTCCATGAGCCGCGTCCGGGCGCGTTCGTCGACCTCGCCGGTCCACTCGTCGATCCAGGTCTTCTTGAGCTCCAGCGCCAGGGCGCACCCGCGGTGCGGGTATCGCCCGTGCACCCAGCGGGAGAGGTGGCCGCCGCGGAAGCGGACGTTCTCCCGCACGTCGAGGCCGGCCCCTGCCAGCGAGCCCATGAAGGCATCGACGACCGGGCCCCAAGTGTCCCGGTCGAGCGAGCCCGTGCCGACGTTGACCTCGGGATTGGCGGCCGGGTCGGCGGGCGGCGCGTCGGGCCCGTCGCGGCGGTGGTTGTAGGAGTGCACGTCGAACACGACGAAGGCGCCGTGACGGGCGACGAGATCGTCGAGCGCGGCGGTGAGGCGCCGGTACCACCGGTCGTAGAGGTCGAGCGAGCGGGCGACCAGGTCGGCGGGTGGCGGCCGGTCCCCGTCCCACACCGACAGCCCCCAGGCGTCGTGGGGCCGGAGGTAGACGGCGGCGTCGCGGGGCCGGTTCAGGTCGACCTCGAAGCGCGACCGGTGGACGACCACCCGCACGGGAGCGACGCCGGTGAATGCGCCGGTGGCCGGGTCCTCCTCCCGCAGCCGCACCGCGTCGCTCACCGCCAGCCGGGCCGCCACCTCCGGGCGCACGTCGTGGCCGTGGTGGATCGCAGCAGCCAACAGCGGTGCCGAGGGCTCCCCGGCGAATGTGGCGAAGGCGGGCGCGAGCGGGCTCATCCGGTGGCCGTACCCGGAGCCGCAGGCGCGCAATCGTGGCCGGATACCATCGCCGGCCCATGACCGCACGACCCCTGGCTGTTGGTGTGCAGCTCCCCGAGGTGGAGCGCGAGGTCCGCTGGCCGGAGCTGCGGGACATCGCGGTGACGGCCGAGGACGCCGGCTTCGACTCGATCTGGGTGGGCGACCACCTGCTCTACCGCGACGACGAGCACGGCACCCGGGGCCCATGGGAGGCGTGGTCGTTGCTGGCCGCGCTCGCGGAGGCGACGGCCCGCGTCCAGCTCGGACCGTTGGTGGCGGCGACCAGCTTCCACAGCCCTCCCATGCTGGCGAAGAAGGCCGCCACCGTCGACGAGATCAGCGGTGGGCGCCTCATCCTGGGTTTGGGCGCCGGTTGGAACGAGACCGAGTACGCGGCGTTCGGCTTCCCCTACGACCGGCGAGCCAGCCGGTTCGAGGAGGCGTACACGATCGTCAGCACGCTGCTGCGGGACGGCGCGATCGACTTCAGGGGCGACTTCTACGAGGTTCGCGATTGCGAGCTGATGCCCCGTCCCCGGCCTGGCGGTCCGCCGCTGATGATCGGCTCGATCGGCCCGCGCGTGCTGCGGGCCGGGCTGGCCACCGCCGACCTGTGGAACGCGTGGCACGCCTGGTACGGCAACGACCCCGCCGGGCTGGCGCCGCTGATGGCGCAGGTCGACGCCGCCTGTCGCGACGTGGGCCGCGACCCGGCCGAGGTGGGCCGGACGGCGGCGCTCTACGTGCAGTGCCGGGGCGGGGCGGGGCGCCGGCACGGCAGCCCGGGCCGGCCGACGTCGGCGCCGGTCCGGGGGTCGGCCGAGGAGGTG
>JBFKDA010000323.1:0-3128 GCA_041619955.1 Acidimicrobiia bacterium | reverse complement strand
CCTCGTCGAGCAGCCCTGCGTAGGCGCTGAGCCCGATGCGGGTCACGGAGAACGTCGCGAGCCCGGAGATGGCGATGCTCAGCGACAACTCCCAGATCAGCACGAACGCCAAACCGGCCAGCACGGCGCGCCGCATCACCAAGCCGAGCGGCACGAAGATGGCGACGTACACGGCGACGTTCAGCGCGAGCGCCAGCAACAAGGGCCCGAGTGACGAGGCGTCCCCCTGGCCGACCAGGAGCGTCAGGGCGAGGGCCGCCCCCCCGGCGCCGACTACGGCGAAGGCCGCCATCCACGCGGCGGCGGCCTTGGCCGCGGCGATCTGCCACCGTGGCAGGGGACGCACGGTCAGGAACGACAGGGTGTGGCCGGAGCGCTCGTCACCGAAGGCGGCGGCTGCCGCCATCAGCGTGACGACCGGCGTCACGAAGGCGAAGAGCAGCAGCATCGGTCCTTCGTGGAAGAGGTCGTACGCCCGCGCGTCGGTCAGCCGACTCTGGAGGATCGCGAACACCAGAGCGGGCGCAATGGCCAGGACGAGCAGCGCCCAGGTCCGGCGGACGCGCAGCAGCTGGCTCGTCGAAACCCGGGCGATCGCGATGGCGGCGGTCATCGGCGCCTCACGAGGTAGCGGAACACGCTTTCCAGCGACTCGTCCTCGGGTTCCATGAGGGTGAGCCGGACGCCGAGGTCCAGGGCGAGTTGCGGCAGGCGCCGTCCCAGGGCGCCGATGTCCGTGGTGGCGACGTGCACGTCGTCGCCTTCCATGGCGACGCTCTCGACCCGGCCCTCGCCGATGAGTGCCGCCGCGACCCGGCGCGGGTCGTCCACGGTGAGCCGCACCCGGAAGGGGATGTCGGACATGGCGTTGCGGATAGCGGTGATGTCACCGGCCGCGGCCAGCTTGCCGTCGACGATCGCCAGCACGCGGTCGGCCATGCGCTCCACCTCGGCGAGCACGTGCGACGACACGATCACCGTGCGGCCTGCCGCAGCGAGGTTGCGGAACGAGGCGATCAGCCGGGCCCGCTGCACCGGATCGGTCCCGTTGAGGGGCTCGTCCAGCACGAGGATCTCCGGGTCGTGCACCAGCGCCGCCGCCACCTTGGCGCGCTGGCGCATTCCTTTGCTGTAGCCGCCGATCGCGCGGTCGGCGTCGGCAGTGAGGGCGACGTCCTCGAGCGCGGAGGCAGCGACCTCCTCCACGGCGTCGACGCCGGCAAGGCGGGCTGCGTACTCGACGTACGCCCGGCCGGTGAGCGTGGGGTAGATCGCATCCTCCTCCGGGACGAGACCGATCCGTGCGTACACCTCGGGATGGCTCCGGGGGTCGCGGCCCAGCACGGCGACCTCGCCTTCCGAGGGGGACATCAGCCCGGTGATCATCCGGAGGAGGGTCGTCTTACCGGCGCCGTTGGGGCCGAGCAGACCGGTGATGCCGGGCCCGAAGGAGCAGGTCAGTCGCGACACGGCCACCTTCTGGCCGAACCACTTCGAAACCGCGGCGACCTCGACGGTCGGCTCTGCGGCGAGCGCAGGGTCGGTCACAGCCACTTGCGGTACCGGTACATCACCACCACGGCCGACGACGCGGCGATGGCGACGATCACCGCCAGCGACACCCACGGGTCGAAGCCGGCGCGGTCGGGGATCCAGTTGAGGGTGCTGTCGTCGAAGATCCAGTCCGACACGTAGCGGGGATGGTGGTTGAGCGCAGTCAGCCCGAACACGTCGAAGTCGTTGACGACCAGCAGCTCGCTCATGCCGTTGGCCATGAACATGGTGACGAGGTACACACCGGCTGCGATGGCCTGCCGGGCTGCGATCGCCGCCACGGCTGCCGCCAGTGGAGCGAAGGCGAGGAAGTAGACGGACGTCGCGGCTACCGCCCGGGCGAGCACGTCGAGATCGTCGACGATGCTCGCCAGGAAGCCGTCCGGCGACACGAACGCGTTGCCGACCACGAGCAGCGTTTGCGGCACGACGAGGAAGGCGAGGACGAGCGTGAGCAACGCCGCGCCACGGGCGCCGAGGTAATCGATGCGCCGCAGCGGCCGCGACGCGTATACCTCCAGCGTGCCCGAGACACGATCGGGAAGCAGAAGCTCGGTCGCGGCGAGGGCGACGAAGAGCAGCGTGATCGTGGCGCTGAAGCTCGAGTAGTCGGCGGGGCCGAAGAACTCCACGGGCTGGCCGAAGTCGTCGGTGATCAGTTCCCCGGTGATCACGCTGAACGCCAGGAAGAACCCGGCCGGCAGAAGGGCGATGACGAAGAGGGACCAGGGCAGCGCTTTGCGTCGCGCCCGGCGGCGCAGGCCCATCACGCGGCGCAGCCCGTCCTTGTACACGGCCAACACGGCGCCTCGCCGGCCGAGCCGGTCGCCGGAGTACGGCTGGTACCCGAGGTCGTAGACGACGCCGCTGCGCTCGCTCACCGACCCGCCTCCAGGAAGACGTCCTCCAGAGTCGTGGCCCCGGGTACGAGCCGGCGCAGGCCGGTGCCGGTACCGGCCAGCGCGTCGCGGAGCAGGACGAACGGGTCACCGTCGGGTACCCGCACCTGCAGCCGCAGCCCATCGACGTCGACCTGAGCGCCGCGCCGGCGCAGCTCGTCCGCGAGCGGCCCGGGATCGTCGAGGACCTCCACCAGCACCGCGCCGGTGGCCTCGAGGCCCGACAGGGGCCCGGAACGCAGCACCCGGCCGCCGTCGAGCATCACCACCCACTCGCACGTGCGCTCGATGTCGCCGAGCACGTGCGACGACACGATGGCGTCGATGCCGAAGCTGCCCAGCCGCTCGATCATGTCGAGCATCTCGTCGCGGCCCTCCGGGTCGAGGCCGGCGGTGGGCTCGTCCAGCAGCACCAGCTCCGGGTCGTGGACCAGGGCCTGCGCCAGCTTCGTGCGCTGCGCCATCCCGGTGGAGAAGCCGCCGATGGGGCGGAAGCGCTCTTCCTGGAGCCCAACGAGCGCCAGCACGTCGGAAGCCCGCTGGCGGGCGGCCTTGGGGGGGAGCCCCGCCAGCTCGGCGGCGTAGCCCACGAAGTCGGCGGCCGTCTGGTCGGGGGGGAGGCACGCCGCCTCCGGCATGTACCCCACCCGGAACCGGATGTCGAGCGGGTCGGAT
>JBFKDA010000322.1:0-3177 GCA_041619955.1 Acidimicrobiia bacterium | reverse complement strand
CGTCGCCGTCCGGCCAGGACATGCCCGGCGGGTTCGGGTGGCTCGACACCATCCCCGGCCAGTGCGCAACGTCGATCGCAGTCAACGATTGGGTGGCCATCGACACCGGGGCGTCCCCGTCCACGGCTTGCGATCCGCCCGACCTGGAGTCACTGGTCGGCACGGCGGTCCCCATCCCGTTCTTCGACGACATCATGGACACGGGGAGCAACGCGACGTACCACGTGGCCGGCTTCGGGGCGCTGCACGTGACGGGATACAACTTCGGTGGGGGCTTCAAGTACCCGAGCGGGTCCACCGCGCCATGCGGCGGCAGCGACCGGTGCATCGCGGGCTACTTCACCACAACCACGTTGTCGATGGGCGAGATCGGCGGGGAAGACCGGGGGATCGTGATCGTGAAGCTGACCGGATGAGTCCGTAAGAGTCGGAGGAGGAGAGAAAGATGAGTCGGAGGGTCGTGGGGTTGATCGCTTCGGTGGTGCTGGCCGCCGCCGGGACGTTCGTATTGCTCGCATACGTCAACGGTGCCGAGGAGCGCGCCGCCGCCGGGGAGGAGGTCGTGCAGGTCCTCGTGGTCGAGGAGCCGGTCGCCCGCGGTGCGGTCGGCGCCGAGCTCGACCGCCAGGTCAAGGTGTCGCTGGTGCCCTCCAAGCTGCGCGCCGAAGGCGCCGTCGCCTCGCTCGACGAGCTCGGTGACCGGGTGGCTGCGGTCGACCTGGCGCCGGGTGAGCAGCTGCTCGACAGCCGCTTCATCTCGATCAGCGAGCTCGAGACCGAGACCAAGATCGAGATTCCGGACGGGCTCATGCAGGTGACGGTCTCGCTGTCTCCCGAGCGCGCGCTGGGCGGGCGGCTCCGGCCCGGCAGCCTCGTGGGAGTCTTCGCGTCGTTCGAGCCGTTCGACGTGGGCTCGGTGGAGCCGGGTGGCGACCAGCCGATCGAGGTCGTGGAGATCGTCGATGAGGCCGCCCCGGAGCCCGGCGAGCCGGCCCGCAACCTGAAGACCCCCAACACCACCCATGTCATCCTGCACAAGGTCCTGGTGACCAACGTCCAGATCGAGCGGCTGCCCACCGAGGTCGCCAACCCCGAGCTGCAGGCGTCGTCGCTGGAGCTGGCCCCCACCGGCAACCTGCTGGTGACCCTGGCGCTGCCCGCGCCGGACGCCGAGAAGGTCGTGTTCACGGCCGAGCACGGCACGGTCTGGCTCGCCACCGAGGCCGAGGGCGCGCCGGAGGACGGCACCACGATCCAGACGCGGGGGTCGATCTACCGATGAGCCAGATCGTCCTCGCCACCGCCAGCCTCGCTTTCGAGCAGCGGGTCCGGCGCGCCTACGGCGGTGCCCTCAACGGGGACCTGCGCCGCTGGCAGGACGCCCGGCTGGTCGCCGACGCCGACGGCGCGCTGCTGGACCTGACCAGCGACCACCCTGCGGTCGTCGTGCTGGGGCCCGACCTGCCCCTCGACGAGGCGCTCTACCTGGCCGGCCTCGTCGACCGAGAAGCGCCCGAGATCACCGTGCTCGTCGCTGCCGAGCCGTCGCCCGAGCTGTGGCGTCGCGCCCTCCAATCCGGGGTGCGCGACGTCATCTCCCCCGAGACCCCCGACCACGAGGTGCGCCGGATCATCGACCGGGCGCTGCAGCGGGCGCAGCGGGTGGGCCCGCCCGAGCCCGGCGCCGCAGGCCGGGCCGCGGGCGCCGGGCGCGTGATCACCATCATCGCCCCGAAAGGCGGCGCCGGGAAGACGGCGCTGGCCACCAACCTCGGCGTCGGCCTGGCCCAGGCCAAGCCGGGCTCGACCGTGCTCGTCGACTTCGACCTCCAGTTCGGCGACGTGCCGACCGCCCTGGGGCTGACCCCCTCACACACGATCGCCGACGCGGCGCGTGGCTCCGGGCTCGACCTGGCGACGTTGAAGGTGTTCCTGACCAGGCACGAGAGCGGGCTGTTCGTCCTCGCTGCCCCGGACTCGCCCGCCGACGGCGAGGAGGTGGCGGAGAGCCGCGCCCGGCGGGTGATCGACCTGCTCGCGGGCGAGTTCGAGTTCGTGATCGTCGACACCTCGGCCGGGCTCACGGAGCACGCGCTGGGAGCCTTGGAGCTGTCGACCGACCTGCTGCTCGTGTGCGACATGGCAGTGGCGTCGGCCAAGGCGATGCGCAAGGTCGTCGATGCGCTCGACCACCTCGGGATGACCGAAGCGACCCGCCATCTGATCCTCAACCGGGCGGACAGCGACGTCGGCATCGACCCGTCGGTCGTCGAGACCATGGTCGGCATGCGGGTCGACGTCGAGCTGCCCAGCACCCGCAGCATGCCGCTCTCGATGAACCAGGGCACGGCGCTGCTGACCGCGGCGCCCCGCTCCGAGGCCTCCCGCCGCCTCCTCGAGGTGGTCGGGCGCTTCACCGAAGTCACTGCGCCCCGCTCTGGCGGGCTGTTCAACCTCAGGAGGGGATAGATGAAACTCAGCGAGCGCCTCAAGGCGACTACTACCCAACAGGAGACTGGCCGGCCCACCGCGACGCCTGCGGTCAACGGAGCCGCGCCGCTCGTGGTCACGAGCTCCGATCCGCTGGCCGGCGTCAAACAGCGCGCCCAGGCGGCGTTGTTCGCCCGGCTGGGCGGGCGCCTCTACGACTCGTCGCTCACCGAGGAGCAGCTCCAGGCCTTCGTCATGGAGGAGCTGGGCAACGCCCTCGACGGCGAAGGCGCCCCGCTCACCACCGCGCAGCGGGACCGGCTCGTCGCCGAGGTGCGGGACGACGTGCTCGGCTACGGGCCGATCCAGAAGCACCTCGACGACGCCGGAGTCACCGAGATCATGGTCAACGCCGAGGAGACGATCTTCATCGAGCGGAACGGGCGCCTGCACGAGACCGAGGACCGCTTCCAGTCGCGCGCCCACCTGCGGCGGGTGATCGAGCGCATCGTCTCCCAGGTGGGCCGCCGCATCGACGAGTCGTCGCCGATGGTGGACGCCCGCCTCCCCGACGGGTCCCGGGTGAACGCGGTGATCCCGCCCCTGGCCGTCGACGGCCCGGTTCTCACGATCCGGCTGTTCTCGAAGGACCCGTACCAGGTCGACGACCTGGTGGCGATGGGCACGATGTCCGACCAGGTGGCCGACCTGCTGCGGGCCTGCGTGGAGGGCCGCCTCAACGCGCTG
>JBFKDA010000321.1:0-3188 GCA_041619955.1 Acidimicrobiia bacterium | reverse complement strand
CGGGCTACAGTCGGCACGGTGAGCGTCAGGCCTCTCACCCCCGACATCCTCTGGAGGTTCCGGCGCGCCGCCCCGCCGGTGCCGGCCCCCGACGGCTCGTACCTCATCGTGCCGGTGACCGAACACCCCGAGGACGAGGGCGTCACGGTCCTGTACCGGGTCGACCCGGCCGGTGGCGATCCCCGCCCGCTCACCACGGCCGCGCGCAGCAGCTCCAGCCCGGCGATCTCCCCCGACGGCCGCACCATCGCCTTCACCCGCAAGCCGGAAGGCGGCGACCATCCGCAGCTCGCGTTGCTGCCGGTCGACGGCGGCGAGGCCCGGGTCGCCACCGACCTGCCGCTCGGCGTTGCCGACCCCCGCTGGCTGCCCGACGGCTCCGGTGTCCTGTTCCTGGCGCACGTGCTGCGGGAGGCGCCTCACGTGGACGCCACCGTCAAGGCGCTGGAGGATCGTGCGGAGCACCCGGTCTCGGGCAAGGCCACCGAGGACCGCGTCTACCGCTTCTGGGACCGCTGGCTCAGCGACGGCACCGTGTCCCACATCATGCGCTACGACCTCGCTTCTGGGAAGGTGACCGACCTGCTGCCCGGCTGGACGCAGTGGTTCGAGCTGATGGACCCGGCCGGCACCTGGGACGTCGCTCCCGACGGCGCCGAGGTGGCGTTCTCGGCGGCGGTGGTCTTGGAGGCCGACGGGCGGGTGCGGTACGCCCTCTACACCGTCCCGACCGACGGCAGCGGGGTGGCGAGCCGCGTCACCGACGGCGCCGGGAACGAGTGGCGGCCCCGCTACAGCCCCGACGGGTCGTGGATCGTGTACGGCTGGCAGGAGTCGATCGACTACTACGGCGAGCCCTGGAAGCTGGTCCGCCGCGACCGGGCTACCGGCGAGGAGGCCGGGCTGACACCGGGGTGGGACCACTCGGCGGAGCAGTGGGGGTTCGCCGGCGACGGCACGCTGGTGCTGGCGGCCGAGGACGCCGGCCGCAAGCACCTGTACCGAACGGGCCTCGAGCCCGGCGTGCCCGAGCGCATCGTGGAGGGCGGCTGGGTAGCCGGCCCCATGCCTGCCGCGGACGACCACGTCTACTACTCCTTCGACACGCTGCGCGACCCGGCCGACGCCTGGCGGGTGCCGCTGGCCGGCGGCGACCCGCAACGGCTCACGTCGTTCAACGCCGACGTGCTGGCCGAGGTCGACCTCGGGGACGTGGAGGAGGTGCGCTTCGCGGGGGCGAACGGCGACGAGATCCAGGCGTGGCTGGTGTTCCCGCCCGGCCACGACCGGTCCCGGCCGGCGCCGCTGGTGCAGAACATCCACGGCGGCCCGCACGGCATCTACGGGGACCACTGGTTCTACCGCTGGAACGCCCAGGCGTTCGCCGGCGGCGGCTACGTGATCGCCATGGTCAACTTCCATGGCTCGTCGAGCTTCGGTTCGGAGTTCGCCGAGTCGATCCTGGGCGACTGGGCGACGATGCCGATGGCCGACGTGGAGGCCGGCACCGACCACCTGCTCGCCACAGGCGTCGCCGACCCCGACCGCATGGCGATCATGGGCGGCTCGTACGGCGGCTACCTGGTCGCCTGGCTGATCGGCCATACCGACCGGTACGCAGCCGCGGTGTGCCACGCCGGCGTCACCAACCTGCTGGGGCAGTACGCCACCGACGGCACCCAGGGCCGGGAACGGGCCATGGGCGCCCACGCCTGGGAGGACGTCGACAAGGTGCTCAGCACCAGCCCCACCGCCAACTTCGAGGTGCTCGAGACGCCCACGCTGGTGATCCACGGAGAGAAGGACTACCGGGTGGTGGTGGACCAGGGCCTGGAGCTGTACGGGATGCTGAAGGCCAAGGGCGTCCCGGCCCGGCTGCTGTACTACCCCGACGAGGGCCACTGGATCCTGCGCAAGCCCAACTCGCTCCAGTGGTACGCCGAGGTGCTGGGCTGGCTGGGCCGCTGGCTGGCGTAGCGGCCCAGCTCGACTACCGCACGGTGAACACGTCCGTGATGCTGCTCCCCTGGAAGCCGCCGTCCTCCGGGCTCGCCGGGCTGGTGATGAGCACTTCGAGCTGGTAGCGGCCGGGAGCGACGCTCTCGATCGTGAACGAGAACTCGCCCCACGCGTCGATGTAGTCGGTGGTGTCATAGACGCACCCGGTGTTCGGCGGAACTACAAAGGCAGGCTCGCAGCCGCTCCACGTCGCCGTGACCGGGGCGCCGGTCGCCGCGTCGGTCAGGAAGGCCGAGTCGCTCGCCTCGAAGGGCCGGCCGTATCCGAACAC
This sequence comes from Acidimicrobiia bacterium, assembly GCA_041619955.1. GTDB lineage: Bacteria > Actinomycetota > Acidimicrobiia > Spongiisociales > JAOTWH01 > JBFJZV01. Next base: position 898 of record JBFKDA010000321.1, on the reverse strand, counting down.
ATCGATCGGCGGCGTCAAGCCGGCGCCGGTCGGGTCGATCGGGTCGCGCAGTGCCACGAACGTGTCCACGATCGGCCCCAGCCGCAACCCGGGCGGCGTCGCAGCCGGGATCGAGTCGATCACGATACGCGCCGGGCCCTCCAGAAAGTACGCCCGGGACAACCGGTACCCGTCGTAGAGCACGTCGACGTAGAGGTCCCCCACGGTGGGGCCGGACGTCGGCGTCCGGACGACGAACCCGTACGGGTCGCCGAGGAACTCCATGCCGAAGATGCGGCCCATGTCCACGCCGGGCAGGGTGACGTGCGCACGGGCACCGTGGGCGGTGACCTCTGCGCCCGCCGGCACAGATGTGGCCGGCACTCCGGACTCGAAGAAGGCGACCTGCCCGGCCGGCAGGGCCCCGAGCCCGATCACCGCACGGTCGCAGTCCTTGCCCTGGGTGAAGCTCATGCCCAGCACCCCGACCGCGTCGGACGGCGACGCGGGCGCAGGCGACGTGGCGACCGGCCCGGTCGGGCCGCTGTACGGCCCGGTGCAGGGATGGTCGGCGTACGACACCATGCCGGTGCGCCCGAGCGCGCCGCCGACCGGCCGCATCGTGCCGGCCCAGTCCATCAAGACCGTCTCGTCAGCGATGCCGCGGGCGTTGGCGTAGTTCAGGTAGAAGGCGGTGTCGGTGGGGCGGAAGATGCCCACGGTGTCGGTGCCTTCGCCGGTCCAGTCGCCGGCGATGATGAAGTCGCCGGGGTCGCCATAGACGAAGTCGGCGTCGGCGATGCCGGTCGACAGGCTGTTGCGGAAGTACACCCGTCCCGTGGACTGGCGGTGCAGGCCGACGGTGTCGACGCCGTCGCCGTCGAAGTCGCCGACGAACGGCGCGTCGCCCGGGTCGCCG
>JBFKDA010000320.1:0-3192 GCA_041619955.1 Acidimicrobiia bacterium | reverse complement strand
GTCCAGCACGTGGACGCCGTCGCGCCGCAGCTCGCGGGCGAGGGCCCGGCTCGCCGCCGACAGGCCGGCCTTCACCGCCGAGTATGCGGCCATGCCGGCCACCGGCGCCTCGGCGACGACGCCGGTGATGTTCACGACGAAGCCGCCGTGGAGGTGCGGGAGCGCAGTCCGGATCACTCGGAGCGGCCCCACGAGGTCTGCGGCCACGAGCTGGTCGAGCACCGGGTCCGCGAGGTTGGCGAGCGCGCCAAATGCGACCACCCCGGCTGCGTTGACGACCCCGTCCAGCCCGCCCAGCAGCTCCACCGCGGTGCCGACGACGTGCTCGGCGTGTGCCGGCTCGGTGAGGTCGAACTGCACGGACGCCACACCGCCGAGCTCGGTGGCCCGCGCCTGGAGGCGCTCGGCGTCCCGCCCCGCCAGCACGACCTCGGCCCCGCGGGCGCGCAGTTCGGCGGCGATGCGGCTGCCCAGCTCGCCCGAGCCGCCGAGCACCAGGACGCGGGATCCGTCGAGTTCGATCGATGCCATGGCGGGGTTCATAGTCGGGTCGCCCTCGCTATGCCCAACCAGGGCAGGAGGTCCCGAGCCGCGCCGACCTCCAACCCCTCACCCGTCCCTGGCTCACCAGATACGGTCGGCTCGTGGAGCCGACGGCAGCCAGGGTCATCGATCGCGCCGGGTTCGGCGGGATCTTCCCGTTGCTGGCGCGCGCCGGATACCAGGTCATCGGCCCGACGATCCGCGACGGCGCCATCCGCTACGGCGAAGTGGCCGCGGACGCCGATCTTCCCGGCGGCTGGACCGAGCGCCAGGACGGCGGCACCTACCGCCTCGAACGGCGGGCGGATGCCGCGCTGTTCGGCTACGCGGTGGGCCCCGACTCCCTCAAGCGATACCTGTTCCCGCCTCGCAGCCGGCTCGTCGACGTGTCCCTCGACCACGGTCGGCTCGACCTCACCGAGCCGGAGCTGCCGGGTGTCCGATACGCCTTCCTCGGCGTCCGGGCGTGCGAGCTGGCAGCGGTCGCGATCCAGGACCGGGTGTTCCTGGAGTCGGGCGCCGTCGACCGCATCTATGCGCACCACCGGCGCGGCGCGTTCATGATCGGCGTCAACTGCGCCGTGGCGGGCGGCACGTGCTTCTGTGCGTCGATGGGCACCGGCCCGGAGTGCACCGCCGGCTACGACCTCGTCCTGACCGAGCTCGTCGACGGGAGCCGGCACGACTTCGTGGTGGTGGCCGGCAGCGACGACGGGATGGCGATCCTCGAGGAGTGGGGTGGGCGTCCCGCCACCGTTGCCGACCACGCCGCCGTGCGGCGGATCGTGGCCACCGCGAGCACGTCCATGGGCCGCACGCTCGACACCGACGGCCTCCCGAAGCTGCTCCGCGACCACCCGAACCACCCACGCTGGGAGGCCGTCGCGGCGCGCTGCCTCGCGTGCACGAACTGCACCCTGGTGTGCCCCACGTGTTTCTGCTCGACCACCGAGGACGCCGCATCGCTCGACCGCAAGACGGCCACCCGCGACCGCCGCTGGGACTCCTGCTTCGCGCTCGACTTCTCGGCGATCCACGGCGTGCCCGTGCGCAGCTCGACCCGGTCCCGCTACCGGCAGTGGATGACCCACAAGCTGTCGACCTGGCACGACCAGTTCGGCACGTCCGGCTGCGTGGGCTGCGGTCGCTGCATCACTTGGTGCCCGGTCGGCATCGACATCACGGAGGAGGCCACGGCCATGCAAACGGAGGCAGGGGCCATGCAAACGGAGGTACTGGCATGAAGCTCGACACGGTCCGAGGGCGCATCGACCTGCTCGCCCATCTCGGCCCCGACCAGTTGGAGTTCCTCGAATCCGTGTGTACGCCGATGTCGTACGCCGCCGGCGACGTGGTCTTCGAGGAGGACGCGCCGGCCAAGGAGTTCTCGATCATCGTCTCGGGGAAGGTCGGCCTGGAGCTGGCCGGCCCCGGCCGAGCGCCGATGGTCATCCAGACGCTCGGCACCGGCGACCTCCTCGGGCTGAGCTGGATGTACCCGCCCTACCGGTGGAACTGGCGGGCGCGCGCCCGGGTCGAGACCCGCACGCTGAGCTTCGACGCCGCCGCGGTGCGGGTGCGCTGCGACCAGGACAGCGACTTCGGGCGCCAGGTGCTCGGGGCCGTCGCCCGCCAGGCGATCCGCCGCCTCCACCACACCCGGACCCGCCTCACGGACCTCTACCTCCTCCAGCCGTGACCAATCCGGTCGTCGCGGTCGGCACCCGGGCCGGCGAAGCGCTGCGCCCCCTCCCGTACCGGGTGGTCGGCCGCCGCCAAGAGACCGCCGACACGGTGACGATCGAGTTCGAGGCCGACTACGGCCCCGGCATGGAGTTCGCCCCGGGCCAGTTCACGATGCTCTACGTCTTCGGGGTCGGCGAGGTGCCGATCTCGATCGCGGGAGGCGACCCTGCCCGCGGGACGCTCCTCCACACGGTGCGCGCGGCCGGCGCCGTCACCGCCGCGATCTGCGGGCTCGTCGACGGCGACGTGGTGGGCATCCGCGGGCCATACGGTACGGCCTGGCCGCTGGCGGCGGCGACGGGCAGGGACCTCGTCGTCGTGGCCGGCGGCATCGGGCTCGCCCCGCTCCGCCCCGCGGTGCTGGAGGTGCTCGCCCACCGCGGCAGGTACCGGACGCTCTCCCTCCTCTACGGAGCCCGCTCGCCCGCCGACCTGCTGTACGAGGCGGACCTCCGTGCGTGGCGCAGCCGCTTCGACATCGAGGTCGAGGTGACCGTCGACCGCGCCGACGAGGACTGGCACGGCGACGTCGGCCTGGTGGGCGGGCTGTTACCGAGGGTCGCGTTCGAGCCGGCCGAGACCGTGGCGCTGCTCTGCGGCCCGGAGATCATGATGAAGGTCGTGGCCCGGGAGCTGACCGCCCTCGGGGTGCCCGAGAACGCGGTGGCGGTCAGCTTGGAGCGCAACATGAAGTGCGCGGTCGGGTTCTGCGGCCACTGCCAGTTCGGCGCCGACTTCGTCTGCCGGGACGGCCCGGTCGTCCCCTGGTCGCGGGTGCGGTCGGCATTGGCGGTGCCCGAGCTGTGACCGCCGTCGCCACCCGCCCCAAGCTCGCCGTGTGGAAGTTCGCGTCGTGCGACGGCTGCCAGCTCACCCTCCTCGACTGCGAGGACGCGCTGCTCG
>JBFKDA010000319.1:0-3197 GCA_041619955.1 Acidimicrobiia bacterium | reverse complement strand
TGGAGATCGCCACCACGGCCGCCCCGTGCCGGGCCACCAGCGGCAGCACCCGCTCCAGCACCTCGTCCTCACCGGTCACCGAGTTGACGAGCGCCTTTCCCCGGTACGCGGCGAGCCCGGCCTCCAGCGCTTCCACGATCGACGAGTCGATCGACAGCGGCACGTCGGTCACCGACTGCACGAGCTGCACGGCGCGAGCGAGCAGCGCGGGCTCGTCGGCGAGGGGGATGCCGGCGTTGACGTCGAGCATGTCGGCGCCGGCCACCACCTGCGCTCGCGCGTCGGCCTCGACGCGGCTGAAGTCGCCGGCCTTCATCTCGGCGGCGAGGCGCTTGCGACCCGTTGGGTTGATGCGCTCCCCGATGATCACGAACGGCCGCTCGAACCCGATCACGACCTCGCGGGTCGCCGACGAGACGACGGTGTCGGTCACGGCGCCGCGTCTTCGAGGCCGAGCGACTCGGCCAGCCGGGCCAGCCGCTCCGGCGGGTACGCCGCCTCCAGCCGGGCTGCCTCGGCGCCGGCCTCGGCGGCCAGGTCGTCACCGCAGTCGCGAGTCTCTCGCCGCCACTCCTCGAGGTAGGCGTCGGTGCCGATCGCCCCGGCCCGCATCGCCGCCCGGTCGATGGCCTGCTGGAACCGCTCGGTGAGCGCCACCGAGTGGCGCTCGCGCCCGTTGCGGCACTGCACGGAGGCGGGGATGTCGCGCCAGTAGATCGTGGTGAGGGCGCCCATCACAGCGCCGCCAGCGCCGGGGCCAGGTCCCCGTACCCGGTAGGCACGTGCTCGAACGCCAGGCCCAGCCGGTCGGCGGCGGCCTGCGCCCGGCGCACCAGGTCGGGGTCGTCGCGCTGGGACAGGTAGACGAGCCGGCGGTAGTTGCCGAAGTAGTCGACCAGGAGCTCGGGGTGGCGGTCGAGCCCCAGCCCGGCGATCACCAGCCGGTCGAAGTGGCGGGCGAGGTAGTCGGTCAGATAGAAGGTGGCGGGGTCGGCGTCGTGCAGCGCGGCGAACCGGGCGGTGCCGGCGAAGAACTCGTAGCAGTGGGCGCCGGGCAGCCGCTCGACCCCTTCGGCCTCCAGCAGCGCGTCGAGCCGGCCGCCGGTGCCGCAGTCGGCGTAGCCCACGAAGATCGTGCGGTACCGGCCGCGGGCGGCGGCGATGCGGGCCCCCACGGCGTCGGGGATGCCGGATGGCCGGTTGTGTAGCCAGGCCGGCAGGCACTCGACCGTCACGTGGGGGACGCCGCGGGTGACCTCCAGCAGCTCGCGCGCGATGGCCCCGCACCCGATGACCAGGACGCCGTGCGGCTCAGGCGCCGGCACGGCGGGCCGTCACCAGCGACTTGGCGGTCTCCGCGGCGACCGCGGCGTCGCGGCAGTACGCGTCGGCGCCGACGGCCTTGCCGAACTCCTCGTTGAGGGGGGCGCCACCGACCAGAACGATGTAGTCCTCGCGGATCCCCTTCTCGACGAGGGTGTCGATGACCACCTTCATGTAGGGCATCGTGGTGGTGAGCAGCGCCGACATGCCGAGGATGTCGGGCTTGTGCTCGTCGAGGGCGGCGATGAACTCGTCGGCGTCGGTGTTGATGCCGAGGTCGACGACCTCGAACCCGGCGCCCTCCAGCATCATCCCCACCAGGTTCTTGCCGATGTCGTGGATATCGCCCTTGACGGTGCCGATGACGATCTTGCCGACCGACTCCGCGCCGGTCTCGGCCAGCAGCGGCCGCAGAATGGCCATGCCGGACTTCATGGCATTGGCGGCCAGCAGCACCTCGGGCACGAACAGGATCCCGTCGCGGAAGTCGATGCCCACGATGCGCATCCCCTCGACGAGCGCGTCGTTGAGCACCTTGTCCGCGGACCAGCCGCGGGCCAGCAGGATCTCGGTGCCCTCGACGATCTCGTGGGCGAGGCCGTCGTAGAGGTCGTCGTGCATCTGGGCGACGAGCTCGTCGTCGGCGAGGGCCGCGAGGTCGATCTCTTGGTCGGCCGGGTGCTCTTCGGCCATTTCTTGACCGTCCGGGGGAAGCGTTCCGCAGTGCGGAAACGTGCTGAATGGCGGAACAGTACACTCGACGGGGCGGGGTGTCCAGCACACAGGAGAGTTCAGGGTGAGTGATCTCCCAGCGCGCGCCGATGTGGTCGTCATCGGCGCCGGCATCGTCGGGAACTGCGTCGTCGGCCACCTGGCGGAGCTCGGGTGGACAGGCATCGTCCAGATCGACAAGGGACCCCTCCCCAACCCGGGAGGATCGACGGGCCACGCCTCGAACTTCATCTTCCCGGTGGACCATTCCAAGGAGATGACGTTCCTCACCCTCGACTCGATGCGCCAGTACGACGAGATGGGGGTGATGGTCACCAGCGGCGGGATCGAGGTGGCCCGCACCGAGGAGCGCTTGGAGGAACTGCGCCGCCGGATGACCTCGGCAAAGGCGTGGGGCATCGAGTCCCGGCTGCTGTCCCCGGCCGAGGTGAAGGAGCTGGTGCCGTTCCTCGACGAGTCCACGATCCTCGGCGGCTTCCACACCCCGAGCGTCGCGGTCGTCGACTCGCTGCGGGCCGGCACGATCATGCGGGAGCGCGCCCAGGCCAAGGGGGCGCTGACGCTGGCCCCCAACACGGAGGTGCTCGACATCGAGGTGGAGGACGGCCGGGTTGCAGCGGTCGTTACCGACCAGGGCCGAGTCGAGACCGACACCGTCGTGGTCGCCTGCGGGGTGTGGAGCCCGCGGCTGGCCGAGATGGCCGGAGCGTCCATCCCGCTGACGCCTGCGGTCCACCAGATGATCGACGTCGGTCCCATCGACGTGCTGCAGGCCACCGGCAACGAGATCGGCTACCCGATCGTGCGGGACATGGACACGTTCATGTACGAGCGCCAGACCGCCGGCTCGATGGAGGTGGGCAGCTATGCCCACCGCCCGATCTTCCACCACCCCGACGAGATCCCCTCCATCGACGAGGCGGCGCTGTCGCCGACCGAGATGCCGTTCACCGAGGAGGACTTCGACGCCCAGCTCGAGGACGCGCTGGAGCTGATGCCGGACATCCTGTCGGACGCCGAGATCCGCTACGCCATCAACGGGCTGCTGTCGCTGACGCCCGACGCCATGCCGCTGCTCGGCGAGAGCGACGAGGTGTGGGGCCTGTGGTCGGCGGCGGCGGTGTGGATCAAGGAAGGCCCGG
>JBFKDA010000318.1:0-3198 GCA_041619955.1 Acidimicrobiia bacterium | reverse complement strand
TGAACGCGATGCAGCAGGAACCCGGGGGGAAGCAGCCCACGTGCAGCTAGGAGGTACTGGTCGACGGCCCCGCCGGAGAGGGCCAGCGCCGCCAGCAGGGCCATCACGGCGCCCGCCACGAACGGCCGGTCGCCTCGCAGCGGCACGTCGACGACCTGGAGGCGTGGACGCCGTCGCCGGCTCGGTGGAGGACCTCGGCTACACGACCAACTACACGCTGAAAGCGTTCGACGACCTGGCCGGGTCGCTCCGCACGACGACCCAACTCGGCCTGGCCGCCGTGCTCGCGGTGTTCGTCGCCTGCGCCGTGTACATCTTCCTGAGCTTCAACTCGTACATGAACCTGGCGCACCGCGACATGGGGATCCTCCGGCACTGCGGCTTCCCCGCCGCTGCGGTGCCCGGCGCGTCGGGTCGCTGAGCCGGCTCGTCGGTGCAGTGGTGGCCGCCTACACACGATCGCCCTCGGGCTCGTGGCGCTCCCGTCCGACGCGCTGGTGCCGCTCACGGCGCTGAACCTGGCCGTGGTCGCCGACCTCCTCGGTGGCGTGTACGCGGCGACCACCCAGTGGATCTTCCGCCGCCACGCGGTCCGAAACGTGCTCACCCTGCTGAAGCTCGACCGGGAGTTCGAGTAGCCGCCAGGTGCCGCACGCAGGCGACCGGGTGTGCATCGCGGCGTGGCCCGACGGCGCTGGGTTCTCGCAGGGCGGTGCTGCGCCAGGGGAGTGGCCGGTGCGGCGTCACCGCATGGTCCGCAGGGCCTCCTCGACGTGGCGCACCATGGGCCAGGCGCCGTCGGTGGTGTTGGAGATGACCGTCCAGGTAGCACCCGTCGCGGGGTCGTGCGCGCTGTGGAACGACACCCCCGCGTCGCTCCCGACCAGCTTCACTACCGGGCCGCGCTCGGCCAGCCAGAAGCCGAGACCGTACCGCGCTCCTTCACCGGGAAGCTTGCTGCGCGGCCGGGTCATCTCGGCGACCAACGCCGGAGGCACGATCGACCCGTCGAACAGGGCGGCCCAGAAGGCATGCATGTCGGAGGCCGTCGTGTACAGCCCGCCGTCGCCGTTGCCGCGGACCGGCAGGTGCAGGACGTTGGTCCGAAGGCCGGCGCCGTCCAGGTAGCCGAGCGCCATGCGAGCCGACGGCTCGTCCGAGCGCAGGAAGCCCGTGTCCGCGAGGCCCGCCGGGCCGAGCACCCGCTCGGCAACCAGGTCGTGATACGGCACTCCGCTGACGCGCTCGGCGATCAGGGCGAGCACCACGTAGCCCCCGTTGCAGTACGAGAACCGCTGACCTGCCGGGAACTTGGCCGGGTGCCCGTCGAGCTCGGCCAGGAACGCCTCCGTGGTCGCCAGCTCGTGCACCGGGGACACGAGGACGTAGTCGGCCGGATCCAGATCGTCGCGCTCCTCGTCGAGGTAGTCGCCGATCCCGGACCGGTGCGCCAGGAGGTGCTCGACGGTCACGTCGCCGGCGACGAGGGGCAGGTCGTCGCCGAGCACGGAGCGCGCCGGGGTGTCCAGCGCCAGGGCCCCGTCCTCAAAGAGGCTGACGACGGCCAGCGCAGTGAAGCCTTTGCCGCCGCTGGCGATTGCGAACTGCGTGTCGCCAGTGTTGGCCACCTGGAGCCCGCGATGGGCCCAGCCGAAGGCTTCGGAGAGCTGGGCGTCGCGTCCCCGGTCGATGCGGACGACGCCCGAGAACCCGCACTCGGACGCCACCCGCCGCACGGACTCGGCGAGGGTGCTCATGTCGCGATGGTACGACGACCCCGCCGCCGGTCTCCTCAGCCCCGCCGGCCGGGCCCGAGCAGCAGGCACGAGTCGCCGAACTCGTGCCACAGATATCCACCGGCCCTGGCCCGCTCGTAGGCCTGCGCCACCACCTCCCGACCGGCGACCGCCCGCAGCAGGTCGAGGTGGGACGCTTCCGGCGGGTGCCAACCGGTGATCAGCCCGTCGACGAGGCGCGCCGGGCGGTCGGGCCCCAGCACGAGGTCGGTCCACCCGGTCGCGCCGGCGACCGTCCCGTCGCCGGCGACGGCGGACTCGAGCGCCCGGGTGACGGTGGTCCCCACCGCGATCACTCGCCCCGCTCGCCGCCGCGTGGCGTTGACGAGCGCAGCCGCACGCGGCGAGACCGCGAACCGCTCGGGCTGGGGAGGCTCGTGGGCTTCCTGCGACGACACCCCGGCATGGAGCTCGACCGGCGCGAGAGCCACGCCCCTGTTCCGCAATGCACGCACGAGCCGGGCGGTGAACGGCCGGCCGGCGCTCGGCATCTCGGCGCTGCCCGGCCAGCGGCGCCGATCGGCGAAGACGGTCTGGTACATCGAGAGCGGCCACTCGCCGGTGACGTACCCGTAGCGGATCGGCCTGCCGTGGTGGCGCATGAGGGCGCGCACCCCTGCGGCGACGTCGAACGTCGCCCGCCAGAGTCGAACGGCTTCCGGTGCCCCGTCGTCCGCCGGCGCCTCCAGCACGATCGAGCCGCCGGGCACTCGGGCGCGCTGGCCGGCGCGGGCGTCGAGGACGGGACCGGTGGCATCGGGACGCCGCAGCTCGATCACCCACCTGCCGTCGTCGAGTGGAGTGGACAGGTGCACGCCGACGGGGTGGCCGTCGAGGGTGCCTGCGACTGCCGCCGCCATGGTTGGGCTGGTGTTGACCACGAGGAGGTCGCCGGGCGCCAGGAACTCCGGCAGCCTGCGGAAGGTGGTGTCCTCGAACCGGGTGGGGGAGGCGACCATGAGGCGGACCTCGTCGCGTCGCAGTCCGCGTGCCTCGGGCGGCACGCCGGCCGCCTGCCCGCCGTTGAGCGCCAAGGGCTGCCTCGCGGCACCGAGCGTCATCGGATGCTCGCTTGCAGGTCGCTGGCGGCATACCGCCCCGAAGGAAGCCCGCTCGAGACCAGGCGCCGCAGCACGGGCACGACGGTATCCGGCGGCGGCCTGTCGGAGATGTCCTCGCCCGGGAATGCGGCCTGGTGCATGTCGGTGCGCATGTCGCCCGGGTCGAATGCGTACACCGCCAGCGCGGGCTCCTCCCTGGCCAGCACCGCGCTGGCGTGGTCGAGCGCCGCCTTCGACGCCCCGTACGGCCCCCACGTCTCGTAGGCCTCGACCGAAGCATCCGACGACACGTTGACGACGACGCCATCGCCTTGACGAAGCGCCGGAAGCAGGTGCCCCAG
>JBFKDA010000317.1:0-3246 GCA_041619955.1 Acidimicrobiia bacterium | reverse complement strand
GTCGACAAGTCACCGGAAGACGACGTATGACCCTGCTCCCGGAGCGGCTCGCGCTTAGCGGGCCGGGCGGCCACTAGCCGACCCGGCCCCCGCCCAGCCGTCCCCGCTCGCCCGCTCTCCAGGAGACCACCCTCATGTCCGATCGCCTCATCATCTTCGACACGACCTTGCGCGACGGCGAACAGGCGCCCGGCATCGCGCTCACCCCTGACGAGAAGCTGGCCATCGCCCGCCAGCTGGCCAAGCTGCGCGTCGACGTCGTCGAAGCGGGGTTTGCCGCCTCCTCGGAGGGCGACTTCGAGGCCGTATCGCGCATCGCCAGGGAGGTGCACGGCCCGGTGATCGCGTCGCTGGCCCGCACCCATCCCGACGACATCGACCGGGCGTGGGACGCGCTGTCCGCCGCCGACCGGGCCAGGATCCACGTGTTCATCTCCACGTCGCCGATCCACATGGAACGCATGCTGAAGATGACCCCCGCCGAGGTGCTCGCATCCACCAGCGAGGCCGTCGCCCGCGCCCGCAAGTACTGCGACGACGTCGAGTTCTCCCCCCAGGACGCCACCCGGTCCGACCCCGAGTTCGTGATCGAGGTGTGCCGGGCGGCGGTGGCGGCCGGGGCGACGACCATCAACATCCCCGACACGGTCGGCTACGCGACGCCGGCCGACTTCGTCGAGCTGATGGCGAAGGTGTACGCCGACGTCCGCCAGGGAAACGACGACGTGATCATCTCGACGCACTGCCACAACGACCTCGGGCTGGCGGTGGCCAACTCGCTGTCGGCGATCGGCGCCGGCGCCCGCCAGATCGAGGGTGCCGTCAACGGGATCGGCGAACGCGCGGGCAACACCTCCACCGAGGAGGTCATCATGGCCGTCAAGACCCGCCAGGACTACTTCGGGGTGGAGATCGGCGCCGACACCACCGAGCTGCTGGAGACGTCTCGCCTGGTGGCCCGCCTCACCGGCTACCCGGTGCAGTTCAACAAGGCGGTCGTCGGCCGCAACGCCTTCGCCCACGAGTCGGGCATCCACCAGCACGGCGTGCTCGCCGACCGAGAGACGTACGAGATCATGGACGCGGCCTCGGTGGGGGCGCGCAGCGAGATCGTGCTCGGCAAGCACTCGGGGCGGGCCGGCTTCTCGGATGCGCTCCGGAAGCTGGAGTTGGTGCTGGAGGACGACGACTTCGAGCGTGCCTTCCTGCGGGTCAAGCAGCTCGCCGATCGCAAGGTCCAGATCACCGAGGAGGAGCTGCGGGCCATCGTCACCGACGAGCCGGCAGGCGACGGCCCGGTGCGGCTCGCGGCGATGCATCTCGAGGGTGGCAACACCGTGACCCCGGAGGCCCGGCTCACCGTGGAGACGGCCGACGGGACCCGCGAGCTCACCGGCACGGGCGACGGCATGGTGCACGCCGCATTCGACGCGCTGAAGAAGGCGTTCTGGTTCGACGCCCGGCTCGTGGACTACCGGGTGGTGCCGATCACGGCCGGCGCCGACGCGATGGCCGAGGTCAACGTGGTGATCATCGTCGGCGACGAGACCTACGCCGGGCGAGGCGTCGACACCGACGTCGTCGAGGGATCGGCGCGGGCGCTGCTCGATGCGCTCAACAAGGCGGCGCGCCGGACCCAGGTCGCCGGCGGCGTCTTCGAATGACCGGGGCTCGCTGCGCTCGCCCCGCTCCTTCGAGCTAACAGGCACGCGTGAAGGCTGCGTTTGCGGTTCTGGCCGGGGACGGCGTCGGACCTGAGGTCATGAAGGCCGCCGTTGGCATGCTTCGAGCGGTCGCTGCGGGTCACGGGCACGCTTTCTCGTTCGAGGAGGGGCTCGTTGGGGGGGTGGCTATCGATGCGACCGGGGAGGCGTTGCCGGCCGAGACCTTGGAGCTGTGCCGGGGCAGCGATGCGGTGCTGCTGGGGGCCGTGGGGGGGCCGCAGTGGGACGGGGGCCCGGTGCGGCCGGAGCAGGGGCTGCTCGCCATCCGGAAGGACCTGGAGTTGTTCGCCAACCTGCGGCCGATCGTCGTGTCGCCGGCGCTCGCCGGCCGGTCGCCGCTGCGGGACGACCTCGTCGCCGGCGTCGACATCCTGTTCGTACGCGAGCTGACCGGCGGCATCTACTTCGGCCCGGCAGGCCGGGACGGCGATCGGGCCTGGAGCACGATGGAGTACTCGGTGCCCGAGGTCGAGCGGATCGTGCGGGTCGCCGGCGACGCGGCGCGCGGCCGGCGGGGCAAGGTGACGTCGGTCGACAAGGCCAACGTGCTGGAGGTGTCCCGCCTGTGGCGAGAGGTCGCCGCCCGGGTCATGGCCGACGAGTACCCGGAGGTCGCCTACGAGGTGGTGCTGGTGGACGCGATGGCCATGCACCTGCTGGCCCGGCCCCGGGACTTCGACGTGGTGGTGACCGCCAACATGTTCGGCGACATCCTCAGCGACGAGGCCTCGATGCTGCCCGGCTCCTTGGGGATGCTGCCCTCGGCGTCGCTCGGCGAGGCAAGGCCCGGGCTGTTCGAGCCGGTGCACGGCTCGGCGCCCGACATCGCCGGGCAAGGCGTCGCCAACCCGCTCGGGATGATCCTCACGGCCGCGATGGCGCTGCGCCACGGCCTCGGGCTCGCCGCCGAGGCGGCGGCGGTGGAGGCGGCGGTGGAGGCGGTGCTGGCGGCCGGCCATCGGCCAGCCGACCTCGGCGGTTCCGCCGGCACGACCGAGCTGGGTGCCCTGGTGGCAGAGGCCCTGGCGCCGGTCAGCTGAACGGGTCGACGGCCTCGATACCGTCGAACTTGCAGCGCATCAGATGCAAGAACTGCCCCACCATCTCGCCCAGCTCAACGTCGCCCGGATGCGCGCCGAGTTGGATGACCCGGTGATGGCCGGGTTCGCCGCCCGGCTGGACGAGATCAACGCGCTGGCCGACCGCTCCCCCGGCTTCGTCTGGCGGCTCCAGACCGACGGCGGCGACGCCACCGAGCTGCGGGTTTTCCCGGATCCGCTCACGCTGGTCAACCTGAGCGTGTGGGAGTCGGTCGACGCGCTGCGGGCGTTCACCTACCGCAGCCACCACCGGGAGCTGCTGCGCGGCCGGGCGGCGTGGTTCGAGCCGACCAACGAACCGCACCTCGTGCTGTGGTGGGTACCGGCCGGCGAGGTGCCAACGGTCGAGGAGGCCAGGCACCGGCTGGAGCTGCTGCGAGCGGCCGGCCCGTCACCGGAGGCGTTCACGTTCCGGCGCCGCT
>JBFKDA010000316.1:0-3276 GCA_041619955.1 Acidimicrobiia bacterium | reverse complement strand
GCGGGCGCGCTACTTGTATGGGGGCCCTGCGGGCGCGCTACTTGTATGGGGGCCCTGCGGGCGCGCTACTTGTATGGGGGCCCTGCGGGCCCCTTGCGGGCCACGGCGTTCCACACGGTCTCGTAGTGGTCGCGGTCGTAGGCGTCGATGTGGGGGAGCACGAACTCCTCCCAGGCCTTGCGCAGCGGGTCCTCGGCCTCTGCGTACACCCGGAGGCCGGCCGGCAAGCGGTCGAGCACCGACCGCAGCGACATCGGGGTCTCCACCCGGGTCCGCACGTCGGGCGCCGTGAACGACGCGTTCACCTCGACGGCCAGTCGCGCCATCAACTCGACGAACTTCGCCTTGAGGTCGGGGTAGCGGCGCTCCAGCATCGCCTGGATCTGCTCCTCGGACGGGAACAGCTTCTCCCAGATCACCCAGCGGTCGGCGAAGGCCTTGTTGAGCGTCTGGGTGCCGGCGTAGTCCCGCAGGTCGGTGGGGTTCATCGTGCCGAACAGGCGGACGTCGCTGCGCAGGTGCACGGTCTCCCCGGTCGGCAGCCCGAGCGCCTGGTAGCGGTCCAGCAGCCCGTGGAGGGCGAACAGCGTCTCGGCGCCGGCGGCGTTCAGCTCGGAGAGGTTGATCAGCGCCGGCCCGCGCAGCGCCCGGGTGATGTCGCCGTCCTCCCAGCGGCTCTCGGTGCCGCCCTTGCCGTCGCCGTGCAGCTTGACGGAGCCGATCAGCGTGATGTCGCGCACCTCGCCGGTCAGCGGGATGCGGAAGTAGGGGAGCCGCAGCAGCGCAGCGAACTGCTCGAGGTCGTGGTCCTTGCCGGTGCCCATGTGGCCGCGTAGCGCCACGTGCAGCGGGGTGTCGGTGAAGTGGTCGCGACGCACCCGCTCGATGCGGGCCAGCTTGTAGAGCATGCCCAGGTCGACGTAGTACGGGTCCGGGTCGGGGATGCGGCCGGACCGCTGCTCGTGGTCGGCCACGTCGGCCGGCACGTCGAAGGCTTCCAGCTCGACCGGCTTGCCCTCGCCGGTCGGGTCGTCGAACGTCACGATGTCAGGCATTGGTACTCCTCGAAGCCGGTAGATGGTAGAGGGCCTGGGTCGAGCCCTGGCCCCACCAGGTGTGGGCGCCGGCCGTCACGAGGGTGCGGTGGAGCGCCGAGCGCACCCCGTCGACCATGGCCTGGGTCAACTCGTCGGGGCGGCTGACCACCTGGTGGCGATCGTAGGCCGCCTCCACGGTGTTGTCGCCGATGCCGATGCCGAGGACGGTCGTGCCCCCGTGCTCGACCGCCTCGACCGATTGCGAGAGCGACTCCACCGAGCCCCGGGTCATCCCGTCGGCGAGCACCACCAGCACCCGGGTGCTCGCGCGGCGGGCGTTCATCCGCTCGGCGGCGTAGCTCACGTTGAACTCGTCGACGTTCGCGGCCTTCTCGAACATCGACACCGGGGGCGCCGAATCCTTGTTGCGACGAGCCTCGGTGCTGGCGTCGCCGGGCGACGACGCCATCCAGAACAGCCCGGCCAGCACCTCCTCGCTGGCGCGCCACTGCTGGTCGAAGCCCTTGATCACGTAGTGGTTGACGGTACGCGTGAGCCGGTCGGCCGCCGAGCCCTGGCTGCGGCGCAGCTCGCCCCGGGTGCGGTGGAGCCGGTGCATGAAGGACTCCTCGGTGTCGTCGAGGCGGGCGGCGAAGGCCCGGTTGAACAGCGCGACCTCGAACTCGATCTGCAGCTCGTCGCACAGCCGAGCCAGCGTCCAGGCGCCGAGCGTCGCCGCCGACAGTGCCCATGGGACCCGTGCGCCCGAGCCCAGCTCCAGCGGCTGGAGCATCGACGCCGACCCGTCGACCAGCAGGCTCACCGCATACGAGCGCTTCGACGACACCGACCGGCGCTCGAACATCCGCTGGTACATCCCGCCGCCGAGCAGCAAAGCCGCATACGGCGACAGATCGCCGGCGTCGAACCCGGACCGCAGCCCCCGCCGCTGGTTGGCGAGGAACAGCGGGTACAGCTCGCCGGACACCGCCCGCTGCGCCACCCCCCAGCGCTCCGCGGCCACCGCCAGCGCCTCCCGGCCCCGCCCGCCGAACTGGCGGAAGCGGTCGGGCAGGCCGGTGGTCACCAGCTTGCCGCCCTGCCCGTTCGGCAGGTACACGGTGGGCGCCTCCGACACCCGCACGATCTGCTCGGTGGCCGGGTCGGCCTGCGGCTCGACGTCCGAGCTGCGGCCGTCGTCCGACACCAGCGCATGGGCGGCGTGCTTGGTCTCGTCGTACCCCTCCACGTCGCGCAGCACCGGGGAGATCAGCCGCACCGCGTCGACGCCCTCGTTGATCGCCGTCTGCTCGTCGTCCTGGCGGAGCGCCTTCTCGCCGAGGGTCTCGGTGGCCGCCTTGTCGGCGACCAGGCCGTGGAGTCGGGCGACCTGCAGCAACTGCAGCGCCAGCCCGGCCACTTCCCAGGGGTCGGTGGTGTCGACCGCCGCGTCCACGAACGCGGTGGCGTCGTCGAGCGCGGCGGCGACGTGGGGCTCCGACCGCTTCTGGAGGCGCTGACGGTCGTCGTAGCCGCCGGCGAGCACGAAGCACGCCAGCGCGAACTGCCCGAGCGGCCGGGCCTGCGCCATCGCTCCCGGCAGCGACGCGAGGTAGAGGTCGGCGAGCACCGACCGCGCCCCCTCGTACGTCGCGAACAGGGCCCGCTCCTGGCGGGCGTCCTCGAGTGCGAAGAACATCGCCTCCCCGGCCGGTCCGCCGGCGCTCGACAGCGCATCGAGCAGGTGGACGGGGTCCTCGCTCAGCTCGCCCTCGTGGTCGTCGGGGAACCACTCGCGGGGGACGGGGCGGTGCTCCTCGAAGTCGGTCGCCACCAGGTGCACGACTTCGTGCAGCGCCGACGCCAGTGCCACCTCCGACGGCGTCACGGGAGCGGACCGCGCATACGCGGCCTGGAACACGCCCGGGTCGATCACCACCTCGTGCGCGGCGGCGGACGCCTGCGAGCCCAGCCGCACCTGGAGCGCGTCGTCACCGGCGAGGCTGCGGGCGAAGCGGGTCACGGCCGGCGCCACCCGCTGATAGCGGGCGACGACGCCTTCGATGATCCGCTCCTCGGGAGGCAGGACCTCCTGGAGCACGGTCTCGCTTCTGGTGCGCATGAGCCGCCCATTGTCGCGCACCCGGGCGGCTGTCGGGAACGCGCCCATAATCGGGGGCGATGGACGACGACCTCGTGGTACGGGACGACCTCGTGATCCCTGCGGCCGAGCTGGCGT
>JBFKDA010000315.1:0-3318 GCA_041619955.1 Acidimicrobiia bacterium | reverse complement strand
GATGGGTGAAGGGTCGCCGCAAGGACACCAAGCGCGCGCTGGTGCGGCTCCGCACCGGCCAATCGATCGACATCTTCGGGGTGTGACATGGCGACCAAGAAGCTGAAGCCGACCTCGCCGGGGCGCCGGTTCCAAACCGTCGCCGACTTCGCCGAGGTCACGAAGAAGAAGCCCGAGAAGTCCCTGCTGGAGGGCAAGAAGCGCTCGTCCGGGCGCAACAGCTACGGGCGGGTCACGTCGCGCCACCGCGGCGGCGGCCACAAGCGCCGGTACCGAGTCGTCGACTTCCGACGCACCAAGGACAACGTCCCGGCCAAGGTCGCCGCCATCGAGTACGACCCCAACCGCAACGCCCACCTGGCGCTGCTGCACTACGTCGACGGCGAAAAGGCCTACATCCTCGCGCCACTGCGGGTGAAGCCGGGGGACATGCTCATGTCCGGCTCCAAGGCCGACATCAAGCCCGGCAACGCACTGCCGCTGCGCAACATCCCCGCCGGTACCCAGGTGCATGCGGTCGAGCTGCGCCCAGGCGGCGGGGCCAAGATGGCGCGCGGCGCCGGCACGTCGATCCAGCTGATGAACAAGGAGGGCGACTACGCCCTGCTCCGGCTCCCGTCCGGCGAGATGCGCAACGTGCATCTCGACTGCCGGGCCACGGTCGGCCAGGTCGGCAACCCGGAGGCGGAGCTGGTCAAGCTGGGCAAGGCCGGCCGCAGCCGCTGGAAGAACAAGCGCCCGCAGACGCGCGGCGTCGCCATGAACCCCGTCGACCACCCGCTGGGCGGCGGCGAGGGCAAGAGCAGCGGCGGCCGGGCACCGGTGAGCCCATGGGGCAAGCCGGAGGGCCGCACCAGGAAGAAGGGCAAAGCGAGCGACCAGATGATCGTGCGCCGCAGGACGAAGAAGGGACGTCGGTAATGGCTCGCTCACTGAAGAAGGGCCCGTTCGTGGACGAACACCTCGTCAGGAAGATCGAGCGGGCCAACAGCACCGGCGCCAAGCGGGTCATCCGCACATGGAGCCGGCGGTCGACCGTCCTGCCCGAGATGGTCGGGCACACGCTCGCCGTCCACGATGGGCGCAAGCACGTGCCGGTCTACATCACCGAGTCGATGGTCGGCCACAAGCTCGGCGAGTTCGCCCCCACCCGCACGTTCCGCGGGCACGCGGGCGAGAAGGCAGCGAGGAAGCGATGAGGGCCACCGCCCGCGCCCGCTTCGTCCGCCAGTCGCCGTACAAGGTGCGCCAGGTGCTCGACCTCATCCGCGGCCTGCCCGTCGGGGAGGCGCAGACGACGCTGGAGTTCACCAGCCGGCGCGCCACCGAGCCGGTCCGCAAGGTGCTGAACTCGGCGGTGGCCAACGCCGAGCACAACCTCGCGCTCGACGCGAGCGAGCTGTTCGTCGCCGAGGCGTACGCCGACGAGGGCCCGACGCTCAAGCGCTTCCGGCCGCGGGCCCGCGGGCGCGCCACCCGCATCCGCAAGCGGACCAGCCACATCACCGTGGTGGTGGCCGACGAATACGACGACCAGGACGAGGAGTAGCCATGGGCCAGAAGATCCACCCCTACGGGCTGCGACTCGGCATCGTCACCGACTGGAAGTCGCGCTGGTACAGCGAGAAGGACTACGCCGACAACGTCGTCGAGGACGCGGCGATCCGCGACTTCCTCCGCAAGGAGCTCACCCGCGGCGCCGTGTCGCGCGTCGAGGTCGAGCGCATCGGCGACAAGAAGATCCAGGTCGACGTCCACACGGCCCGGCCCGGCGTCGTCATCGGCCGCAGCGGCACCGAGGCCGAGAGGCTCCGCAGCGCGCTGGAGGACATGACCAGCCGCCAGGTGAAGTTCAACGTCATCGAGGTGAAGGACCCCGAGTCCGACGCCCAGCTCCTGGCCCGCGGCATCGCCGACCAGCTCCAGGGCCGGGTGTCGTTCCGCCGCGCCATGAAGCGGGCAGTGGCCACCGCCATGAAGGCGGGCGCGCAGGGCGTGCGGGTCCAGTGCTCGGGGCGCCTCGGCGGCTCGGACATGGGCCGGCGGGAGTGGTACCGGGAGGGCCGGGTGCCGCTGCACACGCTGCGGGCCGACATCGACTACGGCGCCGCCACCGCCCAGACGACGGTCGGCGCGATCGGCGTGAAGGTGTGGGTCTACAAGGGTGACGTGCTCCCGTCGCTGAGCGCGACGCGAGAGAAGATCGCCGCGGAGGCCGCGCTGGCGGCGGGCGGCCCGGCCGGGCGCCGCGCCCCTGCCAAGGCTCGCGCGGAGGCCGCGGCGGGCGGCGGCGACCGCAGCAGCCGCCTGATCGAGGCCGGCGGCGGCAAGCGCCTGATCGAGGCGGGCGGCGGCAAGCGCAAGGAGGGCGGCAAGCGCCTGATCGAGGCCGGCGGCGGGCGCCGCATCTCGCCGCAGGAGGCGCGGTCCGAGTTCGAGGAGGCCCGTTCGGCAGTCGACGAGGAGCCGGAAGCCACCACCAGCGAGGCCGCGGCCACCCCGACCACGGTCGACGGCCAGATCACCGATGCGGTCACCCAGGCCGCTCCTCCCGCAGAGCCCCAGGAGAAGGGCCAGGACCAGGCAGTCCCCCCGGCCGCAGACGCAGTGGTCGAGGCTGCCGCTCCCCCCGAGGGCGACACGATCGAAACCCAGCCGGAAGCCGACCTGAAGTCCACCCCCGAGCCCGACGCCGCTCCCGAGGCCGTCCAGGAAGAAGGCCGCCCCGAAGCCGCGGTGACGGTGGTCGAGACCGACGCCGACGACGAAGCCGACCCAACGGACGCCGCGGAAGCGGTCGAGACGCCCGCTGACGAGGCGGAAGCCGCCGTCGAAGGCGGCGACTCTCAGGCGTCTGACCGAAGGGAAGACGCCTGATGTTGATGCCGAAGAGGACCAAGTACCGGCGCGTGCAGCGCGGGCGCATGCGGGGGACCGCCAAGGGCGGCACCCGGGTGTCTTTCGGTGAGTACGGGCTCCAGGCGCTGGAGCCGGGCTGGATCACGTCGCGCCAGATCGAGGCGGCTCGTATCGCCATGACCCGCGCCATCAAGCGCGGTGGCAAGGTCTGGATCACGATCTTCCCGGACAAGCCCGTCACCGAGAAGCCCGCCGAGACCCGGATGGGGTCCGGGAAGGGCACTCCCGAGTACTGGGTGGCAGTGGTGAAGCCGGGCCGGGTGATGTTCGAGATGGCGGGCGTCGACGAGGAGCTGGCCAAGGAGGCCATGCGCCTCGCCAGCCACAAGCTGAGCGTCCGCACCAAGTTCGTGACGAGGGAGGAAGTATGAGCTCGGCAGCCGACCTGCGGAGGCTCTC
>JBFKDA010000314.1:0-3326 GCA_041619955.1 Acidimicrobiia bacterium | reverse complement strand
ATCCCGAAGAACCTACTGGCTGCGAACATGGACTGGCACG
The DNA here is from genome assembly GCA_041619955.1 of Acidimicrobiia bacterium. Lineage (GTDB taxonomy): Bacteria > Actinomycetota > Acidimicrobiia > Spongiisociales > JAOTWH01 > JBFJZV01. Next base: position 3,286 of record JBFKDA010000314.1, on the reverse strand, counting down.
AGGCCGGGACCATCAACCTGCCCGGGTACAAGCCGAACCTCGAGGGCCACCCGCGTCAGGCGAAGGCCGCAGTCGAGCTCATGCTCGCAGCCGAGCGGCCTGTGCTGTACGTCGGCGGCGGCGTCATCAAGGCCGAGGCCCACGACGAGCTGCTCGTCCTCGCGGAGCGGACCGGTATCCCGGTGGTGACCACCTTGATGGCCCGCGGTGCCTTCCCCGACACGCACGAGCTGGCGCTCGGCATGCCGGGGATGCACGGCACCTACACCGCGATCACCGCCATGCAGCGCGCCGACCTCCTCGTCGCGCTCGGCGCTCGCTTCGACGACCGGGTCACCGGCGACACGTCGTCGTTCGCGCCCGACGCCAAGATCATCCACGTCGACGTCGATCCCGCCGAGATCGGCAAGGTCAGGACCCCCGACATCCCCATCGTGGGCGACGCCCGCCAGGTGATCGGCCAGCTCGTCAAGTACACGGAGCGGGCGCTCGGCGACGGGCCGCCCCCCGACCGCTCGGCGTGGATCGCCACCCTGCGGGGCTGGCAGACCGAGCACCCGTTGCACTACGACCAGCAGCCGGACGGGCCGATCAAGCAGCAGTTCGTCGTCGAGGAGCTCCACCGCATCACCCAGGGCGACGCCGTGGTGGTCGCCGGGGTCGGGCAGCACCAGATGTGGGCCTCCCAGTTCTGGTCGTTCACCAAGCCCCGGTCGTGGATCAACTCCGGTGGATTGGGCACGATGGGATTCGCGGTCCCCGCCGCCATCGGCGCGCAGGTCGCCCTCCCCGACGAGGTGGTCGTCGCCATCGACGGCGACGGCTGCTTCCAGATGACGTGCCAGGAGCTGATCACGGCGGCCACCGAGGACATCCCGGTGAAGATCGCGGTGATGAACAACGGCTCGCTGGGCATGGTCAAGCAGTGGCAGAAGCTGTTCTACGGGAAGCGCTACTCGGCGATCGACCTCACCGACCACACCCCCGACTACGTGAAGCTCGCCGAGGCGATGGGCTGCGTCGGGCTGCGGGCCACCCACCCCGACGAGGTCGCCCCGACGATCGAGAAGGCGCTGTCGATCACCGACCGCCCGGTCGTGATCGAGTTCAAGTGCGACCCGGAGGAGATGGTGTTCCCAATGGTTCCTGCCGGCGCCTCCAACGACGATGTCGCCTGCGGCCCCGAGGACTTGAAGTGAGAGGGAGCCGAAAGACGGGGAGAAACCCGGCCCGCGCCGACGCGGTACGTGGTTGGCTCCAGGCCGGCGCGCCAGCGTCGGCCACGGGAAGCGTGCAACAGGAGAGCGGCAGCCGCACCTCGGCGAGCCTGCAACATCCGGCACCGCAACACGACGCTCGTCCGAGGTGCAATGTGAGAGCAAAGTGACCAAACACATACTCTCCGTCCTGGTCGAGAACAAGCCGGGGGTGCTGGCGCGGATCTCGTCGATGTTTGCGCGGCGGGGGTTCAACATCCATTCCCTGGCGGTGGGACCGTCCACCGAGCCGGGGCAGTCGCTGATGACCGTGGTCGTCGATGGGCCCGAGATGGAGCAGATCGTGAAGCAGCTCCGCAAGCTCATCAACACCGTCAAGGTCACCGAGCTGGGACCGGGCGACGCCGTCGAGCGGGAGATCATGCTCGTGCGGGTCAGCGCGGTGCCGCAGTCGCGCGGTGAGGTGCTGGACGCGGCGTCGATCTTCAAGGCGAAGCCGGTGGACGTCGGTGCCAACACGATCACGTTCGAGGTCACCGGTTCGCCCGACAAGCTCGCCGACTTCCTCGACCTGGTCAGCCCCTACGGCATCGTCGACCTGGTGAAGTCGGGGCGGATCGCCCTCGCCAAGGACCCGAAGACCCGCAACCTGCGGGCCGTGAACTAGAGGAAGCGCATGCCCCCGAAGATCTACTACGAGCACGACGCCGACCCCGCCCTCATCACCCGCCGCAAGGTTGCGGTGCTCGGCTTCGGCAGCCAGGGCCACGCCCATGCCATGAGCCTCAAGGACTCCGGCGTCGACGTGGCGGTGGGCCTGCGGCCCGGGTCGCGCCGGGAGGCGAGCGCTGCCAACGCCGGCATCAAGGTGCTCGACCCCGGCGAGGCTGCCGACTGGGCCGACGTCGTGATGGTGCTCGTCCCGGACCAGCATCAGGCCCGGCTGTACGAGCAGTCGATCGCCCCCAACCTGCATTCGGGCGACGCGCTGCTGTTCGCCCACGGCTTCAACATCCACTTCGGCTACATCAAGCCACCGCCCGACGTGGACGTCGCGATGGTCGCCCCGAAGGGGCCCGGGCACCTGGTGCGCCGCCAGTTCGTCGACGGGTCCGGCGTCCCCTGCCTGCTGGCCGTCGCCCACGACGCCACCGGCGACGCGCGCGCCCTCGCGCTGTCGTACGCCCACGCCATCGGCGGCACCCGCGCCGGGGTCATCGAGACGACATTCGAGGAGGAGACCGAGACCGACCTGTTCGGGGAGCAGGTGATCCTCTGCGGAGGGACGTCGGCGCTGATCAAGGCCGCGTTCGAGACGCTCACCGAGGCCGGCTACGCGCCCGAGATGGCGTACTTCGAGGTGCTCCACGAGCTGAAGCTGATCGTCGACCTGCTGTACGAGGGCGGGCTGCGGTGGATGCGCCACTCGGTGTCCGACACCGCCGAGTACGGCGACGTCACCCGCGGGCCGCGCATCATCACCGACGACACGAAGGCAGCGATGCGGGAGATCCTCGCCGAGATCCGCTCCGGCGATTTCGCCAGGGAGTGGATGGCCGAGAACGCGGCGGGCGTCCCGGTGCTCGGCCAGGCCCGGGAGGCCGACGGCGCGCACCCGATCGAGGAGGTCGGCGCCAAGCTGAGGGCTATGATGCCGTTCCTCGTCGAGAAGGCACCGGAAGACGACATATGAGGAATCCCGGACAGCGCCCAGGGCGACTCGCGCTTCTCGGGCCGGGCGGCCACTAGCCGACCCGGCCCCCGCCCAGCCGTCCTCGCTCGCCCGCTCTTCAGGAGACGACCCTCATGTCCGACCGCCTCATCATCTTCGACACCACCCTGCGCGACGGCGAACAAGCGCCCGGCATCGCGCTCACCCCGGACGAGAAGCTGGCGATCGCTCGCCAGCTGGCCAAGCTGCGCGTCGACGTCGTCGAAGCGGGGTTCGCCGCCTCGTCCGAGGGCGACTTCGAGGCCGTCTCACGGATCGCCAGGGAGGTGCACGGCCCGGTGATCGCGTCGCTGGCCCGCACCCATCCCGACGACATCGACCGGGCGTGGGACGCGCT
>JBFKDA010000313.1:0-3328 GCA_041619955.1 Acidimicrobiia bacterium | reverse complement strand
GCTCCTGCCGATCCTGGCCGCGACGCGGGCCACGGTGGCCGAGGCCATCCGCGGCACGGGCGCCGCCACGACGTTCGGGGCCAGCCGGGTCGACCGGGCCCTCGCCCGGCTGCGCGGCCTGCCCGGGTCGATCAGCTACGCCGCCCGCAACGTGTTCCGCCGCAAGCTGCGGCTGGCGCTGACCGTGGTGGCGCTGTCGCTGGCCGGCGCGATCCTGGTGAGCGTGGTGACGCTGCGCAGCTCGCTGCTGGCCACCGTCGACGGGATCACCGCCTACTGGCAGCAGGACGTATCGGTCGATCTCCAGCAGCCCCTGCCGTTCGACCAGCTCGAGCCGCTACTGCCGGCGGCGGCCGAGGCCGAGGGCTGGCTGGTGCTGCCGGCGGCCGTAGTGCGGCCCGGCGGCGAGGAGGCCGGCGAGGAGACGGTGGTGTTCGGCGTCCCGCCGGACAGCCGGTTCATCGACCCGACGCTGCTGGCCGGCCGCTGGCTCGAGCCCGGCGACACCGATGCGGCGGTCATCAACGTCGACGTCGCCGCCAACGAGCCGGCCCTCGGGGTGGGCGACCCGCTGGCGCTGCGGATCCAGGGAACCGACGTGGCGCTGCGAGTGGTGGGCGAGGCGACCACCCAGCTCGTCGGCCCCGGGGAGCCCCGGCCCGAGATCCCGATCGCGTACGTTCCCTACAGCACGCTGACCGCGGCCCTGGGGCTGCCGGGTGGCGCCAACCGGCTGGCGGTCGCCGGCGACGCGGTTGCCGTGGAGGCGGCGCTGCGGGACGCCGGCGTCGCGATCCGCTCGGTGGAGACCCGGGAGCGGCTGGAGGGGCAGGTCGAGCGACTGACCAGCCCGATCCTGGTGCTGCTGACGGCGATGGCCGTGGTGTTCGCACTGGTGGGCGGGATCGGCCTGCTGGGCACGATGACCCTCAACGCGCTGGAGCGCACCGCCGAGTTCGGGGTGGTGCGCGCCGTCGGCGCCACCGGCCGCAACGTGCTGGCGATCGTGCTGGTGGAGGGCGTAGCGGTGGCACTGCTCAGCTTCGTGGTGGGGGCGCTGGCGGCGGTGCCGCTGAGCTGGGTGATGAGCCGGGCGGTGGGCATCAGCTTCATCAAGGTGCCGCTGGCGTTCCGGTTCGCCCTCACCGGCGTCCTGCTGTGGCTGGCGCTGGCACTAGTGCTCGCCGTGGTCGCGAGCTGGGTGCCGGCCCGCACCGCATCGCGGATCAGCGTGAAGGACGCCATCGCCTATGAGTAGGCTCCCGACATTCGAGAGAGGAGCCCGCCCGTGACGACCGACGCCCCCTCCCCTGGTCCGGCTGCCACCGCCGAGGCGCCGGACGTGGTGACGCCGGTGGTGGTCGACCTCGGCAAGGTGAAGCGCAAGCACGTCAAGGCGCTCAAGCGGGGCGAGGGCAAGCTGGCCGACGAGGTCCTCGAGGTGCTCGACGAGGTCGTGGAGGAACTCGGCGACGAGCTGGAGGGAGCCACGCTGGTGCCGGTGGTGATGATCTACGAGCGCAAGCCCAAGCAGAAGCGCCGCACGATCGAGCTGCCCTGGTGAGCCGGGTCCTCGGCACCCCGATCGTCTTGGACCGCCGCCGGCGCAAGCCCCGCCGGTCGGATGCGGAGCACGTCGAGCGGCATGCGTACCGCGCTGCCGATCGCACCGCCGACGCCATGCGCCGGGGGGTGCGCCGGTATGAGAACGCCGCCGAGAAGTCGGGGGACGACCGGGTCCTCGACGTGTTCCCCAACATGGCCCGCGGGATGAGCACCGCGGCGATCCGGATGGCGCCGGTGCCCTTCGATCTGCTGCGGGCGGGGTGGACGCCGTCGGTGCGGAAGGCGACCCGGCGGACGCTGCGCCGGCTCGATCGGTGACCCGGCCGGCGGTCCGGGACGCGGCGAGTCGGTGGCGCGGCCAGCGTGAGGATCCCCCCTTCTACGAACCCGCCGGCGTCGACCCGGAGGTGATTTCCGCCGACGAGGTGATGGCCGCCATGCCGCGTGCACCGGCGCTGCCCGCCGCAGCGGCGTCCCGCCTCGCCCCCCGCGGGCTGCGGCTGGCCGCCCCGTTCCGAGCGTCGCTGTGGCACACGCTCGCCCGGCTGCTCCTGTGGTTGCGCGCCATCGCCCGGTTCGTCGGCGGGGTCCTCGTCGACAAGCTGCGAGGGCGGGACACGCCGCGGCGGCGGGCGCAGCGGTTGAAGGCGACGATCACCCGGGTGGGCGGCACGTTCATCAAGCTCGGCCAGCAGGCATCGGTGCGGGTGGACCTGCTCCCCCAGGCGTACACGGAGGAGCTGACGTCGCTGCTCGACCAGGTCGACCCCTTCCCCACCGACCAGGCCATCGCCACGATCGAGCGGGTGACCGGCCGGCCGCTGCGGGAGACGTTCGCGGTGTTCGACCCGGTGCCGATCGGGTCGGCGTCGATCGCCTGCGTGTACCAGGCGGTGCTGCCCGGCGGGGAGCGGGTGGCGGTGAAGGTGCGCCGGCCGGGGGTGGGGCGGGACATCGCCGCCGACCTGCGGGTGCTGGGCTGGATGTCGGGGCTGGCGGAGCGGCTGACGCTGGTGCGTCCCGGCTTCACCGCCAAGGTGCTGGCCGAGCTGCGGACGACGCTGTTCGACGAGCTCGACTTCTACAAGGAGGCCCGCTTCCAGGAGATCTTCCGCCGCCGGGCCCGCAAGGCCCGCCGCAAGTACTTCAGCGCGCCCAAGCTCTTCCCGGAGCTGTCCGGCGAGGACGTGATCGTCGAGGAGTACGTGTCGGGGGTGTGGCTGTTCGAGCTGCTGGCGGCGGTCGAGAACGACGACGAGGAGACGCTGGCCCGCCTGGCCGAGCTGGACATCGACCCGGCGGAGGTGGCCCGGAGACTCATCTGGGTGAGCCACTGGGGCCTGTGGGACAGCATGTTCTTCCACGGCGACCCGCACCCGGCCAACATCATCGTGCAGCGCGGGAACAAGCTGGTGTTCATCGACTTCGGGGCGATGGGGTCGCTGCCGGCTTCGCGGCGGTCGGCGATGCGGGAGATCTTCAACCTCATCGAGCACGAGGACCTCGAAGGGATGGCCCGACTGTCGCTGACGCTGTTGGAGCCGCTGCCGCCGATCGACACCGACGAGGTGATCAAGGCGGTGGAGGAGGTGTTCTGGGAGGCGCTGCTGGCGTACCGGTCGAAGCACTCGGAGTGGTACGAGCGGACCACGGCGCAGCTGTGGCTGGGGTTCTTCCGGGTGACGAGCCGGTTCAAGATCCCGATGAGCTACGACACGGTGCGGCTGATCCGGGCGACGCTGCTGTACGACACGCTGGCGGC
>JBFKDA010000312.1:0-3349 GCA_041619955.1 Acidimicrobiia bacterium | reverse complement strand
TCGAAGATGCGCCGGTAGGCGTCGTGGTTCTTGTCGAAGCCGGCGTCGAGGCCCGCCTCGTCGATGTCGAACGTGTAGGAGTCCTTCATCGTGAACTCGCGGGTGCGCAGCAGGCCGCCCTTGGGGCGGGGCTCGTCGCGGTACTTGGTCTGGATGTGGTACCAGATCTGCGGCAGGTCGCGGTACGAGGACATCTCGGTGGCGAGGCTGGCGAACACCTCCTCGTGGGTGATGCTGAGCACCACGTCGGCGTCGCGGCGGTCCTTCAGCCGGAACATGATGTCGCCCATGGTGTCCCACCGCCCGGCGGCCTTCCACAGCTCGCCGGGGTGCATCGTGGGCAGCAGGAACTCCTGGGCGCCGATGCGGTCCATCTCCTCGCGGATGATGGTGCCGACCTTGGTGCGCACCCGCACCGCCAGCGGCAGCAGCGAGTAGGCGCCGGCCATGAGCTGGCGGATGTAGCCGCCCCTGACGAGCAGGCGGTGGCTGACGGCCTCGGCGTCGGCCGGGTCGTCGCGCAGTGTGGGGATGAAGGCCTGGGACCAGCGCATGAGGGCGCGGAGGATAACCGGAGCCCCGAACCCAGCCCTCAGCTGCGCCGCGCGGCGCCGGCCCGGGATCCCGGCGCGCGGCCCGGCGATCAGCCGGAGCGTGCCCGCCCCGGCAGAAGGAGCGCGCCGAGCCGGCTCGCTGCCGCCGCCCGGCGAGCGCCACCCCGGGCTATGCCTTCTTGCCCTTCTTCTCGCCCAAGCCGTCGGCGACGATGTCGTTCAGCGACCGCTTGAGCAGAGCTTCCGCGTACGGGCGGACCTCGTCGATGGCTTGGGCGAGCGGCGCGTCGCCGTACTGCTTGGCCGCGTCGAGGATTCCGTCGAGCGCGGACTTGGTGGGCTGCTTCCCGATCTTCTTGGGCAGGGGCTCGTCGCCCTGCTGCAATGCGGCGAACACTGCGTTCACGAGGTCGTGCCCGTTGTTCTTCTCCCACATGGCGGCCATACGGGGGTTCACGTCGATGAGGCTGCCGATACCGGGGAAGACGACCGACGCGAACTCCGCGGCGGCGCCGGCGGCCGGCTGAGGCAGCGACTCCTGGAGGTGACCGAGCAGCGCCCTGTCGCCGACCACGGCTGCGGCCTCGGCGTTCGCGGACAGCGCTTCGGCGGCGAGCGAGGACGCGGCGGCGCCGGCCACGACCTGGACACCGAGCGCCGCCATCACGTTGGCGATGGTGGAGCCGGCCCCGATCGACGAGTTGCCTCCCCAATAGAGGCCGACCACCTGGTTGGAGTTGTTCACCAGGGCCGACCCGGAATCGCCGGAATCGCCGATGCTGCTGTTGATGAAGAGCTGATCGCGGAACACCCAGCCGTCGGTACGGGTGCCCGAGAAGTTGAGCCCGGTTACCCGGCCGGACGTGAGCCCGGTGGTTCGGCCCCGTTTCCGCACCGGGTACCCGGGCGGCGCGATGTCGGCGGGGGTGATGTTGTACGAGCCGCTCACCTGGCCGATCTGGAGGATCGAGTTGGTCCACGAGGTGGTGATCGACCCGATCGCCGCGTCGACGAGCGGCGTCAGCGCCGCCTGTACTGCCGTCCCGATGTCGTTGTGCTTCTGGTTCGTCGGCTGCCACACGGTGCCACTGCCGGCCGGCAGCACGTGCTGGTTGGTGAGCAGGTACGTGGTGCCGCCTTTGCGCACGAAGCACCCGAGCGTGCCCAGCCAGTTCTTCACCTGGAGCTGGCAGCCCCCTCGCAGCGGCCGGTACTTGCCCTCGTCGGCATGCGGCCGCGCCTGGGGATGCACGATGATGTCCGTCGGCACGCCGTCGATCTCGCTGGGCACCCGCTCGGCGTCCGGGATCACGTCGAGCGGCCGCTTCTCGGTGACGTGCACCGTGATGCCGAACACGTCGGTCGGCTTCCCGTCGCTGATCTTGTAGCCGAGGCTCACGCCGTGAACGCCGGTCAGCTCCAGGAGCTGGTCTTCGATCCCCCGCTTGACGCCGAGGCCGGCCGCAAAGGCCCGTTCGTTGACCATGAGGTCCCCCTTTCGGGTCGCGCCGCCCCACCGCGACTTCCTTCGCCCCAACGTATCACCGACCGCGGGTCAGGTCAATGGTCGTCTGTGTCGGCGGGCAAGGCGTGTGGCGCGGCGGGGCCGGCCTCGATCACGTCGACCGGAACGCCGTCGACCTCGTCGGGGATCCGTTCCGCGGCCGGCACGGAGGCGGGCGCCAGCTTGTCCCGCACGTGCACGACCAGCGCCCAGCGGTCGGTGAACTCGCCGCCGACCTGCTCGTACCCCACGCTGACCCCGGTCACGCCGGGGATCGCAAGCAGCCGGCTCTCGGTCTTTCGCAACGCGGCAAGCGCTTCCTCGTAGCCAGTCATGTCAGCCTCCTGCGACCTCGGCGACGCGAGCCTGCCGCTCCGCTACCTGGTTGGCGTCACCCTGGGCGGCCAGGAGATCGGCAGCGGTCTCGGCGGCGAGCTGCTCGGCGACGTCGTCGGCGGCGGCCAGGCGGGCGTCGACGCCCTCGGCGGCCAGCTTGCGGGCCTCGTCGACCAGGGCGTCGACCATCTCGGCCTCGGGCACCACCCGCACCACCTGGCCCTTGATGAACAGGTGGCCCTTGCCGCGGCCGGCGGCGATGCCGATGTCGGCCTCCCGGGCCTCGCCGGGGCCGTTGACGACGCAGCCCATCACCGCCACCTGCACCGGCAGGTTCTCCTTCTCGAGCGCCACCCGGGCGTCCTCGGCGACCTTGATGACGTCGACCTCGGCGCGGCCGCACGACGGGCAGGCGATGAGGTCGAGCCCGGCCCGCTCTCGCAGCCCCAGGTACTCGAGCAGCTTGCGGCCGGCCTCGGCCTCCTCCACCGGGTCGGCGGTGAGCGAGAAGCGGATCGTGTCGCCGATGCCCTCCAGCAGCAGCGTGGCGATGCCGGCCACCGACTTGATGAGCCCGCCCGGCGGCGGCCCGGCCTCGGTGACGCCGAGGTGGAGCGGGTAGTCGACCGCGTCGGCCAGCAGCCGGTACGACTCGACCATCGACGGGACGTTGGAGTGCTTGACGGAGATCTTGATGTCGGTGAAGTCGACGTCCTCCAGGTAGCGGATCTCCTGGAGCGCCGACTCGACCAGCGCCGCCGGGGTGGGCGTGCCGTGCTTGGCCAGCAGATCCTTGTCGAGCGACCCGGCGTTGACACCCACCCGGATGGGCACGCCGCGGTCCTTGGCGGCGCGGGCCACGGTCTTGATGTGGGCCTCGTTGCGGATGTTGCCGGGGTTGAGGCGCAGCCCCTGCACCCCGGCCTCCAGCGCCGCGAGCGCCAGGCGGTACTGG
>JBFKDA010000311.1:0-3374 GCA_041619955.1 Acidimicrobiia bacterium | reverse complement strand
GTGACGACTTCCCGGCTGCGGACCAGGTCCCCGGTGAAGCCGTAGGCCCGCCCCTGACGGGCCAAAGCCCGTACGTAGTGGGGGTTGGCCGGGTCTGCTTCGGTGCCGGCCAGAGCCCGATCAAGGAACTCGAGAGCCCGTTCACCAATGTGCCCGGGACGCCACGAGGCGTCCTCGTACCCAGCGGCGGCCCGCAGCCGGGCGTCGGGATCGTCGGAACCCACCAGTCCCTCGTAGACGCGCCGAGCGTTGTCGAAGTCGCCCGCCTTGACGAACGCGTCCGCAGCCGCGAACAACAGCTCGCGACGCTCGGCCTCGCTCTCGTCGCCCAGCCGAGCCGCCTCTTCGAGCCAGCCGGCCGCTTCCTCATGCGCAAATGTGCGCTCGGCGAGCCGGGCCGCCTCACGGGCGTAATGAGCCGCCTTTGGCGCATGCCCCAGCGCCGCGGCTTTGGCGAAGTGATACGCGAGGCGAGGAGCGAGTTGGCTGTCGCCCCCCCGCCTCTGCTCGAGCGCGTGACCCACGGCCGCGTGCAGGTTGACGAGCCTGGCCGGGGACATCCGGTCCAGCACGGCCTGCCGCGCCAATGCATGACGGAACTCGTATCCGTCCCCCCCGCCCGTGCGCTGCACGAGCCCGAACGCCGCCGACTCGTCGAGGGCCGCCAGGGTCGTGTCCGGGTCGTCCTGGCTCGCCTCTAGCAGGGTGAACACGTCGAACGACACACCGAGGACCGCTGCCAGGTCGATCACGTCGCGTTGGGAGCCGGGCATCGCCCGGTAGCGGCGCTCCAGCGTGTGGCGCACCGTGCTCGGTGGGCGAACCGCCCCGCTCCGCAGCGCCGCCAGCCCGCCGTGGTCAGCCAGGTCACGCCACAGCTCGCGAAGATAGAAGGGATTGCCCCCGGTCTGATCTCGCAGCAAGGCCGCGGAGGGACGCGCCTCCGAGGCACCGATTGCCGCCTCGGTGACCAGGAAGTCGACGATGTCCTCCGTGTCGAGACCGCCGAGATCCAGGCGACTCACGCCCAGGAGGCGGTACAGGCCGGCGATGGCGAAGGTCACATCATCGGACCGATCGGGCGCCGTGGTCCGGTGAGTGGCGAGCACCATGAGTCGCTCGTCGACCGTTTGCTCGACGAGGTGGGTGAGCATCAGCTGGGTCGGCGGGCGGGACCAGTGGACGTCCTCGAGGACCAGCACCACCGCGCGGGCGGCGGTCAGAGCACGGAATAGGTCGACGACGGCGTCGAGCAGCTCGCGCCGATACTCCTGATCCGCAGGTGGTGGGCTCGTAATCTCGGGCCGGTGCTGCCGGACGCGCGCGGTGAGCCGCAGCAGCTCGGGCGCCGACTCCGGCAACATCGGCCCCAGCGAATTCTCCCCTGTGCCTGCGAATAGCTCGTCGAGCGCTTCCACGAAGGGCTGATACGGGATGCCGAACTCCGCGATGCTGGCACCAACCAGGACCGCCGCTCCCTCGCCGTGCATAGCGCGCACTGCCTCCGCCACCAGCCGGCTCTTGCCCGAGCCTGGCTCCCCGCCCACGAATATCGCCTGCCGGGTCCCGGCGAGCACTGCTTCCCAAGCCGCCTCCAACTTCCCGAGCTCTGAGCGGCGACCGACGAAGGCGGGCTGCCCGGCGGCGGAAAAGCGAGCCGCCAGCGGCGGCGGCGACCAGTCCCGCACGCTTCGAACTTAACCGCGGCCCCGCCGGCTTGTCGATAGTCATATCTGACTATCGGACGTGCATCAATCAAAGGCCAGATCCGGTCATGACGGCACTGTCGAACCGCCATACCTTCGCAAGCACGGGACCAGAGCGGTTCCCGCAGACAAAGGAGACCACCATGAGGCGCAAGCTCATCATCCTCGCAATCGCCGCCGCCGTCGCGACGTCCACAGCGATCGCCGCGGTGGCGCTCGCGGATAGCGGTGCCGAAGTGCAGCGGGCGACCATCGGCTACCACCCGCAATCCGGGCAGGCGGGCGTCGTCGACGGCGCTGTGGCGCAACTCGCGCGCAACGAGAACGGCATCAGCTACAACGTGCGCACGGCCGGCCTCGTGCCGGGTGACGTCTACACGCTTTGGATCGTGGTCGTGAACGATCCCGAGAACTGCAGTGCCAGCCCGTGCGCAGCCGGGGAGGTCCTCGACCAGACCGTGACCGACTCCCAGGTGTCGTGGGGTGCCGGGCAGGTCGCGTCCTCGCAGGGTACGGCGACGTTCGCCGGTCGGCTCTCCGAAGGCGACAACCCCGAGGGCTGGCTGCCGGACGCCGGCCTGGACGACGCGAAAGCCGCCCAGGTGCACGTCGTGCTGAACAGTCATGGCCCGCTGATCGCAGACATGCGGCACGACATGCTGTCCACCTACCGGGGAGGCTGCAGTGACGCGAGCCCGTTCCCGCCGCCGTTCCCGGCGACTGCGCTCGCCGACGGCACGCCCGGGCCCAACATCTGCCTGCTCTATCAGGTGGCGGTCCTGGCAGCTTCCTGATCTCAGCTCGCGGTGCTGGCGGGGGAGGCACGCTTCCCCGCCGCGCCGCCCTTCCCTCCCGGAGAAGAGCATGGACTTCGTCGAGATCGCTTGCGCCGCCGGTGGCCGTAGGTCGATCGCCAGGACCAGCCTCGACATCCTCGCGGCAGGGCTCCTCGGTACGGTGCTGCAACCGGACTCGAACTTCGGCATGGCGGGCAGCCGACCGGCTGTCTTGGTGCGGGCGGCTACGCCGGATGACGTCAGGATCACCCTCAGGTTCGTCCAGGACAACGGCCTCGCCGTGTCGATTCGAGGTAGCGCAACGCAGTTCGATACGGAGGCCGAGCCAGGATGCATCGTGCTGGATGTGACCGGGATCGACGACATCGATGTGATACTCGGCAGCCAATAGCGAAGGTGGGAGCCACTCGAGCTCCGGACAGTTGGGCCAATCCAACAGGAGGCCGTTCGCTCCACAGTGGACTTCCACCGGGTCGTGCCCGGATTCGTGGTCCAGGGAGGCGACCCCACCGGCACCGGCCGCGGCGGTCCTGGCTACAGGTTCAAGGACGAGCTGAACACCCGCGTCCTTGCAGCCGGGGCACGGTGGCTATAGCCAACGCCGGGACGCCGTCGACCCGATCGCCAAGTTGCCGCGCGCCGGCGAGAAGCCCACCGAGGACGCCGTGATCGAGATGGTGACGGTGAAAGAAGGCTGACGGGCGTCGGCGGCGAGAGCGCAGCAGTGCAGAGTGACTGTTCCGCCGCCAAGGCCTCGAAGTCACCCTCGAGCCCGCCCAGATTGCAGCGGGCGGCACCCGGGTCCCAGCGCGCAGCTCGGGCGCCACTGGAAGCCATGAGGCGAGGCGCCCACCCGGCGCGCCGAGGGGCC
>JBFKDA010000310.1:0-3422 GCA_041619955.1 Acidimicrobiia bacterium | reverse complement strand
GCGCCGTGGATGACCGCGTCGGTGCGCACCCCCGGCCGCAACGACTCGGGCGGCACGTACCGGATGGTCGGCTCGTGCTCGACGTGGACCCCGTCCGCGATGGTGTCGTCCCCGCTCATGGCTCCCATGGTATCGCCGGATCGCGGCTTGCCCCGCCTGCCGCTACTCGGTGAGGCTGCGGTATTGCCCGGCGTCGAGCAGCTCGTCCAGCGGGCCCAGGTCGTCGGCCTCGATCACGACGAACCAGCCGTCGCCGTATGGATCGGAGTTCACCAACTCCGGGGTGTCGGCCAGCGCTTCGTTCACCGCGACCACCGTGCCGCTGAGCGGTGCGTAGACGTCGGCGACCGACTTGGTCGACTCGACCTCGGCCATCCCGTCGCCGGCCCGCACCGTCGCCCCTTCCTCGGGCAGCTCCACGAAGACGACGTCGCCAAGCGCGTCCTGTGCGTAATCGGTGATGCCCACCCGCACCCTGTTGCCCTCCACCACGAGCGCCCACTCGTGCTCGCTGCTGTAGCGGCGATCATCCCGTACGTCCATCGTCGGCTGGCTCCTGGTCGACCTGCGGGCGAGCTTAAACCGGGCTGGGCGTCGCCGCCACGGCCCGCCGGGCGTCGTCGAGGTACTGGACCGCCACGACCCAGTAGAGCACGAGCCCGGGGATCCCGGCCGCCCAGCCGAGGGCGACGAGCCAGCCGGTGTCGCTGCCGTTGCCGAGGAACAGCCAGGCCACGGAGAGGTACACGAGCAGGGTCGACAGCTTGCCGAGCGGGCGGACCACCAGCTTGGACCGGGTCCGGACGGCGACGTAGAGGGCACCGAGGCCGATGAGCACCTCCCTGACGAGGATCGCGACCGCGAACCAGGGCTCCAGCAGGTCGGCCACCATGCCACCGATCAGCGCCACGAGCACGGCGAGCCGGTCGGCGAGCGGGTCGAGCAGCTTCCCGAACTCGCTCACCTGGTTCAACCGGCGGGCCAGGAATCCGTCCACCCAATCGGTGGCGCCGATGAACCCGAACAGCCACGCTGCGGCCACCGGGTCGTCCTTGCCGTGGAGCAGCCATAGGAACACCGGGATGAGCGCCAGGCGCGCCAGCGACACCAGGTTGGGAATCGTCAGGATGCCCTGCGGCATGTCAGGGAGTCACGATGCGGAAGGCCAGGCGGGTCAGCTCTACCTCGTCGTGGTAGACGATGAACACGTAGCCCTTCGCAGCGTCGAACCGCAGGTTGCGGAACGGGTACACCAGCGGCACGCTGCTGGCGGCGCCGGGCGGCAGGATCGGATGGGCCCCGATCCGCAGCCGGCCCCGCACCTCGACCGGGTCGCCGACCTCGCCGTCCGCCTTGGCCGCCCGCACCGGCTGGCCGTCCTCGTCGTACAACCTGATCGTGAGGTTGAGGTCGCGATGGCGCTCCTCCGGCCCGATCTGGGCGACGATCACGACCGAGATGCTGGGATGGATCGCCGGGATGCGCCGCGCCGTGATGGTGCTGAACCCGCCGCCGAGCACGAACAGCTTGCCCCCCTGCACCTGGGCGGCGTCGGCGAGCATCGCGGTGCTGATCTCCATGGCGCCGCGACGGTAGCAGCGGGACGCCGACTCCCCCCGGCGGGCCGGGGCGGTGATGTCTGGTCGCTGTCAGATGAGGGTGTGGACCTGCTCATAGACGCCGGCGACCCCGTCGACGATGCCGATCGTGAACTGGTCCTTCTCGAACCAGAAGTCCTCGCCGGGCACGGGGGGCGCCTGGCCGGTGGCCTGGCAGTACAGCCCGGGCAGGGTGTGGCTCTCGGGCCGCAGCGGGAAGTGGCGCCAGCGCTGCCCGGCCCAGCGGGCGACCTGCCACATCTCCCCCAGCGTGGCGGCGTCGCTCGCCCACTGGATGCCGAGGTCGAGGCCCCGCTGGTAGCGGTCGCGGTCGTCACGGCCGGCTTCGGACCACAGCCGCTGGGCGACCCCGAGCGCGCGGGTGCTCGCCTGCTCGCGGCTGGAGAGCCGGGTCAGCTCGTTCTCGAGCGCACCACGGCACACCTCGGCGACGTGGATACCCGACGCCCGAACCTCGAGCTCCAACTCGTCGGGTACCTGGATCACCAACCGTGCCATCGTCGCCTCCCACGCTCTGTCTTGCCTTGCTTCGACGGTAGGCCCGGCGCTCCCGCGGCGAAAGACACAATTGGCACCGTGACGAGGTAACTAGTGCGCGACGCGGCCACGCAGTTGGCGGCTGGCGGCGGTCGGCCGGCTGCCGGCAGATGGGCCACTGGTACGTTGCCCACCATGGAAGCGAACGTGCGGCAGAGCGGCTCCCAGCCCGGGCAGGCGCGCTCGGCGCGCCACATGCGTCGGCTGGCAGCGGCCCTGCTGCTCGCCGTCGGCGTCGGCGGCGGGTGCGCAGGGGCGGGCGACGCCGGGGATGCGGCGCCGGCTGACGCCGACCGGGGCGCGGCGGTCTACGCCGCGTCCTGCGTCGCCTGCCACGGCGCGGGCGCGACCGGCACCGACCTGGGTCCCCCGCTCGTCGACCACGTCTACCGGCCCGGGCACCATGCCGACGGGGCCTTCCTGGTGGCGGTGCGGCGCGGGGTGCCGCAGCATCACTGGGACTTCGGTGTCATGCCCGCCATCCCGGGCCTCAGCGACGGCGACGTGCGCGACGTCACCGCGTACGTGCGTCAACTCCAGCGCGCCGCGGGCATCGAGTAGCCGGCCGGACGGCTACCCAGCCGCGAGCACGCAGAACTCGTTGCCCTCCGGGTCGGCGAGCACCACCCAGGGGACGTCGCCCTGGCCGATGTCGACCCGCGTGGCCCCGAGTCCGAGGAGCCGTTGAACCTCGGCGTCCTGGTCCACGGGCCGGAAATCGAGGTGGACCCGGTTCTTGCGTTGCTTGGGCTCGTCGCCCACGGGCTCGAAGATGATCCCGGGCAGGCGCTCGGCCGTCTGGCGGATCTCGAAGTCGTCGCCCGAGTCGTTGACGATCACCCACCCGAGGGCCTCGGCCCACCACCGGCCGAGCGCCACCGGATCGCGGGCGTCGACGACGGCTTGCTCCCACGTCAGGCTCACCCGATCATCCTATGCGTCGGCGGCTGACGGAAGGGAGCACCGCGAACTGATCGAGCCGCTCGTTCGATGCCCTTCGCTCCGGGCCCGCCGTGCTGGGAGACCGACGGCGGCGCCATCTCATTCGGTGCGCGACTGATGCGGGCGCACGGTGTTGATCGCCGGGATGTCCCACGCTTCGTTGATCCGCCCGTCGACGATCCGCCACACAACGATCGCGTCGACGTCCAGCGCGGTACCCCCGAAGCTCACCGTGTTGGTCGCGTACGCCACGACGAGCTCGTCGCCATACGGGGTGAGCGAATGGGGCTCGTTGTGGAAGCCGGTGTCGCTTCCCTGATGCAG
>JBFKDA010000309.1:0-3429 GCA_041619955.1 Acidimicrobiia bacterium | reverse complement strand
GGTGACGGCGAGGGCCCGCATGGCCCCAGCGTTGCAGACGGCGTCGCAGAAGGCCAGGCACTACCGTCCAGTCGCGTGAAGGCGATGGCCCTGGCTGCGATCCTGCTCGTCGCGGCGTGCGGCGACGCCGCCGAACCGGCAACCACCCCGGCGCCGAGCACGACGCCACCGGCGACGACCGCCACCGACCTGCCGGCCGGCTGCGAGCTGCCGCCGTTCACCGCGGAGATACGCTTCGCCGGCGACGGGCCCCGGCGCGACTTCGCGGTGGTCGACGCCGCCGCGGTGCGGCGCCTCGAGGGCCGGGCCTACACCGTGTACCTGACCGACTACCCGATCGACCGCGAGGGTTCGCTGTTCTCCCAGATCGGCGAGCCGCCGGACGGCTCCACCACCGTGCAGACCGGCATCGACGTCTTCAACGCCGACGACGCCGCGGCGCTGCCGGTGCTGACGGCCGGGACGGTGGGCGCCGTGGACTGGGTGTCGGGCGAGCCGGCCACGTTCCTGAACTTCGCCACCGCAGCGGACACCGACGGGTTCAGCGTCGACCAGACCGGACAGACCGAGTTGCTGCACGTCGACGAAAGCTTCGTGTGCATGCGGTCGGAGATCACGTCGGAGAGCGGCAACGAGCTGGTCGGCACGTACACCGCCGAGATCCTCACGGACATCTGAGGCCCTCCCAATTCTCTCTCCCGCACAGCGCGAAACAGGCAACGTGGCGAGCCCGAAATGAGGGCGAGCGTCGCCGCCGGAGCCGGCCCACCAATACCACGGCGAACGCACCTCCCCCGCCCGGCGCGAAAAAGGCAACGTGGCGAGCCCGAAATGAGGGCGAGCGTGGCCGCCGGAGGCGGCCACCAATGTCACGGCAGGCGGGAGAACCACACCAGCGAGCCGGCTGCCGCCGCGGCGGCGAGCAGGAGGCCGAGGCCGGCGAACCAGTCGCCGATCTCGCGCTGCTCGGTCTCGAAGCCGACCTCGGCGCCGACGCCCTCCAGGATCGTCGTCAGCTCCCCGGCGGTGTCGGCGGTGAAGGCCTGCCCGCCGGTGGCGTCGGCCACCGCTTCGAGCGCCGCTTCGTTGATCGGGACGGGGATCGTCTCGCCCTGCACCACCACGAAGCCGCCATCGGTGCCGAAAGCCACCGTCGACACCGGAACGCCGCGGGCGACCGCGGCCTCGGCGGCGGCAGCGTCGGGACGGCCCACGGTGGTCTCCCCATCGGAGAGCAGCACGATCGCCGCCCCCAGCTCCTCGGCGTCGGGCCGGTCGAGGACGAGGGCGTCGAGGGCGGTGAATATCGCTTCCCCGATGGCGGTGCCCTCGCCGAGCTGGAGGTTGTCGATCGCCGCCAGCAGCGGCGCCCGGTCGGTGGTGGGGGCCACCAGCGACGCGGCGTTGCCGCTGAACACGATCAGGCCCAGCCGCAGCTCGTCGGGCACCATCGTCACGAAGTTGCGGGCCGCCTGTTGGGCGGCCTCGATGCGGGTGGGCGCCACGTCGTCAGCTCCCATCGACAGCGACACGTCGAGCGCCAGCACCACCGTCGCCTCCTCCCGGGGGACTTCCACGGCTCGCGCCGGGCGGGCCACCGACAGAACGAGCGCCGCCAGGGCCGCCAGCAGCACGAGCGCCGGGACGTGCCGTCGCCACCCGGGCCGGTCGGGAGCGACCTTGTCGAGCAGCTCGACGTTGGTGAAGCGCACCGCGTACTTCGGACGCCGGAACTGGAGCGCCACATAGGCGGCGGCCAGCAGCGCCGGCACCGCCAGCAGCCACAGGCGGATCGGCTCGAGGAACGTCACGCGGGCCTCGCCGCGGTGTGGCGGCGCCGCCGCCTCCACAGCACGTGGCCGACGAGGTCTCGGACCCAGTCGCCGTCGGTGGCGAGGCGCACGTGGTCGGCCCCGGCGGTGGTGATCTTGGCGGCGATCCCAGCTCGCTGGGCGGCGGCCGCCTCGGCGTATCGGAGGCGCACCTTGCGGCGGGCCGTGTCGAGGTGGCGGCGCCGGCCCGTCTCGGGGTCCACCACCACCAGCGGCCCCGCGTTCGGCAGCTCCATCTCGCGCTGGTCGACGATCTCGGCGGCGATCACGTCGTGCCGCTGGGCCACCCACCGCAGCTCGCGCGCCCACGGGCCATCGTCGAGGAAGTCCGAGATCACCACCACCAGGCCGCGGCGGCGAGCCAGCCGCCCCCCGCGGCGCAGGAGCGCAGCCAGGTCGACGGCGCCGCCATCGCGGGACAGCGACTGCGCCCTGCCGAGCAGCGCGAACAGGTGGGCGCGGCCGCTGCGGTGCGGCACCCAGGCGTCGCTGCCGCCTTCGGACAGCAGGGCCCCGACCCGATTGCCGCCGCGGGCGGTGAGGAAGCCAACCGCGGCGGCCGCCGCCAGCGCCACGTCCCGCTTCTCCTGGCTGGCGGTGCCGAACGCCATCGAGGCGGAGAGGTCCAGCAGCAGCGTGGTCTCCAGCTCCCGGTCGACGATCGTGTCCCGCACGTGCGGGTCGCCGGTGCGGGCGGTCAGCGCCCAGTCGATGCGGCGCACGTCGTCACCCGGGACGTAGACCCTCGCTTCGCCGAGCTCGGACCCATGGCCGGGCAGGAGCCCTGCGTAGTCACCCTGCAGCAGGCCATCGAGACGGCGCATGACGGTCAGCTCGAGGCCGCGCAGCACGGCCGGGTCGAACCCGGTCACGCGTCAGACGTCCCGGACGACGCTCCCCCCTCGACGGGCGCCTCCGGCGCCGGCCACTCCCCCCGCGATCGGGGGGAGAGCTCGGGCGGCTCGGCGACGAGGCCCACGGGCTCGGTTCCTCCCCCGCTTGCTGGGGAGGTGTCGCCGGCGGAGCCGGTGACGGAGGCGGTGCGGATGTCCGGGGGCTCCGACGCTGGCTCGCTCCGGGGCGAAACCCGCGGGGCGGGCACCGTCGACAGCAGCTCCACCAGCACCGCGTCGATGCCGACCGCGTCGGCCAGCGCTTCGTAGCTCAGGATGATGCGATGGTTGAGCACGTCGTAGGCGACGTCGTACACGTCCTGAGGCAAGGCATAGGTGCGGCCCCGCAGGAGTGCCATGCCGCGCGCCGCTCGGACCAGCCCGATCGAGGCGCGGGGGCTGGCGCCGTACGCGATCAGCGGCTCGAGGTCGCCCAGCCCGAAGTTGTGCGGGTCGCGGGTGGCGAGCACCAGCCGCACGGCGTACTCCTCCACGCCGGGATCGACGTACACGTCGTCGGCCTCCCGCTGCAACGCGGCGACGTCGTCGATGGTCAGGATGCGCTCGGCCGTCGGCGGGTTGGTTTCCATGCGCCGCACGATCTCCCGCTCCTCGGCGGCGGTCGGGTAGTCGACCGGCACCCGCATCAGGAAGCGGTCGCGCTGCGCCTCGGGCAGCGGGTACACCCCCTCCGACTCGATGGG
>JBFKDA010000308.1:0-3434 GCA_041619955.1 Acidimicrobiia bacterium | reverse complement strand
TGCGGAAGACGAACTGGCCGGGGGTGATCTCGTTGCGGAACGCCTTGCCGATCTGGGCGACGCCGAACGGCAGCCGCAGCCGGGCGGTGCGGCGCACGTTCTCGTAGTTGATGAAGATGCCCTGGGCGGTCTCCGGCCGCAGGTACACGAGGTTGTCGTCGTCGGCGACCGGGCCCATGTGGGTGCGGAACATGAGGTGGAACTCGCGGGGCTCGGTGAACGTGCCGCGTTTGCCGCACGACGGGCACTGGTCGGTGTCCTCGAGCTTGTCGAACCGGAAGCGGTTGTTGCAGTTGGTGCACTCGACCAGCGGGTCGTGGAACGCCGCCTCGTGACCCGACGCCTGCCACACCTGGCGGCTCTGCAGGATGGCCGAGTCGAGCCCGACGATGTCGTCTCGGAGCTGCACCATCTCCCGCCACCACTGGTCCTTCACGTTGCGCAGCACCTGCACGCCGAGCGGGCCGTAGTCGTAGGCCGACCGCAGGCCACCGTAGATCTCGGACGACTGGAAGACGAAGCCGCGCCGCTTGGCGAGGTTGACGATCGTGTCGAAGTCGGCGGGCATGGTCGGCCTCGGGCTCGGGGATGGGCGGGAATGATAGGGCGCACCCCGCCGGCCGGTCCCCGGCTAGCTTTCGTCCATGGAGCAACCCGGCCCCTTCGAGGACGCATTCGAGCTGCGAGCGGGCGTCGAGCACGCCGGCCAGACGCACGACGTGTGGGAGCCCCGCGGCGGCGGCGCGCCCGGGAAGCCGGTGATCTTGCTGCACGAGATGGACGGCTTCGGCGCGCCGGTCCAGGCGCTCGCCGGGCTTCTCGCCGGCCAGGGGTTCGACGTCCACCTGCCGGTGTTCGAGAAGCCGCTCCGCATGTGCGTCGGCAGCGAGTTCGCCTGCATGCTCTCGGGCCGGTCGAGCCGGGTGGCCGACTGGGTACGCGGCCTGGCGGCCGAGGTCGCGGCGGGGCGCAAGGTGGGGGTGGTGGGCATGTGCTTCACCGGCGGCATCGCCCTCGCCACCGTGACCAAGCCGTCCGTCGCCGCCGCGGTCGCCGCCCAGCCGGCCGTGCCGTTCCGGGCGAAGTACCCGCGCCGCTGGGCTCGGCACCTCGGCTTGTCCGAGGGGGAACGGAGCGAGGTCGCCGGCGCACTCGCGTCCGGCAAGAAGGTGTTGCCGGTGCGGTTCGAACGCGACTTCGTCTGCCCGGCAGGCAGGGTCGAGGAGATCGCGAGCCTCCCCGGCGCCGAGCCGGTGCACTGGGTGGCCGGCCGCGGCCACCCGACGCTCACCTACCTGTTCCGGCCCAAGTCGCGCCTCACGACATCAGCGAAGCACGCCGCCCGCCAGTCGGCCTCGGAGGACGCCATCGGCGCGGTCGTCGGGTTCCTCGGCGACCACCTGTAGCGGATGCCCGACCACGGCCCGGCCGCGGCCCGGCGTCAGGCTCGGCCGAACCGGCGCCGCCGGCCCTGGTACTCGGCCACGGCGCCGGCGAGCTCGGCGGTGTCGAAGTCGGGCCACAGCACCGGCGTGAACACGTACTCGGCGTAGGCCGACTCCCACAGCAGGAAGTTGGAGGTGCGGTGCTCGCCGCTGGTGCGGATGACGAGGTCGGGGTCGGGCATGTCCGGCAGGTACATGCGGGCGGAGACCGCGTCGATGTCGACGTCGTCGGGTTGCAGCTCGCCGGCGGCGACCTCGGCGGCGATGCGGCGGGCGGCGTCGGCGATCTCCTGGCGGCCGCCGTAGTTGAAGGCGAACACCAGCCGCATCTTGGCGTTACCGGCGGTCAGCTCCTCGGTCTCGGTCATGCGCCGCCGTACCCGCTCGGGAACCCGGGGGTCGTCGCCGAGCCCGATGAAGTGCACCCGGACGCCGAGGTCGTTCACCTCGTCCCGCCTCCGCAGCAGCAGCGACTCGTTGAACTGCATGAGGAACTCGACCTCGGAGGCCGAGCGCGACCAGTTCTCGGTGGAGAAGGCGTACACGGTGAGCCACTGGATGCCGAGGTCGAGCGCCCCGTTGACGACGTCGAACAGCGCGTGCTCCCCGGCCGCGTGGCCGGCGGTGCGCTCGAGGCCGCGCTCGTTGGCCCACCGGCCGTTGCCGTCCATGATGATCGCCACGTGGACGGGGACCCGATCAGTCATACGTCGAGCAGGGCCGGGCTCACCAGCCGCCGCTCCAGGTGGTACTCGACGAAGCGGCGAGCCACCCCCATGGCGTCACGGGACATCGACAGCTCGGCCTCGGGCAGCGCCCCCAGCTCGGCCGCCATGAGCCGCGCCATGTAGGCGGTGAGGCCGTCCCGGAGCGCGTACGCGCCCCGGCCCCGGCACTGCTCGCACTGGGCGCCGCCGTCGGCGAAGCTGAACCGCACCAGCCCGGCGCGGGTCCCGCAGCCGGCGCAGTGGTCGAGCGCCGGCGCCAGCCCGATGACCTCGGCGGCCTTGACGAGGTACGCGGTGACGATGTCGGGGTGGAGGGGGCCGGCGTCGAGGGCCTTGAGCCCCCGCTGCAGCAGTAGGAAGAGCCGGACCGACGGCTCGTCCTCCTGGGCGACGGCGTCGGCGACCTCGACCATCGTGCCGGCCGCGACCACCTGGTCGAGGTCGGAGCGCAGGTGCGGGAACGCCTCGATCACCGACACCTGCGTGATCGTGTCGAGGTTGCGCCCCTCGTACAGCACCAGGTCGACGTGGGTGAACGGCTCCAGCCGGCCGCCGAAGCGGCTCTTCGTCTTGCGGACGCCCTTGGCCACCGTGCGGCGCTTGCCCGAGCTGGGGCTGAGCAGCACCACGACCCGGTCGGCCTCCCCGAACGGGAAGCTGCGCAGGACGATGCCCTGGTCGTGGGCGAGACCCATGGCCAGAGCGTACCGGTACCATCCGCCGTCGATGAGCCGCACCTTCGAACCGCTGCCCCGGGTCCCCGACCACGACGGGCTGGAGCGGGCGATCCTCGCCTGGTGGGAGGACGCCGACGTCTTCGACCGGCTGCGCGCCCAGATCGCCGGCGGGCCCCGGTTCAGCTTCGTCGACGGGCCGGTCACCGCCAACAAGACGCTGGCGGTCCACACCGCGTGGGGCCGGACGCTGAAGGACGTGTTCCAGCGCTACAAGGCGCTGCGGGGGTACGACCAGCGGTTCCAGAACGGGTTCGACTGCCAGGGGCTGTGGATCGAGGTCGGCGTCGAGCAGGAGCTGGGGCTCAACTCGAAGCGGGAGATCGAGGAGTACGGCCTCGAGGAGTTCGCCCGCCGCTGCCGGGAGAAGGTCGCCTGGTCGGTGGAGGAGCTGACTCGCGGCTCGCAGCGGCTCGGCTACTGGATGGACTGGGGCAACGACTACCTCACGTTCTCCGACACGAACATCGAGTACATCTGGCGGTTCCTCCAGATCATCGACGAGCGGGGCTGGCTGTACCTCGGGC
>JBFKDA010000307.1:0-3488 GCA_041619955.1 Acidimicrobiia bacterium | reverse complement strand
GCTGCCGTCGACGTAGCTGACCGCGCTCTTCGAGGCCGCCGTGTTGGCGAACCCGTAGTCGAGCGTCACCATGCCGGTCTGCTCGCGGAGGCGGTTGATGTCGACGCCGACGTCGCCCTCGGTGCCCTCGGCCATCGGGAGGGTGATGTCCTTGCCGTCGTAGTGCAGTACCGCCTCGCGGTGGTCCGTCATGGATACCTCCGGTTCAATTGTCCTTCTCGGCGGCGTACGCGTCGATCACTTTCTGGGCCTCGTGGGGCGGGGTCTCCTCGTAGCGGGCGAACTCCATCTCGAAGGTCCCCCGCCCGCCGGTGAGCGACCGCAGCGTCCTGGTGTACTCGAGCATCTCGGCGAGCGGCGCCTGCGCCGTGATGACCCGGAAGTTGCCGTACGAGTCCATCCCCTCGACCTGGCCCCGTCGCGAGTTGAGGTCGCCGATGATGTCGCCCATGTAGTCCTCCGGCACCATCACCCGCACCTTCATGATCGGCTCCAGCAGGGCGGCGCCCAGCTTGGGGGCGGCGGTGCGGACGGCCTGGATGCCGGCCATCTTGAACGACAGCTCGTCGGAGTCGACCGAGTGGTACTTGCCGTCGTATACCCGGGCGCGCACGTCGACGACCGGGTTGCCCGACACGATGCCGCGCTCCAGCGCCTCCTGGATGCCCTTGTCGACGGCCGGGATGAGCTGGCGGGGGATCGAGCCGCCCTTGATCTCGTCGACGAACTCGTACCCCTCGCCGCGGGGCAGCGGCTCGAACCGGACGTAGGCGACGCCGAACTGGCCCCGCCCGCCGGACTGCTTCTTGTGCTTGCCCTCGACGTCGGCGCTGCGCGTGATCGTCTCGCGGTACGGCACCTTGGGCAGCGCGGTGTCGACCTCGACGCCGTAGCGCCGCTTCAGCCGAGCGACCGTGACCTCGAGGTGGGCGTCGCCGAGGCCGGACATCACGGTCTGGCGGGTGTCGGGGCGGCGCTCGACCCGCACCGTCGGGTCGGCGTCGACGATGCGCTGGAGCGAGGACGAGAGCTTCTCCTCGTCCTGCTGGGACCTCGGGAAGACCGCCAGCGACATCGTCGCCGCCGGCACCTCCGCCGGCTCGATGACGACGTCGGAGCCGGGGGACCGCAGCGTGTCGCCGCTGGCGGTCGACTCCAGCTTGGCGACCGCGGCGATGTCGCCGGCGACCACCTCGTGGGTGTCCTCGTGCTCCTTGCCGCGCAGGGTGAACAGGTTGTGCATGCGCCCGGTCGCCTGCACCCGCGGGTTCTCGAGGTTGACGTCGGCCTTGACCGTGCCGGAGAACACCCGGAACATCGAGATGCGGCCCACGTAGGGATCGGCGAGGGTCTTGAAGACGTAGGCCGCGACGTCGCCGTTGGGGTCGGCCACCAGCGCGTCGCCTGCGGCGAGGGGCGGCATCGGGCGCTCCAGCGGCGTCGGGCCGTCCCGCACCAGCAGTTCGGCGAGCCGGTCGATCCCGAGGAGCTTGGTCGCCGAGCCGCACAGCACCGGGAAGATCTTCCCCTCCTTCACGCCGACGCGGAGCCCGGCGACGAGCTGCTCGGCCGACGGCTCCTCGCCCTCGAAGTACTTCTCGAGCAGCTCCTCGTCGTTCTCGACGACCGCCTCGACGAGGGCGGTGTGCACCTCGTGCAGCCGGGTGGTCACCTCTTCCGGCACGTCGACCTCACTGCCCTGTGGCTTGCCGGTCTCGTAGACGAAAGCGTGCTCGGACACGACGCCGGCCACGCCGCGCAGGCCGTCCTCCGCCCCGATCGGCAGCTCGACCGGCGCGATCCCGGTGCCGAAGGCCTCCTTCAGCTCCGCGATCACCCGGAAGTAGTCCGACCGCTCGCGATCGAGCTTGTTGACGAAGACGGCCCGGGCGATGCCCTCCTCGGCGGCGAGGTGCCACATCGTCTCGGTCTGCACCTCGATGCCGTCGACGCCGGAGACCACGAAGAGCGCCAGGTCGGCGGCTCGCATCGCCGCCTGCGCCTCGCCGCGGAAGTCCGGCGAGCCGGGGGCGTCGAGCAGGTTGATCTTGAAGCCCCGCCAATCGAACGGCAGGAGCGACAGGCTCACCGAGGAGGTGCGCTCGACCTCCTCCTCCTCGTGGTCGGACACCGTGGTGCCGTCCTCGATCCGGCCCAGGCGGGTGGTGACACCGGCGGTGAAGAGGAGCGCTTCGGCGAGCGAGGTCTTGCCCGCACCGCCATGTCCGACCAGTACCACGTTCCGGATCTGCTCAGGGCCCAAACCGCAACCTCCCGTGTTGCTGCCGCGTGATAGATCGGCGATTGTAGTGGGAGGTGATGGGCGGCTCCCCTGTGGTACCTTGCCCATGCGAAAGGAGGAGCGCCCTGCTCGACATCAAAGCGCGCAGTCGCGTCGGGAGGGCCGTTTCCCCGCTGATCCGCGGCCTGGCTCGGCTCGGGATCACCCCCACCACGGTGACGCTCGTTGGGCTCCTGGTGACCGTCGCCGGCGCCGTCGTCGTCGGCTTCGGGCACCCCACGGCCGGGGCGCTGGTGGTGACCGTCGGCGTGCTGCTGGACGTCGTCGACGGACCGCTGGCGCGCGCGACGGGCACCGCTGGTGCCCGCGGCGCACTGGTCGACACGGTCTCGGACCGGGTCGGGGAGCTCGCCATCTGGGCAGGCGTCGCCTACTTCGTGGCGCCGGACCCGTTGCGGGTGACGCTGTGCGTCACCGGGCTCGGCGTGTCGATGCTGGTGCCGTTCGTCCGTGCCAAGGCGGAGGCGGCCGGGCTCGACGGCCGGGGCGGCTGGATGGGCCGGGCCGAACGGCTGATCCTGCTGCTCGCCGGGCTGTTCTTCGCCGGGCTCGGCGCGCCGGTGCTCGACGCCACGCTGTGGGCGGTCACGGTCCTGGTGGCGGCGACGGTGGGCCAGCGCTTCCGGGCGACCTGGACGCAGCTCGACGGGTGAGGGAACGGCTCGTCTACCTCGTGGCCCGCGGGGTCACCACGCTCGTCGGCCTCCTTCCCGGCGTGGTCATCCGCCGGCTCGGCTCGTGGCTGGGCAGGGCCGCGTCGTACGTCGCCACCGACAAGCGGCGGATGACCGAGCGCCACATGCGGCGGGTGCTGGGCCCGTCCGCCGACGCGACCGCAGCGGCGCGCGAGGTCTTCGCGTCGTATGGCCGGTACTGGGCGGAGGCCTTGTGGATCAGGCCCCGCCGGCTGGAGCGCTGGTTCGCCGGTATGCAGGTCGAGGGCCTCGACAACATCTATGCGGCCCGTGAGCTGGGCAAGGGCATCATCTTCGCCCTCCCGCACCTCGGCAACTGGGAGGCCGCGGGGGCGCGGGCGAACCGGGAGGGCTTCAGATGCCTGGCGGTGGTGGAGGCTCTCGGCAACCGGCGCCTCGTCGAGTGGTTCATCGGGATCCGCAACGGCATGGGCGTCGACGTCGTCATCGCCGAGCACGGCTCGAAGGTCACCCGCGAGCTCATCGCCCGG
>JBFKDA010000306.1:0-3501 GCA_041619955.1 Acidimicrobiia bacterium | reverse complement strand
GAGCCGCTCACCACGGCTTCGTCCCAGTCGTCGGCGTGGCCGACGTAGTTCACCGGCACGTCGTAGTGCTGGCTCCAGAAGAACGGCGGGTTGGTGTAGGCGTCGTCGCGGCCGAGCATGTTGCGGGCCGCAGTCTGGCCCTGCCGCTCGGCGACCACCCAGTGCTCCACCCGGATGCGCCTGCCGAGGCGGGGGTCGGGGTACGACGCCGCGTCGCCGGCGGCCCACACGTTGGGGTCGGAGGTGCCGAGGAACTCGTCGACGACGATGCCGTCCTCCACCGTCAGCCCGGCCTCGCGAGCCAGCTCGGTGCGGGGCCGCACCCCCACCCCGACGACGACGAGGTCGGCGGCGAGGGTGGTCCCGTCGTCGAGCTCCACCTCGTGCGGGCGCACCGCGGCGACGCTGCGGTTCATGTGGAAGCGCACCCCCTTGGCTTCGTGCAAGGAGCGGACGAACCTGCCGACGTCGTCGCCCAGGACCCGCGCCATCGGCACCTCCACGGGGTCGACGACGTCGACCTCCATGTCCCGGTTCCGCAGCGAGGCGGCCACCTCGAGGCCGATGAAGCTCGCGCCGACGACGACTGCGCGGGTTGCGCTCTCGGTCGCGGCGATGATCGCCCGGCTGTCTCCCAGTGTCCGGAGGTAGTGGACGTGGCCGGCATCCGCGCCGGGCAGGTCGAGGCGGACCGGCTCGGCGCCGGGCGCCAGGAGCAGCGCGCCGTAGGGGAGGGTGGTGCCGTCGCTCAGCGCGACCGTCTGCTCCCGGAGGTCGATGGCGGTGGCGGTGACGCCGGTGCGCAGGTCGATGCCCCAATGAGCGTAGGTCTGGCGGTCCCGCAGCGGGATCCACTCCTCCGGCGCGTCGCCCGCCAGGTAGTCCTTCGACAGGTTCGGCCGGTCCACCGGCACCGTCGGCTCGGCCGAGATCGCCGTGATCGGTCCCTCGTAGCCCTCGCTGCGCAGCTCGCCCACCGCGGCGGCCGCCGCCGCCCCGCCGCCGATCACCACCACCGACTCCGGCGGCTCGGCGAGCGGGGCGCGCTCCCACGAAGCGTCCTCGGCCTCGCCGACGTACAGCTTGCCGTCCCGCTCGGTGACGGGATGGCGGGACACCGGGGCGAGCGCCGGGGCGCGGGCCGCCCGACCGGTGCGCACGTCGAAGCACGCGTGGTGCCAGGGGCAGCGCACCAGGTCGCCGTCGAACAGGCCGTCGCCGAGCGGGCCGCCGTAGTGCGTGCAGGTGCCGCCGATCGCGAAGACCTCGCCGCCGGTTCGGACCAGGACCACCGCGGCGTCGCCGACCCGGCCCGCCACCATGTCGCCCTCGAGGAGGTCGGCGGCCGTGTACCCGTCCTCGCGGAGGTCCGGTCCGCTCGGTGCCTGCTGCTCGGCCATGCGATGCCCCTCTTGGCTGGTGGTGGAGGCGGAATCTACCGAGTCGAGGCCCGGCACGCTGCCCGGGCGGCCGCGCTACTCCGGCAGGTACCCGGTCGATCCGTCGAGGAGCTCGCGGATGATGTCGGCGTGGCCCGCGTGGCGGGCGGTCTCCTCGATCATGTGGGTCACCACCCAGCGCAGCGACCGGTGATCGTGGCCTTCGAGCGCGCAGCGGGCGTCGAGGCTGGTGGCGCCGTCGATGACGCGGTCGGAGTGGGCCACGGCGCTCGCGTACAGCGCGCGCAGGGCCGCCACCGACTCGCCCGGCTCCACCCGGAAGTCGGCATCGGGGTCGTCGTCCGACCACGGGTAGGTGGTGTCCCAGTCGATGTCCTCGCTGGCGAAAGCATGGCGGAACCACCAGATCTCCACGTACGCGAGGTGCTTGACGAGCCCGCCGAGCGACGTGCCGGACGGGACCGGTGACCAGCGCGCGTGATCGTCGTCGAGCCCGTCGAGCTTCCACAGCATGATGGATCGGTTCTCGCCGAGGATGCCTCGGAGCGTCTCCAGCTCGGTGCCGGCCCGCGGCGTGTCGGGGAACGCCACCATGTCAGGCTCCGGTCAGCTCGTCGAAACGGTATCGGCTGGCGTCCTCCGCTCGCGCCAGCGCGGCGAGCATCTTGACCACCCGGTCGCGCTCCCGCTTGCGGCCGGCCCCCGCCAGCCAGGCAGCTGCGAGCCCCGACACGAGGCGCCGGAACGCGCTCTGGTCGAACCACTCGACGCCTTCGTACGAGTTCACCCCCAGCGCGGCCCGGGCTGGGTCGTGGGCGGCGAACGAGGAGAGCAGGCCTCGCACCGCTCGCTCCGGCGGCGGGCGGCGGGTGGCGCCCTCCGGCTTGCGGGCCGGCCAGTCCGCGTGGGCGGCGACCACCGCCAGCACGCTGGGGAGCCCAGCGGTGCCGTGGCCGGCTTGCTCGAGCGCGGCGGCGACCGCGCGCTCGGCGTGCAGGCCGTCGCGGTCGAGCCGGCGCAGCACGCCGGCGGCGGCGGCGACCGCTCGGCGCCACGCGGGGCCTGCCAGCCGCTCCGCGACGACCTCTGGCAGCGCGGCGGTGCTGCCGGCCCGGGTGAGGCCGGGCACCAGCCGTTTGGCGTCGAGCACCATGCCGGCGTCGAAGCGGGCCGCGGCCGCGGTCAATGCCCGGGTGGCCGCCGGCATCATGTCGGCATACGAGTCGGCTCCGGCCGCGGCGACGAAGCCGGCGATGGCGTGGTGGAGCGGCTCCAGCTCGTGCAGCCGCAGCGCCTCGTCGACGCTGGGCGTCCCGCCGCCGCCGAGCTGCTCGGCTACCCGGGCCATGCGGCCGTCGGGATCGGCCACCTCGCGGAGGTCGAGGAAGACCCGATAGTCGAACGCCCCGAGCTGCACGTCGAAGCCGCGGTCGGCGATCTCCCGGCTGCGGCGCACGTACTCGAGACCTGCGGCGTGGTCCCGCAGCACCAGCCAATCGTCGTCGCCGGCCCGCAGGCCCAGTCCCTCGGCGAGCGACCGGGTCCGGGTCGAGCCGGCCTGCTTGTCGTGGTACGGGACCGAGGTGTGGATCCGCCCGGACGCGTCGCCCCACTTGTTGTGGAACAGGACCAGCGAGGCTGCGCCGTCCTGGAGGTTGGAGTAGGCGAACACGTCCTCCACGACGCCGCCCTCGGGGCCGAGCACGTCGTAGAGCAGGAAGTGCTCGACCTCGGCGAACTGGGCGCGCCGCGCCAGCAGCGGGAAGATCTCCCGGCGGTGGCGGTCCATCAGCCCCTGGTCCGGGTACTCGTCCTGGCGGGGGCGCCGGAACTCCATGCCGTACTTCTCGGTGTAGCCCTCGAACTGGCCGTGGCCGAACATCGGCAGGCCCGGCATCGTCGCCATCACCGTCGCCACCCCGAAGTACTTGCCGCCCGTCCCGAACTGGGTGGCGGCGGTCTCCTCGTCGGGGTTGTTCATGAAGTTGACGAAGCGCTTGAGGATCTCCGGGTCGAACTCGATGACGTTGCGCACCATCTCGCGGTACTCGCCGTTGCGCTCCGCGGCGAGCATGTGCATGAACGCGCTGTTGTAGACCCG
>JBFKDA010000305.1:0-3512 GCA_041619955.1 Acidimicrobiia bacterium | reverse complement strand
TCCACTCGTGCTACCTCTCCGACGAGGAGTGGCAGATGGTCGTCGACTCCGGCTCGCACATCTCGATCGCGTCGCAGGTGGAGATGCAGATGGGCCACGGCACCCCGCCGACGATCCAGTGCCGCCGCCACGGCATCAAGGCGAGCCTCAGCAACGACGTCGTCACCACGGTGCCCGGCGACATGTTCACCCAGATGCGCGCTGCGTTCGGCAACGAGCGGCTCATCGTGCTCAACGAGGCGTGGGAGGAGAACGTCGACCCGCCGGCGGACCTGCTCACCGCCCGCGAGGTGCTGGAGATGGGGACGATCAACGGCGCCGCCGTCGCCAACCTCGCCGGCCAGACCGGCAGCCTCACCCCCGGCAAGAAGGCCGACCTGGTGATGCTCGATGCATCCCGCCCCAACGTCGCTCCGGTCATCGACCCGGTGGCGGCGGTGGTCATCAGCGCCGACGTGTCGAACGTCGACACCGTGATCGTCGACGGCGTGGTCCGCAAGCGGGACGGCAAGCTGGTGGGCGTCGACCTCGCCCGGGCCCGGGGTCTGATCGAGGACTCGAAGGACTACCTGGTGGGCGCGCTCGCCGCCAAGCAGGTCGCGGAGGCCGGGGCCTCGTAGCGTCGGCGGTTCACGCGATGAACTCCCTCAGAATCCCGGCGACGAGCCCAGGGTCGGTCTGGAAGGCGAAGTGGCCGTGGCCCTCGAGCACCCTGATCGTGGCGCCGGGGATGGCGGCAGCGGCCTGGCGGGAGGCCTCGGCCTGCGCGGGCGGGCTCTCCGAGCCGGCCAGCACCAGGGTGGGCGCAGTGACCGCATCGAACTGACCGGGCCGGTACGTACAGTGCGCCTCGGTGCGCAGCTCCCGGGGTGCGGTGGGGACGGTGGCCAGCCGAGCCGGCCACGTCGGGCTCGACCGGATCGCCTCAATCTCGTCAGGGGTGGCCTCCACCACGCCGGTCAGCACCGCCAGCATCGCGGCCTCCGGGTCGCCGGCGGCCATGGCCGCCTCGACGGCCGCGATCGAGCCCGGCGGGTACCGGTAGGCCAGCCCGGGCTTGTAGAGGATGAGCCGACCGACGTTGCCGGTGCGGCCTGGTCGGCACGATGCGAGAGAAACGCTGGCTCCCGGCGTTCCTCGACTGGGACTGAGCGCGGGCGGTCGCCCGTGCACTCGCAGACGGTGGGGCGCCGGCCTCGGCCGGCGCCCCGTGCCTTGGCCCGGGCTCAAGCGGGCGGGTCGAACAGGGCGAGCCACCAGCAGCCGCAGGCCGGGGTGCCGGCCGGGGTGCGCTGCTGTCCGGGCAGCTGCGCCGGGTCGAGCTGCCCGTGCGGCGCGACCGCAACGTGCACCTCGGACGTCTGGGTGTTGTACAGGTCGACGGCCGGCAGGAACGGCGGCCCGCCCGCCGTCTGACCGACCTCGATCTGTCCGGTCAACACCAGGTTCCCGCCGGCGCCGGTGGCGTGACCGGCGAAGTTGTAAATACCCAGCTCGCCGGGGTTGGCCCCGGTGACGTCGGCCACCCCACAGTTGCCGGCTCCGCCGGCGCAGCCGGCCGGGTTGTTGAAGATGAACACCCAGCCGGTGAAGACCTCAGGCGACGCCGACGGCGTCGGGATCTCGTCCGGATAGACGTAGGTGTTCGGTTGCGGGACGGGCATCGTGACCCGGATCGAAAGGCCGTTGTTCTTCCTGGTGATGCGGACACCGTCCTCCGAGTAGGTCCCGACGCCATCCTGATCCGTCAGGTCGAGGGTCTGGGTGGTGGTGGCCGCGGTCGCCGGAACGGCCGCCATCAGAGCGATGACCACGGCGCCGACGAGCACGGTCCATCGGCTCGACTTGAGTGAGCTATGCATGTCTCTCCTCCAATTTCTGCGGCACCGGACTGCCGCTGGGACGATGACCGGCGGCTCCGGCCAAGCCCACATGCCGACTGTGGAGGAGGCGGTCAAGGATCCGTCAAGACCGGCTCAGGGCGCGGTCAAGAGGCGGCGCGGTCGGCGCAGGAGGCCAGGTGCAAGAGGGTTCGGCACTCGGCTTCGGTCAGGTCCCTCGTCAACCGGGATCGGGCGATCTCGATCAGCTCGTCGGTGTCGAGGGCGAACGTGAGCAGGACCCCCCCGTCGCTGAGCAGCGTGACGTGGCGGCGCTCTGGATGGAACTGCCCGCGGGTCGAACCGGACGACAGGCCCGACTCGAACTCGGCGAACAGGGATCCGTCGGCCGCGTTCCAGATCTTCACCGGCTCGTCGATGCCGCCCGACATGATCAATGACCCGTCGGGGTGGGTGCGCAACATCGGCGTGAACGAGTCGTGTGCCTTGCTCTGCCAGCTGCTGGCGTCGGCCAGCTCCGCACCTTGCCGCAGCTTGTCGAGGTCCGCCAGGTGGAGCACGCCGCCGAGGTCGATCACGGCCAGCGCATCGCCGCCCGGCATGAACGTGGTGTTGTGGACGTCGAGCCGGAGCAGCTCCTCCCCTGATGAGGTGTCGTAGAGAGCGAAGTCGCGGAACGACCACGTCGATACCATCGACCCGTCGGCGGAAAACTCGGCAAACGCCACCGCCGGCTCGGCGAGGGATGCGACGACCGCTCCGGACGCCACGTCGATGATCTCGGTCCGGGGCTCACCAGGGTCATCGGGAAACGTGCGCGCCGCCACCAGCGCGAGATCCCCGGCGGGGTTCATCTCGACGACGTGGAGCCCGTTGGGGGCGGTGTACAGCGTCTCGCCGTCCGTCGAGACGATCGATGAGGAACCGTCGAGCGGTGCGGTTGCGATGGCGGCGCCCCCTCCGATCGGGTGGGCCTCCGGGGGGAAGCCGACCGCCTGACCATCCAGGTCGAGACGCACCTGCGCATCGGCGGCATCGACGACGCGGACCGTGCCCGGTTCCCCGGGCGCCGGCCCCCGTCCCGAGACGAACAGCAGATCGCCGGAGCCCGCATAGGCGAACGTGCGAAACGCAGGGACGCCGGTGACCAGCCGGTCGACTTCACCGACGAGCCCGGTGTCGGTCTCCCAGAGGATCGTGGCACCATCGTCGAGTCCGGCGCTCACCGCCACGTCGCCGGCTGCGCTGGTGGCGACCGCCCAGGCGATCCCTTCGTGGCCGAGCAGCTCGGCCAGTG
Source organism: Acidimicrobiia bacterium (assembly GCA_041619955.1). Classification (GTDB taxonomy): domain Bacteria; phylum Actinomycetota; class Acidimicrobiia; order Spongiisociales; family JAOTWH01; genus JBFJZV01. The sequence goes on along the minus strand of JBFKDA010000305.1, from coordinate 374 downwards.
TGTCGCCGTTGGCGGCGTCGAACACCCGTGGCACGCCGGCGTCCCCGCCCACCAAGACCCGTTCGCCGTCGGCGAACCAAGCGAGCTGGCCGCCGGGTCGGGCGACCGTCGCCCGGGCGATCTCGGTCCCATCGGCCAGGCCATACACGGCGAAGACGCCAGCCGGCGGCGAGATGACCGCGAGGAGCGATCCGTCGGGCGACACGGCCAGCGACTCGGGACCGAACTCGGCAACGAGGAACCCGCCGGTCTCCTCGCCCGTGAGCTGGTCGAGGATGCGAACCTCGCCGGTGGCGGCGTCGGCGACGACGAGCCCGCCCGCCGGGCTGAACGCGGCGGGCCCGGTCGGAGCCACGACGTGCAGCGGGTCGCCG
>JBFKDA010000304.1:0-3519 GCA_041619955.1 Acidimicrobiia bacterium | reverse complement strand
GAGATTGCGGTACGCGTTATACGCCGCAATGTTCTGGTTGATCCGCATCTGGTGGAACCTCCTTGTAGTCCGTGCGGCTCGTCGTTCGGGCCACGTCGGACCCGTCGCCCACATCCATGTCGGCTCTCCGCATTCGTCGGCTACTCGCCGTGGTGGTTTAGCGATTTGTCGCGCCCTCCCATGAACTTCCGGGAACCGACTTCCACGTTCCGGCAAAGGAACGGGAGTAGGGCCCGGCGGTCGTGTCGGGCCGCCCAGGGGAAGGGTGCGATATGGAGGAGCAGGTCACGGTCGTCGAGCCGAACGAGCTGGTGCGCCAGCACGTCGACCTCGTCGGCCAGATCGTCAACCGGGTCGCGTTCCGTTTTCCGCGACACGTCGACCGCGAGGAGCTGTGGAACGCCGGGGCGCTCGGCCTCGTGGAGGCCTCCCGCCGCTACGACCCGGACATGGGGATCCCGTTCCCGCGCTACGCCGCGGTGCGGATTCGGGGCGCCATCATCGATGCCACCCGGACGCGCGACTGGGTGTCGCGTTCAGTGCGACGGGCGCTGCGCGAGATGGAGGAGGCGAAGATGGCATTCGCCAAGTCCGAGGGTCGGATGCCCGAGCGCGCCGAGCTGGCCACCCTGCTCGGCTTGTCCGAGGACGAGGTCGCGACCCGCCAGGCGCAGGCGTCGTCGTCGCTGCTGCTCTACCTCGACCACACCACCGACGGCGACGACCTCGGCATCAAGGACCAGCTCGAGGCCGCCGAGGTCGACGGCCAGCCCCACGATGCTTTGGGCCGGCGCGAGCTGGTGGGCACGCTCCGGGAGGCGGTGAAGGAGCTACCCGGCGTCCACGGCATGGTCGTGCGCCGGTACTACCTCGGTGGCGAGCTGCTCCAGGAGATCGCCGACGACCTCGGGGTCACAGAGGCGCGGGTGAGCCAGATCCGCTCCGAGGGGCTCGCCGCGCTCCGGGTGCACTTCGGGAGCTTGTACGAGGGTGTCCCCGAGGTGCCGGAGAGCGCCCCCGGCAAGCGGGTCCGCAACGCCTACGCCGCCGCCCTGGCGACCCAGTCGACGTGGCGCACCCGCCTCGACGCCGCGGACACCTCCGTCCCAATCGCCGAGACGGGCTAGCCACCCTCTCCTGCCGCTCGCGGTGGGAGGGGTGCAGCGCGCGCGCCACGTCACGGCTCACGGTGGCCGACGGGTTCGGCGGGTTTCACATTGCACGCCGGACGGGCGTCGTGGTGCGGTGCCGGATATTGCGGGCCCGCCGGCGTGCGGGCTGCCGCGCTCCTCGGCCGTTTTCGCGTGGCCGTCGCTGGCGCGCCGGCCTGGAACCAACCCCGTGCGGCGTGGGGACGGCTCGGGTTCCTTGCACGGGTCGTCAAGTTGTTTGCTCGCTGCGGGGGCCGGGCTACAATGGCTCACGCAATCCCCGCACCTGGCCCGTGGCCCGCGTGCGCGTGGTGCTTGCAGACCACACCCGGGCAGGGCCTGCCCAGTGTTTCCCGCTTTGGAGGCGCACCGATGAAGTTCTTCCTCGATACCGCACACCTCGATGACATCAAGACCGCGGTGGGGTGGGGCATTCTCGACGGCGTCACGACCAACCCCTCGCTGGCGGCCAAGGAGGGGATCGAGTTCCCCGACCTGGTGAAGTCGATCACCGAGGTGGTCGCCGGCCCGGTGTCGGCCGAGGTGGTCGCCGACGACCGCGACGAGATGGTCCGCCAGGGCAAGGAGAACGCGGCCATCGCCGACAACGTCGTGGTGAAGGTGCCGATGACCCGGGAAGGCGTCGCCGCCGGTTCCCAGCTCGTCGAGTTGGGCATCCCGATCAACGTGACGCTAGTGTTCTCACCGGCCCAGGCGCTGCTCGCCGCTCGCATCGGTGCCACCTTCGTCTCCCCATTCCTTGGACGGGTCGACGACATCGGCAACGATGGGCTCGGCTTGCTGCGTGAGATCGTCGAGATATACGCGGTCCAGGGATACGAGACCGAGGTACTCGCCGCCAGCCTGCGCCATCCCCAGCACGTCGTCGACGCCGCCAAGATCGGCGCCGACATCGGGACGATGCCGTTCGACGTCATGAGCAAGCTGTTCAACCACCCGCTCACCGATATCGGCAACGAGCGCTTCAAGGCCGACTGGGACGCCTACCAACAGGCGCTCAGGAGCCGAGAGAACTGAACGACACGGCCCCGACCGGAAAGGTCGATATGTCCAGAGCCACACTCCAAGAGATGAACCTCGGCGAGCTGCGCGAGATGGCTTCCGAGCTGAACGTCGAGGGGCACGGCTCCCTCCAGAAGGCCAAGCTGATCAATGCGATCATGGACGCCGACGGCTTCGACGCCTCCAAGCTGCCCGCTCCCTCCGAGGAGCCGGTCGCCGAGGTCGTGCGACCCGACGAGCGGGCCGAAAAGGGCGGAGGCGACGATGACGCGGGCGAGGGCGACTCGGGCGACGGCGCCCGCGCCCAGTCCGACGATCGCGGCGGGAAGGGCGGCGACGGCCGCAACCGCGGCGGCGACGACCGGCGCGACGACGACGGCGACGGCCAAGGCCGACGCCGCAAGCGGCGCCGGCGGGGCGGCGGGTCCGGTGGCGGCAACCAGCCCGACTACAACGAGGCCGACCTCGAGGTGCGCGAGGGGATCCTCGACATCCTCCCCGAGGGCTACGGCTTCCTCCGCGTCACGGGTTACGTGCCCGGCGAGCGCGACGTCTACGTGTCGGCCAACCAGGTCCGCAAGTTCGGGCTCCGCAAGGGCGACCAGGTCAGCGGCCCGGTCCGCCCCGCCCGGGCACAGGAGAAGTTCCCGGCGCTCACCCGCCTGAACCACGTCAACGGCATGACGCCCGACGAGGCCCGCGGCCGGCCGAAGTTCGGGGCACTCACCCCGCTCTTCCCCGACCAGCGGTTGCGCCTGGAGACTCTGGACAAGACCGGCAACGGCATGGTCGCCCGCATCATGGACCTCATCTCGCCGATCGGGAAGGGCCAGCGCGGCCTGATCGTGTCGCCGCCGAAGGCGGGCAAGACCACGGTGCTCAAGGAGATCGCCAACTCGATCACCACCAACAACCCGGAGTGCTACCTGATGGTGGTGCTGGTCGACGAGCGGCCCGAAGAGGTCACCGACATGCAGCGCTCGGTGAAGGGCGAGGTCATCTACTCGACCTTCGACCGACCCGCCGAGGAGCACACGCAGGTGTCGGAGCTGGCGATCGAGCGGGCCAAGCGGCTCGTGGAGCTGGGCACCGACGTCGTGATCCTGCTCGATTCGATCACCCGCCTGGCGCGAGCCCACAACCTGGCCACGCCGGCCAGCGGGCGCATCCTGTCGGGTGGCGTCGACTCCACGGCCCTCTACCCGCCGAAGCGCTTCTTCGGCGCGGCTCGCAACATCGAGGAGGGCGGCAGCCTCACGATCATGGGCACGGCGCTGGTCGAGACCGGCTCCCGCATGGACGAGGTGATCTTCGAGGAGTTCAAGGGCACCGGCAACATGGAGCT
>JBFKDA010000303.1:0-3539 GCA_041619955.1 Acidimicrobiia bacterium | reverse complement strand
CCGCTCGTGTTGACCGCGGTCGGCCTGCCGGGCTGGGTGAGCTTCGTCGACAACGGCGACGGCACCGCCGACCTCACGGGCACCCCCGGCTACACCGACGCCGGGGTGTCGACCGTCACCGTCACCGCCGACGACGGGACACTCACCGACGATGCCGTCTTCGATCTCACCGTCACCAACACCAACCGGGCCCCAACCGCCGACCCGATCGCCGACCAGACGATCCCCGAAGGCGACCCCTTCACGCTGACCGTGACCGCATCCGACCCCGACGGCGACCCGCTCGTGTTGACCGCGGTCGGCCTGCCGGGCTGGGTGAGCTTGGTGGACAACGGCGACGGCACCGCCGATCTCACGGGCGTCGCCACCGGCGTAGGGGTGGCCACCGTCACGATCACCGCCGACGACGGGACCCTCACCGACGACGCCGTCTTCGACCTCACCGTCACCAACACCAACCGGCCCCCAACCGCCGACCCGATCGCCGACCCGACGATCCCCGAAGGCGACCCCTTCACGCTGACCGTGACCGCATCCGACCCCGACGGCGACCCGCCCGTGTTGACCGCGGTCGGCCTGCCGGGCTGGGTGAGCTTGGTGGACAACGGCGACGGCACCGCCGACCTCACAGGAACCCCCGGCTACACCGACGCCGCCACCTCCACCGTCACCGTCACCGCCGACGACGGGACCCTCACCGACGACGCCGCCTTCGACCTCACCGTCACCAACACCAACCGGCCGCCTCAGGCCCTGGACGACGACGCAGGCGCCATAACCGGATGGGTCGAGATCGAGGTCACCGCCAACGACTCCGATCCTGACGGCGACCTCCTCGCGATCGCCGGCGTGGGGAGGCCGGCCGGTGGTCGGCTCGTGCTGCTCGGTGGCGGCCGGGTGCGCTACGTCCCCTTCGACGGCCACCGCGGGCCGGACGCATTCACCTACACGATCACGGACGGCGCAGCCGCCGCAACCGCCACGGTGCACCTGACCGTGGCCGCGGCCGCGCCCTCCCAGGGCGACGGCGGCGCTGCCGAGGTGCTCGTCCCGGGCAGCCCCACACCGGTTCCAGCGGGAGGTTCCGGACCAGGGTTGCCTGCACCTCCGGCAGCGCCGCTCGTCGGCCCGCCGCCGACGGGCGCCGATCACGTGGACGACACCACCGTGAGCCAGTCCTCGCCGGAGGCCCTATTCCCGATGGAGCCGGCGCCTGCAACCCCCGAGCCCGAGCCTGCGCCTCGGCACCCAAATCCCGCGACGTCGGACCCTCAGCGGCCGATCACGGCGTCGCCGCCCATGGCGGCGATACGGGCGGGTCTGGGCGTGAGCCACGTCGAAGCCCCCGACGCCGACCGGGCGGAGCCGCCGCTGGCGCTATCGCCCCGAGCGGGGCTGATGGTGGCGTTCCGAGCCACCGTGGAGACCCTGCGCGACCACGCGCTGGCTGCGGTGCTGCTCGGGATCGTCATCGCCTGGATGTCCTTACGGGCGATCGACCGCACCCGTCGCGCCGAGGCAGAGCCAGCCTGAGGCGCTCAGCTCTCGACGCGGACGCCCTTCCAGAATGCGACCCGGTCCTCGATCTCGGCGGCGGCCGCCTTGGGCTCGGGGTAATGCCACGCAGCCGCCGGGTTGACGTCGCCGCCGACCCGCACGTCGAAGTAGCCGGCCGTGCCGTTCCACGGGCACACGCTGGTGCTGGAGCTCTCGGAGAAGTGCTCCCACCGTACGCAGTCCGGCGGGAAGTAGTGATTGCCCTCCACCACCACCGTGTCCTCGCTCTCGGCGAGCACCGTCCCGTTCCACATCGCACGCGGCATTGTCGCTCTCCTGGTCGTCGGGCGTCATCCGGAGCAACGTCACCTTCCGGGCGCCCATTCCTCGCTCAGCCCTTGACGACCCCCAGCGGGCGGAGCCGGGCGACGGGCGCGGCCAGCCCGGCCCGCCGGCACACGTCGACGACCTCGTCGACGTCCTTGTACGCGTAGTCCGCCTCTTCCGACAGGAGCTTCACCGAGCCGGGCCGGACCGCGATGCCCCGCCCCTCCAGGTCGGCGCGCACCTCCCGGCCCGGCTGCGCCGCCTTGGCCTTCTTGCGACTCATCATCCGCCCGGCGCCGTGAGCGGCCGACGCGAAGGCCGGGTTGCCGGCCACCCCTCGCAGCACCCAGGAAGCGGTGCCCATGCTGCCGGGGACCAGCACCGGCTGGCCTACCGGCCGCAGGTCGGGCGGCAGCGCCCGATGCCCGGCTGCGAACGCCCGGGTCGCTCCCTTGCGGTGCACGCACAGCAGGCGCTCGCGGTTTCCGACGTCGTGCGGTTCGAGCTTGGCCAGGTTGTGCGCCACGTCGTAGACGAGCGGCATCGCCACGTCGCCGAGCACCGCGGCGAACGCTTCCCGGGCGGCGTGCGCCAGCACGTGCCGGTTGGCCCAAGCGAAGTTGGCGGCCGCTGCCATGGCAGCGAGGTAGCGCTCGCCCTCGGCCGACTCCACCGGGACGCATGCAAGCTGGCGATCGGGCACCGAGATCCCGTGCGAGGCCATCGCGCCGCCCATCGCCCGCAGCTGGTCGGTGCAGGTCTGGTGGCCGAGACCGCGCGAGCCGCAATGGATCATCACGCAGACCATTCCCTCGGACAGGCCGAACGCAGCCGCGGCCTCCGCGTCCTCGACCCGCTCGACCACCTGCACCTCGAGGAAGTGGTTCCCGGCGCCGAGCGAGCCGAGCTGTCCGCTTCCCCGCTCGCGGGCCTTGTCGCTGACCGCCGCCGGGTCGGCGCCCGCTGACGTGCCCTGCTCCTCGCAGCGGTCCAGGTCCCGCTCCTCGCCGTAGCCCGCCGCCAGCACCGCCGCCGCTCCACGCCCGAGGACCCGCCCGACCAGCCCCTGCTCCGCCACCGCTCCGGCCCCCAGGCCGCGTGGGATCCGGCGGTCGAGCTCGGCCATGATCCCGGCCCGATCAGCGTGGAAGTCGCCCTCGGTGAGGCCGGAGCCCAGCAGCCGCACGCCGCAGCAGATGTCGAAACCGACGCCCCCCGGCGATACGACGCCGCCGTCGTCGACGACGGTCGCCGCCACCCCGCCGATCGGGAACCCGTATCCCCAGTGGATGTCGGGCATCGCCAGAGACGCGGTGGCGATGCCGGGCAGGTGCGCGACGTTGGCGACCTGGGTCACCGCCCGATCCGACTCCGCCTTCGCGAACAGCGCCTCCGACGCATACACGACGCCGGGCACCCGCATCCCGCCCTCGCGGGCCAACTCCCATCGCACGTCGCCAGAGCGCCGGACCTTCATGCGTCCCAGGGTACGGCGCGCCGGAGGCCCCGGGTAGGGGCCTCCGGACGCTCCGCTTGCAGGTTGTGCGCTACCGGCTGCTCGCCCGCAGCGCGTCGCGGATCTCGCGCAGCAGGACCACGTCCTCCGGGTCCGGCTCCGGCGCCTCCTCGACCTGACCCCGAGCCTTCCGAGCCTGGTACGCCTGGTAGGGCTTGACCAGGAAGAAGAACAGCGCCAGGGCGACCATCAGGAACGT
>JBFKDA010000302.1:0-3545 GCA_041619955.1 Acidimicrobiia bacterium | reverse complement strand
TGGCCTGGACTGCCCGCACCATCGTGCTGCCTTCGGTGGTCTCGGCTACCCGCTCCTGGAGATCGGCGGCGAAGTCCAGCGCACGCCGCTCCTCTTCCGGGTGCGGGTATTCCCTTCCTGGCTCTGCGGGTGGACGGGCCACGCCCCCCTCCTTCCATCCCACGGCTCCCTGCTGCCCGCCACTCTATACGGCCCAGGGCGGCCCCGCCCGGCGCTCAACGCCAGTGCACGGTCCGCCCTTCGACCCGCAGTCGGCCGCCGGCGAACGCCTTGACCACGGCCGGGTACAGGCGATGCTCGACGGCCTGGATACGAGCCTGGAGCGAGGCCTCGTCGTCCCCTTCGAGCACCGGCACCGCCTCCTGCGCGACGATCGGGCCGTGGTCGACCTGCTCGTCGACGAAGTGGACGGTGGCGCCGGTCAGCTTCACGCCGTGCTCCAGCGCCTGGCGGACCGCATGAGCCCCGGGGAAGGCCGGCAGCAGCGCGGGATGGACGTTGAGGATCGCGGCCGGGAACCGGGCCATGGCGCCGGGCGCCAGGATCCGCATGAACCCGGCGAGCACCAGCGCCCGGGCCCCGTGACGCTCGGCGGCGTCGCAGATCGCTTCGGTGAAGGCGTCCCGATCGCGGGAACCGGACCACGGAACGATCTCCGACGGCACGCCCGCCGCCTGCGCCCGGTCGAGCGCCCCCACCCCGGGCCGGTCGGCGACGACTGCCACGACCTCCGCGCCGAAGTCCGGGTCGGCGGCAGCCGCGTCGAGGATCGCCTGGAGGTTGGATCCCGAGCCCGACACGAGCACGGCGATCGGCAGCAGGCCCTTCCCGCCCAACGACGCCCCGGAGCTCAGGTTCGGCGCCGCCGCCCGCCGCGGCCCGCGGCGACCAGGACGAGGCCGCCGAGCAGGAACACGAGTGCGGGCGGCACCAGGCCCGCCGCCTCCGAGCCGGTCACCGGCAGCAACTCGGTCGGCGCCACACCCACCGTCAGGCTGGCCGTGGCGTCCTGGTCGTCCTCGTCGGGCACATCGTTGCCCGGGGTCGAGTCCGGGTCCAGCAGGCTCGAGGCGGACACCTCGGCTTCGGCGCGCACCACGTCGCCGGCCCGCAGCGGGGTCACCGTGAGCACCAAGGTGCGGGTCGCGCCGGCGGGAACGTCGCCGATCGACCAGCGGCCGGCGGCCGCGTCGTAGGTCCCGTCTCCGGAAGCCCGGTCGAACCGCAGCCCGGCCGACAGCTCGACCCGCGCCGTGACCCCGCCGGGGGCTTGCGGGCCCCGGTTGAGGACCGTCACGGTGAGCTGGAACGGCACGGTCGCCCGCGGCGTGCGGGTCGACGAGGTGATCGTCAGCTCGAGATCGGCGCCTGCGAACGCGAACGCGGCGCCTTCGGCGGCCTGGCCGGGCGCCACTTCGACGACGAACGTCCGGTCCCTCGTGGCGACCAGCCCGGACGGGTCCGACACGGTCACCCGGTACGTGCCGGGAGGCAGGCCGGCGAACGCATAGGAGTTGCCGGCGACGCTGCGGGTGGTGAACTCGTCGTCGTCGCCGGTCCCGAACTCACCGTCGAAGCCCGCCCAGAGCGCAGCCACGGTCACGTCCGCCAGGTCGGGCTCGCCGGCGTCGCGTGCGCCGTCGCCGTTCAGGTCGAGGAACACCTCGCCGCGCAGCGATCCGAGCTTGACGTCGGCGAACGTGCAAAGCACGTTCCCGCCGGGCGACAGCTCGAACTCGACGGTGGCCCCCGACTGCGAGAGGTCCTCGGCGCCCGCGCAGCTCACCTGCCGCAGCGCCCATCCGGCCGGCACCTTCTCGGTCAGCGAGTAGCGGCCGGGGACGAGGCCGGCGATGGTCGCCCGGCCGCCGTCGTCCAGCGTGAGCTCCTCGGTGCCTCCGTCGCCTTCCAGCGTGAACGGGAAGCCGGTCCCGCCGGCCGGCGTGGACGACTTGATCACGGTCACCGCGCCGCGGCGGTGGTTGGTGAACGTGCACGTGGCGGCGGCGCCGGCCGGCAGGTCGATCTCGAGCCGGCCGGCCGCCAGGTCGGTCTTGGCGCCGGCGACGTCGCACCCGATCGAGACCAGGTCCCAGCCGTCGACCCCCGTCTCGGTCACCACGACCGGACCGGCGACCTCGAAGCTGACCCGGTCGGCATGGGTCGGGTCGGCGTCGTCGTCGAGCGTGAAAGCCGCCGGCACGCGCGGGCCACCGCCCTCGATCGCGAACGCGAAGTCGGTGCCGTCGGCGGGCTCCGCCTGCTTGACGATCGTGAGGCCGCGCTGGACCTGCCGGTTCTCGAACGTGCAGGAGACGACGTCGCCCGGTTCGACCGTGAGCTTCGCCGTGGCCGTGGCTAGGTCGGTCGCGACCTGTGAGCCGCCGTGGTTGCGGGGCTGGGGGGTCTCCGGTGGGCGCGGATCCGCGGGGAAGCCGTCGCAGGCGATCGCCACCAGCTCCCAGCCCGCGGTCTGCTGCTCGGTGACGGCGTACGTGCCGGGGTCGACCTCCACCGACATCTCGGCGGGCACGAGCGGGCCCTCTTCTGTGCCCTGGCGTGCCAGGAGGCCTGAGCCTTCGGCGCCTTCCCCGCCGCCGTCGCCGGGTGGTTGCTCGGGTGGCGGCCCTGCCACGGTGAGCGAGAACGACCCGAGGCCGCCGGCGAACCCGAAGGTGGTGTCGGTCAGCGGAGCGGCGATCTTGGCGATCGTGATGCGGGCCGTCCGAGTGTTGACGAGCGTGCACGTCTGGGGGGTGCCGGGTCGGATGGTGACGCGGGCGGTGGCCAGCACGCGATCGACCGCCGCCGGGCTGTCGCACCGCACCTCCCGCAGTCCCCACCCGGTCGGCAGCTGCTCGGCGATGACGAGGTCGCCGACCCCGACCTCGACGGTCTGCTGCTCGCCGGCCCGCAGTGCCAGCGTCGTCGGCTTTCCGCCGGCCGGGATGAGCTGCACCTCGAACGCGGTGCCGTCGGCAGGGTCGGCTTCTTTCGCGATGGTGAGCGGCACCGGCCCCGGCCGGTTCCGGAACGTGCATTCGACGGTCTCGCCGGGGGCCACCTCGATGGTCACGGAACGCTTGGCGAGATCGGCCGACGTGCTGGAGCGCGGGGCGGGTGGTGGCTCGACGGGCGGCGGCTGGCCTGCGCCGCAGTCGATTGCGGCGAGCTCCCAGCCGTCGGCCTCGTCCTCGGTCACCGTGTAGCTGCCGGCGGCGACCTCGAACGCCCTCCGGTCCGGGAGCGCCTCCTCGCCGGTCTGGCGGGGCTGCGGTGCCGGCCCGCCGCCGTTCTCCTCGCCGTCGCCAGGGGGCGGGGCCGGCGTCTCGACGTCCAGCTCGAAGCGCCCCAGGTCGCCGGTGAACCCGAAGTCGGTGCCGTCGGGCGGCTCGGCATCCTTCACGATGACGATCGTCGCCGTGTCGGTGTTGTGGAACACGCAGGTGACGTCCTTGCCGGGGCCCACGGTCACGTCGACCGTTCCCGCCGGGGGGTCGACGGCGGCCTCGGCGCTGCCGCAGTCGATCTCGCCCACACCCCAG
>JBFKDA010000301.1:0-3585 GCA_041619955.1 Acidimicrobiia bacterium | reverse complement strand
GGGCATCGAAGGCGCGTCGAGCGCCTGAGATGGCCAGGAGGTGCAGCATCGAAGGCGCGTCGAGCGCCTGAGATGGCCAGGAGGTGCAGCATCGAAGGCGCGTCGAGCGCCTGAGCGCCGACGCACGCTAGGAACGAGAGGAGCCGCCTCCGGGGCGGCTCCTCTTTTCTGACACAAACCTGCCATACCGTGGGCGCGAACGTGAAGACGGGAGGACGGAAGGGGTCTACCGTGTATGGCATGCAGACCAAGTTCCGTCCCGGGGACCGCATTCCCATGTCGTGGGACGAGTACGAGGCGCTCGGCGAGCTGCGGGGCGGCGAGTACATCGACGGGGCGCTCGAGATGAGCCCCGAGCCCACCCGCCGCCACCAGACGATCACCGGGAACCTGTGGCGCGTCGTCCGGCCCCAGCTGCCCGCCGGCGCCGACGCCGTGTTCGGGTGGGGCTTCAAGCCGGGCGCCGACGAGTTCGCCCCCGACCTGGCCGTGGTCACGTCCGACGAGGACAAGCGGCTGACGGCGACGCTCCCGCATGTGATCGTGGAGGTGCTGTCGTCGGTGCCGTCCCGAGACCTCGTCCGCAAGGCGGCCAAGTACGCCGAGGCGAAGGTGCCGCGCTACTGGGTCATCGACCCGGCGGGCCTCGAGATCATGGAGCTGCACCTGCGGGGCGGGGCCTACGTCGAGGTCGCACGCCACTCCGGCGCCGACGCCGTGACGCTTGACATCGGCATCTGCGAGGTGACGTCGGTGCCGGGGGAGCTCGCCGACTGACGGCGGGGCACGCGCTTCTCTAGGCTCCCGCCGGATGGCTCTCGAGCTGCGCGACATCCACAAGCACTTCGGGGAGGTGCGGGCGAACGACGGCATCTCGCTCACCGTCGAGGCCGGTACGCTGCACGGGCTGCTGGGGGAGAACGGCGCCGGCAAGTCGACGCTGATGAAGGTGCTCAGCGGCTTCCACGCCGCCGACTCGGGCGAGGTCGTGCTCGACGGCGCCCCGGTGCGGCTGGCCTCGCCCGACGACGCGATCGCGGCGGGCATCGGGATGCTGCACCAGGACCCGCTGGTGTTCCTGCCGTTCAGCGTGCTCGACAACTTCGTATTGGGCGCCCACGCCAAAGGCCGGCTCGACCGCCGCCAGGCCGTCGCCGACCTCGCCGAGCTGTGCGAGCGCTTCGGCTTCGACATCCCACCGGACGCCCTCGCCCGCACGCTCACGGTGGGCGAGCGCCAGCAGCTCGAGATCGTCCGGCTGCTGTGGCTCGGTGCCCGGGTGCTGATCCTCGACGAGCCCACCACCGGCATCAGCGAAAGCCAGCGCCAGAAGCTCTTCGCCACGCTGCGCACCCTGGCCGGCGACGGGATGATCGTCATCTTCGTGTCGCACAAGCTGGAGGAGGTCGAGCAGCTCTGCGAGCGGGTGACGGTGATGCGTCGCGGCGAGGTGGTGGGTGAGGCCGAGATGCCGGTCCCCGCCGAGCAGCTCGTCGAGATGATGTTCGGCCAGGCGGTCACCGCCGGCGACCGCCCCCACGTCGACCTCGGCGCGCCGCGGCTGGAGCTGTCCGACGTCCGCACCGGCCAGGGCCTGCTGTCCGGCCGGCCGCTGTCGCTGACCGTGCGAGAGGGCGAGGTGCTGGGACTCGCCGGCATGGAGGGCAGCGGCCAGCGCACGCTGCTGCGGATCTGCGCCGGGCTCGAGGCGCCGTCGTCCGGGCGGGTCGTGGTCGGCGGCGCCGACCTCACCCGCAGGCGCTACCGCGGCTTCCTCAAGGCCGGGGTCAAGTACCTGCCCGCTGGCCGGCTGGAGGAGGGGCTGATCGCCGGGCTGTCGATCACCGAGCATTTCGTGCTGGCGAGCGACGAGCGCAGCTTCTTCGTCGACTGGGACGCGGCGCGCAACCACGCCCGCGACCGGATCGGCCACTACACGATCAAGGGGACCGACGAGTCCCCGGCCGAGGCGCTGTCGGGCGGCAACCAGCAGCGGCTGTTGCTGGCGATGCTGCCGCCGCAGCTCCAGGTGCTGCTGATGGAGCACCCCACCCGCGGCCTCGACATCGAGTCGGCCGACTGGGTGTGGGAGCAGCTCCTCGAGCGCCGCAGCCAGGGCACCGCCATCGTCTTCGCCTCCGCCGACCTCGACGAGCTGCTGCGCTACGCCGACCGGATCGCGGTGTTCTTCGCAGGGGAGCTCCTCCGCATCGTCGACGGCCCCACGGCGACCGTCGACGAGATCGGCCTCCTCATGGGTGGTCAGGTCAGGGAAGCGCGATGAGCTGGCGCGCCCGGTTCGGAGCGATCGCCCTGCCGGTGGGTTTGGCGCTGGTGGCCGCAATCTTCCTGCTGGTGGTGGTCGCCCGCACCAACCCGTGGGACCCGCTCCGGCTGTTGGTGGAGGGCTCGATCGGCTGGCCACCGTTCGAGGAACGGTCGGCCGGCCGGCTCAGCGACACGATCATGGTGTGGGTGCCGCTGGTGCTGGCCTCCGCCGGGCTGGTGGTGACGTTCGCGGCCGGCATGTGGAACATCGGGATCGAGGGCCAGATCATCCTCGGCGCCATCGCCGCCACCTGGGTGGCCCGCGAGATGACCGGCCTCTCCCGGCCGGTGCTGATCCTCGCGACGATCGTCGCCGGCGCCATCGGGGGTCTGCTGTGGGGGATGCTGGCGGGGGTGCTCCGCACCCAGGGTGGCGTCAACGAGATCTTCGCCGGCCTCGGGCTCGACTTCGTCGCACTCGGCCTCACCACGTACCTCATCATCGGCCCGTGGAAGCGGGCCGGCATCGCGTCGACCAGCGGCACCGACGTCTTCGAGCGGGAGGCCTGGCTGCCCGCGGTGGGGAACCTGCGCTTGTCTCCGCTGGCGGTGGGCATCGCGCTGGCGTCGGTGGTCGGCGTCTACCTGCTGCTGCGTGGCACCCGCTTCGGGCTGCGCCTCAAGGCGGTCGGCCGCAACCGCCAGAGCGCCTTCCTGATGGGCATCCCCACCAACCGGTACCTGCTGGGCTCCTTCGCCATCTGCGGGGCGCTGGCCGGTATCGCCGGCACCGTGCAGGCCACGGGGTTCCACCACAAGCTCGTGCCGGCAGTCTCCGGCGGCTACGGCTTCCTCGCGATCCTGGTGGTGCTGCTGGCGGCGTTCCGGGCGCCGTGGGTGGCCCCGATCGCCTTCTTCTTCGCGATGATCGCGGTGGGCAGCACCCAGCTCCAGCTCCGGCTCGACCTCAACTCGTCGCTCGGTGGCGTGCTGCAGGGCGTGCTGGTCCTCTTCACCCTGCTGGGGCTGGGCTGGCGCGGCTACCGGGCGTTGCGCACGACGCCGGCCGCCGGGGCGGAGCCCTGATGGGCGGCTTCTTCGAGGCGTTCCTCGAGCTGTTCGAGACCACCACCGCGGCGTCGATCGTCGCCGGAGCCGCGCCGCTGCTGTTCGCCGCGATCGGCGAGACGATCAGCGAGAAGGCCGGGGTCATCAACCTGTCGCTCGACGGCAGCATGATGCTGGCCGCGCTGGCAGGGTTCGTCGGGGCCTTCGAGACCGGATCGGTGTGGCTGGGCTTCCCGGCCGCGGCCGCGG
>JBFKDA010000300.1:0-3601 GCA_041619955.1 Acidimicrobiia bacterium | reverse complement strand
GGGCGGAGCGCCCGCTCGACCCGGTCGCTGCGGGCGGCCCAGATGCCCAGCGGCACGCCGATCAGCAGCGAGATCGCCACTGCGACCGCCATCAGCGTGATCGTCTGCATGCTCTCCCGCCACAGGCCCACCAAGCCGAAGTACATGACCGCAGCCGCCCCCCACAGCGCCGCCGGCGGCCCGAGCGCCCGCCCCACGACGAGGGCGCCGGCGCCCACCACGACGAACCAGGGCGTCGCCAGCAGCCAGTCCTCGAGCAGGCGGATGAACCAGTCGATCCCGTCCTGGACGGGGTCGAGCAGCCAGCCGAACAGCCAGTGGTCGTTCTGGTTGCGCACCACCCAGTTGCGGGCCTCGTTGATGGGGTCGGCGAGATGGACGTTCCAGCTCTCGGGGAAGCCCACGCCGCCGAGCAGGGCGTCGGCCGCCGCCAACGCCGCCACCACCACCGCCACCAGGGCCGGCGCGCGCCACCGCCCCAGCGCCAACCCCGGGCCGGCGGTGACGGCAGGGGCGCTCATCCGCCGTCGAGGATGGCGGCGACCCGTACCGGATCGAGCGCCCCGACCACGCGCCCGTCGCCGTCGACGACGGCCAGGCGCCCAACGCGCCCGAGCAGCCGGGGCAGCACGTCGTCGAGCTTGGCGTCGGCGGCGACCGCGTCCGCAGTGTCGGCGCTCCCCTCCGGAGCGTCCATGACGCTGCCGACGCTGATGACCTTCGCCTTCGGCACGTCCCGCGTGAACTCCCGCACGTAGTCGTCGGCGGGAGCGGACACGACCTCGGCCGGCGTCCCGACCTGCACGAACTCGCCGTCCTTCATGATCGCGATGTGGTCGCCGAGCTTCAGGGCTTCGTCGAAGTCGTGGGTGATGAACACCAGCGTCCGCTGCAGCCTCTCCTGCAACGCCATCAGCTCGTCCTGCATCTCGCGGCGGATCAGCGGGTCGAGGGCGCTGAACGGCTCGTCGAAGAACAGGATCTCCGGGTCGACCGCCAGCGCGCGGGCGAGCCCCACCCGCTGCTGCATCCCGCCGCTGAGCTGCTGCGGGTAGTGCTGGCCCCAGCCGCCCAGCCCGACGAGTTCGAGCACCTCGGTGGCGCGGGCGTAGCGCTCGTCCCGGCTCATCCCCTGCACCTCGAGCCCGAACGCGACGTTGTCGAGCACCCGGCGATGCGGGAACAGGCCGAAATGCTGGAACACCATCGACACCTTGCTGCGGCGCAGCTCCCGCAGCCGGTCGCCGTCGAGTTCACAGACGTCGTCGCCGTCGACGAGGATCTGCCCGTCGGTTGGCTCCACGAGCCGGGAGAGGCAGCGGATGAGCGTCGACTTGCCGCTGCCCGACAGGCCCATCACCACGAACGTCTCACCGCGCTGCACGCGGAACGACACGTCCCGGACGGCAACGACGCAGCCGGTCTCCTCCAGCACCTCGCTGCGGGAGCGGCCCCCGTCGGCGGCGCGGCGCCCGGCGGCGGCGTCGGTGCCGAAGATCTTCCACACTCCGCGGCACGCCAGCGGGTGCTCGTTGCTGCGCTCGGTCATGTCGTGCGGGTATGTTACGAACCGCGCGTGCCCGCTGCCGGTTGGGCCGGCTGGAGAGATCCGGGAGGAAGCCAATGCGAACGGGAAGGCTCGGAAGATCGATCGCGCTGGCCGCGATCCTCATGCTGGTGGCCGCGGCATGCGGCGACAGCGACGGCGGCGGAACCGTGGCCACCGCCGCAGATGACGCACCGGTGACAACGGCGGCCGGCGACGACGGCGGCGGCGGCGCGGAACTCGGGTCGCTCGACACGATCAAGCTCGCGGTGAACCCGTGGAACGGGTCGGCCGTCAACGTCGCGGTGGCGGCGCAGCTCCTCGAGGACCTCGGCTACGAGACCGAGATCGTCGACATCGACGAGAACGCCCAGTGGGCGGCGATCGGCAGCGGCGACCTGCACGCCAGCCTGGAGGTGTGGCCGTCCGGCCACGCCGAGAACGTGGCGACGTTCATCGACGGCGGCGGCGGGGTCGTCAACGGCGGGCTGCTGGGGCCGGTCGGCAAGATCGGCTGGTACGTGCCCAGCTACGTCGTCGACCAGAATCCCGAGCTGGCCACCTGGGAGGGCTTCCAGGACCCGGCGCTGGCCGGGCTGTTCGCCACGGCCGAGACCGGCGACAAGGGCCAGTTCCTCGGCGGCGACCCGAGCTTCGTCCAGTACGACGAGGCGATCATCGAGAACCTCGGCATGAACATGGAGGTCGTGTTCGCCGGCTCCGAGGAGGCGCTGCTCGCAGCGCTCGACTCGGCGTACAGCCGCGAGGAGCCGATCGTGTTCTACTTCTGGACGCCGCACTCCGTCCATAACGCGTTCGACCTCACCGAAGTGCAGCTCCCCGAGTACACCGAGGACTGCTACACGGATGCTGGCGGCGTCGACTGCGACTACCCGGCCGACGACCTGTTCAAGATCTTCTGGGAGGACCTCGAGTCCGAAGCGCCGGCCGCGTTCACGCTGCTGTCGAACATGAACTACACCACGGCCGACCAGATCTCGATGCTGGCCGCCGTGGAATCGGAGGGGAAGTCGATCGAAGAAGCGGCAGCCGACTGGATCGCTGCCAACGAGAGCGTGTGGAGCGGCTGGATGCCGTGAACCGGCCCGGCGGCTGTGCCGGGACGGAACGTCAACTGCGCCAGCGGTCGATCTCCGCGAGCGCGGCGTCGAACAGCGCGTCGATCTCCTGCTCGTCCGCGCTGCCGCGAGCGGCCAGGAAGATCCCGAGCGTCAGCGCCACCAGCAGCCGGGCGCGTGCGCCGGCGGCACCCGGCGCGGACTCGCCGCGCTGCTCGGCCGTCTCCAGCGCGGCCAGGAACGCAGCGCGGAGCTGCTCGCGGTAGGCGGCGCCCACCGGCGGGAACCCCTCGTCGCGGCTGCCGAGCTCGGCGCTCGAGTTGACGACGAGGCAGCCCAGCGTCTGGTCGTCGCCGCCGCCCCGCCAGCGCCGCCGCCAGTTCTCGAAGAACCCGGCGACCGCGTCCAACCCGCCCGGCGCGAGCGGGGCGGTCATCCCCGGTATCCGCTCGAGGTAGTGCGCCATGACCGCGTCGAACAGCCCGCGCTTCGAGCCGAACGCCTGGTACAGCGACGAGCGCGCCAGGCCGGTCGCCGCGGTGAGGTCGTCCACCGACGTCGCCTCGAAGCCGTGCCGCCAGAACACCGCCATGGCGTCGGCGAGCACGGCATCCCTCTCGAATGTACGGGGTCGGGCCATGTTCCCGGAATAACTGGACTGGTCGTTCCATTATAGATCGGGAACGATCGGTCCAGAACGGACCGCACCGATCAGGAGGGACGGAATGACCAGCTTCACCGTGCAGACCGAGGTCGCGGCCCCCACCGACCGGGTCTGGGACGTGCTCGCCGACTACGGCGGCATCTACCGCTACAGCCCGGCCGTCACCGCGTCCCGGCTCACCGGCGACGCAGCCAACGGCGTCGGCGCCACCCGCCACTGCGACCTCGCGTTCGGCGCGACCGTGGAGGAGCGCATCGTGGAGTGGGACGAGGGCGCCCGCTACGTCGTGGAGATCTACGACGGCACCCGCAT
>JBFKDA010000299.1:0-3605 GCA_041619955.1 Acidimicrobiia bacterium | reverse complement strand
GGCGCGCCTCCACAACCAGCTCGAGCTGCGTGACGAAGCGACCTACGGCCTTCACAACTTCGGGGTGTCCGGCGAGACCACCGGCACGCTCATCCGGGCCGGTCAGCTCGACGAGGCCCTGGCGTTCATGGAGGGACGCGACGTCGACTACGTGACGATCGACATCGGTGCCAACAACCTGCTCGGCCACCTGGGCTCCGACGACTGCTCGCAGTCGCTGTCCGACCCGACCTGCCAGGAGCGGCTCGACCAAGCGTTCGCCGGCTACGACGACGACCTGGTGGTGATCTTCGACGCCCTCAACGAGGCGGCGCCCGACGCCACGATCATCTTCATGACGACCTACAACCCGTTCAGCCTCGGCTTCGCCGACGCGGTGGCGTTCGAGCGGGAGAGCGACCAGGTGCTGGCCGACTTCAACGCCATCGCCGAGCAGGTGGCTCGCGACCGGGGGCTGGTGGTCGCCGACGCCGAGACGCCGATGATGGGCACCACGGCCGCCACCACCCACATGCTCGACGCCGAGCCCGACATCCACCCCACCGAGAGCGGCTTCGACATCCTCGCCTGCTCGTTCCTCGAAGCGCTGGGCGAGAACTGCCCGGTGGGCTGAGTCCTCCGCTCAGGTCGCGTCGGCTGCGGCTGCGGGGCAGCCCGGGAACTGCACCACGTCCGGCAGGCCGGCGCCGTCCTCGATGCCGTTGGCGCGCTCGAAGCTCGCCAGGTAATCAGCTGGCTCGCCGCAGTCCCTGCCCACCGCTTCGAGGCTGGCGTGAGCCGCCCGTGCCAGCTCTGGGGCGGTGTCGTCCCCGGTGGTCTGGCGGGCGAACCGCACCCCCACCTCCACCAGCACTGCGGAGTCGGGATGGCTGGTACTGCGCACCTCGACCGTGAGGTAGTGCCATGGCGAGATCGCCGTCAGGTCGGCGAGGCTACCGAGCAGCCGGACGACGCCGGTGTCCGGGTCGACCTCGAAGAGGTCGAGGTCGCCGCGCACCGGCAGGAACTCGAGGCCGTCGGTCGGGACGTCGGCCAGCGGACCCGCCTCGTCCCCCATCGATGCCTCGACGCCGGTCGTGAGGATCGCTTGCGGCTCGACCACGACCAAACGGACCTCGGTGTCGAAGGAGCCGCCGCTGCCTTCGACCGCCCGCGCGTAATAACTGAACGTGTCGCCGCGGCCGGACCCGTTGTGGATGTAGGTGAACGTCCCGTTCGGGCCGATGCCGCTGAACATGCGCGCCGACGCCGGCAGGTCGCCCTCGGTGGCGGTGACCTCGACGTCGGGGGGTAGCGGGTCGTTGGCCAGGACGCCGTCGCCGCGGTCCAGTATCTCTACTCGCCCGCGCGGCTCCAGCACGTAGACGTCCGGGCTGGTGGCGATGGCGAGTGGCGGCGCCGACTCGGCAGCGCCGGTCGTGATCGTGACGGTGGCCTCCGTCGTGAGCGGGGGGACCCCGTGGTCGGTCACGGACACCGTGAATTCGGTGGTGGTGCCGGGCTCCAGCGCGTCGCCGACCGTGATCTCCCCGCCCTCGGCGACGTCGAAGGGCCCGGAGTCGTCGGCGGCGAACGTGAGCGCGTCGCCGTCGGGGTCGATTGCCTCGATCGAGCCGACGAGCACGCCTTCCCCCGTGTGGGGAGACAGTTCGTCGAAGCTCTGCTGCTCGACCACCGGCGCCTGGTTGAAGGTCCTCGCCTCGACCCGCAGCTGGAGGGTGGTGCTGTACGTGCCCTGCGTGGCCTTCACGGTGAGGGAGTACATGCGCCCGGCTTCCACGGCGCGCTTGAGCCGCAGCAGTCCAACGTCGTCGGGGTCGAAGTAGAACAGCCGGTCCGGGTCGCCACCCATGATCTCGAACTCGCGGTTCTCGTCGCCTGCCTCGCCGACCGACGAAGGGAAGTTCACCCGCCCGACCCGGGCACCGCGCCGCGCCGCGACATCGACGAGCAGCGTGGGGTGGGCGATCGGCGCGGCGTCCTCGCCTTCGACGGACACCCGGACAGCTACGAAGGTGTCGCTTCCGCCGCCGTCGGCAGCCGCGCAGATTCCCGGCGCCGCGGCGGTGGGAGACTGGGCGGCTGCCGGCTCGGCGTCGGCGCCGCCGGCCTCCGTTCGGAAGATGCGCACGCAGAACTGGAGCATGCGGGTGGCATCGAGCTGCTCGTCCAGCCGGATCTCCCCCGTGCCGTCGATGCGCACCCGGCGGCGGTCCCGTCCGGTCACGTCGAATGCCAGGTCCTCCCCGGCCGGGTCGGCCGCGTCGATCTTCCCGACGAGCGTCCCCGCCGGCGCCCGCGGGGCCACGAGGAATATCAGCGTCGGCGGCGGTGGGGCCTCGCCGCCATCGTCGGCGCAGCTGTACTTCTCCCCGTTCCACTCGGCACGGCGGTCGGCGCCCTCGCCGTCGTCGCCCTCACCCCCCGGGCAGACGGTGCCTGCCGTGAGCTGTAGGCCCTTCTCGTTGTCGACGCCCGACGCGCCGCGAAGCACGGCGCCCGCCATATTCGTGCTGTCGAAGTGCGCGCCGTCGAGCAGGGCATTCCGCAGGCTCGCCCCGGCGAGATTCGTGCGGGTCAGGTCGGCGTTCGTGAGGTCGGCGTGATCGAGGATGGCGCCCTGGAGGTCGACGTCGGTGAGGTCTGCGTTGTGCAGCTGCGCGTAGCTGAAGTCGAAGGGCTCGCCATCCGCCCCAACGAGGCGCATGCCCACGAGATCGAACTCAGCCAGGTCTTCGGCCCGGAAACTGCGCTGGCCGTCGCGGTTGATCGCGAGCTTCACCTCGGTCTGCCGCCGGGAGAGATTGGCGTCCTTCGAGGCGTTGGCAAGCGCGCCGTTGAGCATCCAGGCGGCGAGCGCCAGCACCAGCCCGGCGGCGAGGCCGACGCCCAGCTCCTTCCACAGCTCCTTGCTCTCGCGGGAGACGAAGATAAGGAACACGGCGAACACGAATACCGCGACGAGCACGGCGACCGTGACGCTCAGCACCAGGCTCTCCGACTTCTCGTACGTCAACCACCCCGCGACCAGGGCGAGACCGACCAGGGTGGCCAGAAAACGGTCGCGCTTCCGTTGGGTGCCGAAGAGCTGGAGCTCGGTTTCCCCCATGCACATCTGGACGCGCCGATCGGCGGTCAGATACGAAGTTCAGTCGAATTCGAGCCGCATCACGGGGCGGGTCGGGCTGCGGCGGGCGATCTCGCGGAAGCCTGCTTTGGCGAAGAGCGACATCGGACCCATCCAGGCGAACTCGTCGGCGGTGGCGCCGTCCTTGGCGTAGCCCTCGACGGCCGCGGCGCCGTGGTCGCGGACGTGGTGGACGGCGGCGTCGAGCAGGACGCCGGCCACCCCCTGGCTGCGGCGGTCCCGGGCGATCACGAAGCACACCACCGACCACACCGGGACGTCGTCGACCGGCTTGGTGACCCACGAGCGCTGGATGCGACCGTACCGCTCGCGCGGACCCACGGCCACCCAGCCGACCGGCCGGTCGCCGTCGTAGGCGAGCAGGCCGGGAGGCGGCCCGCCGGCCACCAGCGCCGCCATCGCCGCCCGGTTGCCGGCGCTGCCGTGGGCCTGGAACTCCCTGCTGCTGAGGATCGGG
>JBFKDA010000298.1:0-3611 GCA_041619955.1 Acidimicrobiia bacterium | reverse complement strand
GCTGAGGCCGTAGCCGGCGAGCGCGCCGGAGGTGGGCTGAGGCATGGATGGTTGGCTCCTGGAGTGGGGGCGCTCCAGGCGGCGGCGCCGCTACGAGGCGGCGGCGGAGGACGGGAGCGCCCGGGTGGCACGGCTGTGGCGCACCACGGCGGCTTCGATGTGCACGGCTCCCTCCTTTCCTCCGGAAGACGCCGGAATGGTAGCGAATTTCCTTCCGGCTGGCCCGACGGCGACGGCCCGGGCTACGGCAGCGGGCGGGTCGCCAGCGGGCGGCGAGAGGTCGCCTCGCCGTTGACGGCAGCGGTCCGCACCTCGTGCATGCGGCGGGCCACCACGTAGTCGGTCACCACGATCTTCACGAGGGCGGCCACCGGCAGGGCCAGCAGCGCTCCGAGGAAGCCGGCGAGGCTGCCGCCGATCATCAACGCCAGGATCACCGACGGCGGGCTGAGGTCGACCGCATGCTTCATCACCCGCGGCCCGATGACGTAGTTCTCGATCTGCTGGTAGATCACGATGAAGGCGATGGCGGCGATCATCATGCCGGTGCCGTCGAGGGCGGCGAGGCCTACCACCGGCGCCGCCCCCAGGAACACGCCGACCACGGGGATCAGGTCGGTGATGCCGATCCAGATCGCGAGTGCCAGCGGGAACCGGATGCCCATCATCCACAGCGCCACGAACGACACGGCGACGGCGATGACCGACACCACCAGGTTGCCGGCGATGTAGCCCGAGATGCGGTCGACGGACTCGTTGACCATCCGCAGGAACTCGGGCCGGTCCTCCCGACGCAGCATCCGCAGCGTGAATCGCTTGATCGACGGGAACGCGTATGCGAAGTAGGGAGTGAGGATCAGCACGGTCACCGCGTTGAACACCGTGCCGGCCATCCCGCCGACGGCGGGCAGCAGCCCGGCGCCGGCCGCGTCCATCACTGCGGTCCAGTCGAGGCGGTCGACCAGGTCGCCGAGCGGGCCGCCGCCGGCCCGCACCTCGTCGAGGATGTCGGGGATGGTGGCGAAGATCTCGTCGAGCTGGCCGATGAGCACCGGCACGATCGCGGCCAGCGCCGCGCCGGTTGCGGCGGTGCCGGCGAGCATCAGCGCGGCCATCGCCTGCCAGCGGGCGAGCCCGCGACGCTCCAACCAGGCCAGCGCCGGCTGCAGGCCGAGCGCCAGCACGAACGACGCCACCACCACCAGCAACACGCCTTGCAGCCGCAGGAGCAAGTGGACGGCGACGACCAGCCCGATGACGCCGGCGGCCACCTTCCACCAGTAGCTGGGGGCGGGCCAGGCGAGGGCGGGCCGGGCGTCGGGTTCGGGCGAGGGGGCGGGGTTCACGGCGGGCAGACGTACCCGCCGCCGGGGCGCGACAAACTGCGCAGCCGGGCCCGCGCCGGGGCAATAAGCTGCCGGCATGAGCGACACCCACGACTACGACGCCATCGTCATCGGCGCCGGGATCATCGGCGCCAACCTCGGCTTCGAGCTGGCGAAGGCCGGGTGGAGGACCCTCAACGTCGACAAGCTCCCCGCCGCCGGCTACGGCTCCACCGGCAACTCGTGCGCGATCATCCGCACCCACTACTCCACTTGGCCAGGCGTGGCGATGGCCTGGGAGGGTCTCCACTACTGGCAGCGCTGGCCCGACTACCTCGAGGCCGGGGACGAGCGGGGGCTCGCCAGGTTCGTGCAGTGCGGCGGCGTCTACCTCGGCAACGACGATCGTTACACCGACAAGGTGCTCCCGATCTTCGACGAGATCGGCATCCCGTACGAGCGGTGGGACTCGGACCAGGTGGAGGCCCGTGTGCCCGGCATCGACCTCGGCCGGCACGCCCCGCCGAAAGCCGCCGACGACCCGGGGTTCTTCGAGGACCCCGGCGAGCAGCTCGGCGCGGCGGTGTTCAGCTCGGCGGCAGGCTACGTCACCGACCCGCAGCTCGCCACCCACAACCTGCAGCGGGCCGCCGAAGCCTACGGCGCCGAGTTCCGGTTCAACACCGCCGTCACCGGCATCCGGAGCGACGGCGGCCGGGTGACCGGCGTCGAGCTCGACGGCGGCGAGTTCGTCTCGGCCCGGGTCGTCGTCAACGTCGCCGGGCCGCACTCGTTCGTCATCAACGAGATGGCAGGCGTCGCCGGCGAGATGAACATCAAGACCAGGGCGCTGCGCCACGAGGTGCACCACGTGCCGTCACCGGCCGGGCTCGACTTCGAGCGCGACGGGCTGCTGGTGGGCGACGACGACCTCGGTACCTACTTCCGGCCCGAGGTCGGCAACCACATCCTCGTGGGCAGCCAGGACCCCGACTGCGACCCGAAGGTCTGGGTGGACGACCCCGACGAGTTCGAGCGCAACGTCACCGTCAGCCAGTGGAACAACCAGGTGCTGCGGCTGGCCCGCCGCCTGCCGGCGCTGGGCGTGCCGCAGGAACGCAAGGGCGTCGTGGACCTCTACGACGTGAGCGACGACTGGATCCCCATCTACGACAAGACCGACCTGGACGGCTTCTACGTGGCGATCGGCACCAGCGGCAACCAGTTCAAGAACTGCTCGATCGCGGCGTGGTGCATGGTGCAGCTCATCGAGGCGGTGGAGGGCGGCCACGACCACGACGCCGACCCGGTGACGGTCACGGTGCCGCACACCGGTTTGGAGTTGAGCCTGGGCGCGTTCAGCCGCAACCGCGAGATCAACAAGGCGTCGTCGTTCAGCGTGCTGGGCTGAGCGGTCAGGACTCCGGCAGCGCCCCACCGGCGGCGGTGCGGCGGGCCACGTAGTCGTCCAGCTCGGCACGCACGGCGTCGTCGAGCGGCGGCGGCTCGAACTCGGCCACGATGCGCTTCCACACTGCATTGGCCCGGCGGGCGGCGTCGGGCGAGCCGGCCTCGACCCATTGCTCGAAGTTCTGGCGGGTGAACACCACGGGCTCGTAGAAGGCGGTTGCGTAGCGGGCCAGCGTATGCTCGGTCCCGAAGAAGTGGCCGCCCGGCGGCACGGCGGCGATCGCGTCCACACCGACGTCCTCGTCGCTGGTCGAGACCGCAGTGAACAGCTCGGCGAACATCTGGCACATCTCGGCGTCGAGGACGAACTTCTCCGGCGACGCCGCCAGGCCCGACTCCAGCCACCCGGCGGCGTGGATGATCATGTTCGCCCCGCCCAACGCCGCCCCCATCATGTTCATCATCGTTTCGTACCCCGCCTGGGCGTCCGGGGTGTTGGAGGTGCTCACCCCCGACGACCGCCACGGCAGCCCGATGTGCCTGGCGAGCTGCCCGCTGGCCCACGCCGCCTTCACCGCCTCCGGCGTGCCGAAGGCGGGAGCGCCGGAACGCATGTCGACGTTGGACGTGAACGCCCCGTACACCACCGGCGCCCCCGGCCGCACGATCTGGCTGAGCGTGATGGCGCCCAGCGCCTCGGCGTGCTGCAGCGTCAGCGCCCCCGCCAGCGTCACCGGCGCCATGGCGCCCGCCAGCGTGAAGGGGGTGACCACCGCCACCTGCATCGCGGCCGCGAACTGCATGAGGCCCAGGCACATCGGCACGTCGAGCTGGCGGGGCGAGTTGGTGTTGATCACCGTGTAGCACCGGGTGGCG
>JBFKDA010000297.1:0-3615 GCA_041619955.1 Acidimicrobiia bacterium | reverse complement strand
GCGCCATCAGCGGCGGCATGACTATCTATGGGCCCAAGCCGGGCATGGCCGCGCTGGTGGCGGCGCACGGCGAGCGGATCGCTCGCGAGATCTGGCAGGCCAACCTCGACTGCATCGACCTCGTCGACAAGGTGGTCGGCGACGAGGGGATCGACTGCGACTTCAGGCGGGACGGTGCCGCGGCGCTCGGTTTCACCCCGGCCGACCTGCGCGATTTCGAGCACAAGGAGCAGTACCAGCGCGAGCAGCTCGGGTTCGCCACCGAGGTGCTGGGCCCCGACCGTGTGGCCGAGGCGGTGGGAGGATCGGCGTTCCACTGCGCGCTGGTCGACCGGTTCAGCGGCGGGCTGCACCCGGCCAAGTACACCTATGGGCTTGCCCGGGCCGCCGCGCGGCGCGGCGCCCAGCTCGTCGAGCATGCCCGGGTGCTCGAGGTCGCCCGCCGCGGCGCCGGCCACCGGCTGCGCACCGCGCTCGGCGAGGTGCGGGCCGGCCAGGTGCTGATGGCCACCAACGGCTACACCGAGCGTGGCGTGGTGCCGGGGTTGCGGCGGCGAGTGGTGCCGGTGGGCAGCTACATCGTCGTCACCGAGCCGCTGCCACCCGACGTGCAGGCCCAGCTCGTCCCCGGCAACCGCATGCTGTGGACGGCCCGGCGGCTGCTCAACTACTTCCGGCTGACGCCCGACGGCCGGCTGCTGATGGGCGGCCGCCATGACCTGCGGGCCGGCGGCGATCTCGGCACCAGCGCCAGCAAGCTGCGGGCGACGATCACCGGCTACTTCCCGTCGCTGGCCAGCGTCGAGATCACCCACTCCTGGTCGGGCCGGGTGGGCGTCACCTTCGACCTCAACCCGCACGTGGGGCGCCTCGACGGCGTTTGGTATTGCCTCGGGTACAGCGGGCACGGCATGGCGGTGGCCACGTACCTCGGCGATCAGGTCGCCGGGCTCATGAGCGGCGAGGTGGCCCGCAGCGTCTTCGCCGAGATCCCGGAGGCGACTCGCTGGTTCTACCGCGCCCGGCCCTGGTTCCTCCCGGCCGCCGCGATCCTGTACCGGGGGCTCGACCGCATCGGGCGCTGACTGGCTGCCGGCTGGCCGCCGCTACGCTTTTCGGTCACAACTTCCCCACCTCCGAGGAGGACGATCAGTGGCCGCCGACACCATCCCGAGCCGGGTCCTGCGCAATGCGGACGCGCTTGCCGACAAGCCCGCCTACCACACGCGCTCGAGCGGCGGCTGGCGCCCGACGTCGTGGGGCGAGTACGGCGCACAGGTGCGCCAGGCGGGCCGCGCGCTGCTGGCGCTCGGCGTAGAGCCGCTCACGCCGGTGACCGTCCTCGGCTTCAACCGGCCCGAATGGCTGGTGTTCGACGTCGGCGCGATGACGGCCGGCGGGGTGCCGGCCGGCATCTACACCACCTCGTCGCCCGCCGAGATCGCCTACATCATGAACCATTCGGAAGCGCCGGTGATCCTCGTCGAGAACGAGGACCAGCTCGCCAAGGTGCTGGCCGCCCGGGACGACATGCCGCATCTCCGCCACATCGTGACGATGGAGGGCACCTCCGAGGTCGAGGATCCCGCGGTGCTGACGTGGGACGAGTTCCTCGCCAAGGGCGACGAGGTCGGCGAGGACCAGCTGCAGCAGCGCGTCAACGACCTCGACCCGCAGAAGCCGGCGACGCTGATCTACACCTCGGGCACCACGGGCCCGCCCAAGGCCGTGATGCTGTCGAACGACAACCTCACCTGGACGGCCGACCAAGCGGTGTCGCTCATCGACATGGGCACCGAGGACCGGATGCTGTCGTACCTGCCGCTGTCGCACATCGCCGAGCAGATGTTCTCGATCCACTCGGCGAGCACGGCGGGCTACCAGGTGTACTTCGCCGAGTCGATCGAGAAGCTCGCCGAGAATCTGCAGGAGGTCAAGCCGACGATCTTCTTCGCCGTGCCGCGGGTGTGGGAGAAGTTCCACACCGGCGTGCTCGCGAAGATGGGCGAGGCGACGGGGGCCAAGGCGAAGATCGCAGCGTGGGCACGCGGGACCGGCAGCAAGGCCGCCGATCTGCGCAACCGGGGCCAGGAGCCGACGGGGATGCTCAAGGTGCAAGAGGGATTGGCGGCCAAGCTCGTGCACTCCAAGGTGAAGAGCGCGCTGGGTCTCGACGAGGCGCGCTTGCTCGCCAGCGGTGCCGCGCCGGTGTCGAAGCAGATCCTCGAGGACCTCGCCGGTTTCGGGCTCACCATCCACGAGGTTTATGGGCAGTCGGAGGACACCGGGCCCACGTCGTTCAACGTGCCGGGCCGCACCAAGTTCGGGACGGTGGGACCGCCGTACCCCGGCGTCGACGTGAAGATCGCCGACGACGGCGAGATCCAGGTCAAGGGCCGCAACGTGTTCCTCGGGTACTACAAGGACGATGCCGCCACCAAGGAGACGCTCAGCGACGGCTGGCTGCTGAGTGGCGACTTGGGCGAATTCGACGAGGACGGCTTCCTGTTCATCACCGGCCGCAAGAAGGACATCATCATCACGGCCGGCGGCAAGAACGTCGCACCCAAGGCGATCGAGAGCCCGCTCAAGGCGCACGAATTGATCTCCGAAGTCGTCGTGATCGGCGACCGTCGCAAGTACCTGACCGCGCTCATCACCCTCGATCCCGAGCAGGCCGAGCGCTTCGTCAGCGAGCGGGGGTTGTCGCAACCCCCCCACGAAGCCCCGGCCGTCAGGGAAGCGGTCCAGGCCGCGGTCGACGCCGTCAACAAGAACTTGGCCCGCGTCGAGCAGGTCAAGAAGTTCACGATCCTGCCGCGGGAGCTTTCGATCGACGAAGGCGAGCTGACGCCGACCTTGAAGGTGAAGCGCAACGTGGTAACGGATCACTTCGGCGACGTGATCGATCGGATGTACGCCGACTCCTGACCTGAAGTCGGGCCGGATGATTCAGGAAATACCGGTTGTTGTACGCGCGTCGTTAGGCTGCGGCGCGACGGTGTCGACATGGTTTGATATCGTTGGTAACCCAGTTGCGCAAGACCGGTCGAAAAGCTCGGCACACGGGGGCGGGTCCGGCGCCGTAACGAAGAGGAGTCACCATGGCCATGAGCGACGAACATCGGGCGGCTCTGAAGCAGGGCAGGCAGGAAGCGGCCGCCATTCGCCGGTATCTCGAGGCGGTCGGCAAGCGTAAGCCCGGGCGGCCGGTCACGGCTGACAGCCTCAAGAAGCGCATCGCCAAGATCGAGGAACAGCTCGCCAACGAGGACAACCCTTTGAAGGCGATCGAGCTCGAACAGCGCCTGCTCGATGCCCGCGAGCAGCTCGAGAAGCTCGTGGACGCGCCCGACGTCGACGAGCTCGAGAAGGGCTTCGTGAAGCACGCCAAGAGCTACTCGGGGCGCAAGGGCATCAGCTACGCAGCTTGGCGGGCCGGTGGTGTGTCGGCCGCCACGCTGAAGAAGGCCGGCATCAGCCGCAGCGGCAAGTAACCCGGTCGCGTCTCCTGCCGCCGGCCCCTGTGGGGCCGGTCGTGTCTTCTGCCGCCGGCCCCTGTGGGGCCGGTCGTGTCTTCTGCCGCCGGCCCCTGTGGGGCCGGTCGTGTTTTCT
>JBFKDA010000296.1:0-3622 GCA_041619955.1 Acidimicrobiia bacterium | reverse complement strand
TCCAGGCCCGCCCCTACGGGCGGTCCGCGCTTCCAGGCCCGCCCCTACGGGCGGTCCGCGCTTCCAGGCCCGCCCCTACGGGCGGTCCGCGCTTCCAGGCCCGCCCCTACGGGCGGTCCATGCAGAACTCGTAGGTGCCGCTGCCGCTGTAGCTGTAGATCCGCCAGACGTAGTACCCGGACGAGCCGCTGTAGGTGATCGACTCGTTCGACGACGACGAGAGGGAGCTCGCCACCGTCTGCCAGCGGTTGCCGATCCACTTCCACAGGTACAGGTCGAAGTCGGTGCCGCCGGGCCCGGTGAGGATGCCCTCGTGGACCCCGGAGCCCGAGTAGTAGTACGTGCCGTTGGGCTGGTACTCGTAGTCGCCGGTGCCGGTCAGCGTGCCGCCGTACTCCTCGTAGCCCACCGCGCAGCCGCCGCCGCCTCCGCCGGTGTTGCCGTCGATGACCGCCTGCACGGCCGCGGCGGCGTCGACGATGCCGGCCCCGCACTGCGAGCAGGTGCCGGGGAATGCCCGTGCCTGCGCCTCGAGGGTGTTCTCGACCTCGTCGGGGGTGATCGTGCCGTCGACCGCGTACATCAGCGCCGCCACCCCGGCGATGTGCGGGGTCGCCATGCTGGTGCCCTGGTAGTAGGCGTAGTTGTCGGCGGCCGGCGTGGTGGTGCCGGTGTTGAGCGTCGACAGCACGCCGTCCGACGACGTGACGTTGGTCTCACCGCCGGGGGCGGCCAGGTCGACCACCGACCCGTAGTTCGAGTAGTACGACCGGTTGCCGCTGCGGTCGGTCGACGCCACCGTGACGACGCCGTTGCAACTCGCCGGCGTGGAGTTGGCGGCGTTGGCGTTGGAGTTGCCGGCCGCCACCACGACGGTCGCCCCGTTGGCGCGAGCCGTGTTCACCGCCGACTGGGTGGTCGACGGGCAGCTGCCCGATCCGCCGAGGGACAGGTTGAGCACCTGCGCCGGGTTCGAGTTGGTGGGCACGCCGCTCACCGATCCGCCCGAGGCCCACACGATGCCGTCGGCGATGTCCGACGTGTAGCCGCCACAGCGGCCGAGCACCCGCACCGGCAGGATGTTGGCGTTCCACGCCACCCCGGCGACGCCCTGGCTGTTGTCGGTCTCGGCGGCGACGGTGCCGGCGACGTGCGTGCCGTGCCACGAGCTGTTCGACGCCGGCGAACCGGCGTAGCAGTCGCCGTAGTTGGTCCAGTCGCCGGGGTCGCTCGCGTCGGAGTCGCGGCCGTTGCCGTCGTTGGCGACGAATGTGTCGCCGATGAAGTCGTAGCCACCGACGATCTTCGAGTCGAGGTCGACGTGGGGCCGGTAGCCGGTGTCGATGACGGCAACGGTGACGCCGCTCCCGGTGGACAGGTCCCACGCCGCCGGGCCGTTGATCCCGCCGGTCGTCTCGAAGTAGTGCCACTGGCTCCCGTAGCTCGGGTCGTTGGGGACCGCCTGCGGGGTGAGGATCGCGTCCAGCTCGGCGTAGTCCACCCCCGGGTCCGCTGCCAGGGCGGCGATCACCGCGTCCCGGGCGGCAGCCGTAGCCACACCGTCGATCTCGAACACGTCGGCGCCGACCGCGAGCGGCCTGACGTGGGTGAAGCCGACGTCGAGCGAGAAGCCGGCGGCCTCGAGTACCGCCGCCCGGTCGGCCTCGACCGTGAACTTCACGATGACGCGGTTGTTCAGCTCGCCGGCCGGAGCGGCCTCGACGGCCGTGGCGACACCGGTGACGTCCTGCGCGCTCGCAGTGAGCGCCGGCAATCCGAGCAACGCGGTGACGATCGCGGCGAACAAGGCCGCCGATCGCATCCGCCCCTTGCGGGTGGTCCGGAACATGTTCCCTCCTTGTTGCCGAGCCGGGGACGAGTGGCTCGGGTGAGCGTGCGGTCGACCTGGCAGCCGCTTCCGTGCGCTGATTGCCCGGGACGCGCCCGGGATTCCATGGTTTCTCGATCGCCTCCCCGAATCGGCCGCCGGCGTAGAATCCGGCCGTCATCAGGCGAGGAGCATCACCGATGGGTCTGGCACGCAACGCCCTGCTCTGGGCCTCCACCAACCCGTGGCTCGCCGGCCACGTCCCTCGATGGCCCTTCGTGCGGCGCGCCGTGCGCAAGTTCATGCCGGGCGAGGAGCTGGGGGACGCGCTGGCGGCCGCCGAGCGCCTCCGCGATGCCGGGCTCCCCACCATCGTCACCCACCTCGGTGAGAACGTGGCCTCCCGCGCCGATGCCGAGCGCGCGGCCGGGGAGTACTTCGCCGCGTTGGAGAAGATCGCCGGCAGCGGCCTCGCCACCGAGATCTCGGTGAAGCTCACCCATCTCGGGCTCGACCTCGGGACCGGCGTGGCCGCCGCCCAGCTCGACGGGCTGGCGGCCCGTGCGAGGGAGCTGGACAGCCTGGTGTGGATCGACATGGAGGACTCGACCTACGTCGACCGCACGCTCGACATCTACGAGGAGGTGCAGCGCCGGCACGGCAACGTCGGCCTCGCCATCCAGGCCTACCTGCACCGCACGCCCGCCGATATCGAGCGGCTCCTGCCGCTGCGCCCTGCCATCCGGCTGGTGAAGGGGGCGTACCGGGAGCCGGCGGAGGTGGCGCTCCAACGCAGGAGCGACGTGGCGGAGGCCTTCCTCGACATCGGATCGATGCTCGTCGCCGCCGCCCGTGACGGCCAGGTGCGGGCGGGCCTCGGTTCCCACGACGTCGACCTGCTCCGGCGGATCATCGCCGCGGCCGACCAGGCCGGCATCGACCGCAGCGCCTACGAGATCCAGATGCTGTACGGCATCCGCACGGCCGATCAGCACGCGCTCGCCGCGGAGGGCCACGACGTGCGCGTGCTCATCAGCTACGGCAGCGGCTGGTACCCGTGGTACGTGCGGCGGCTCGCCGAGCGGCCCGCCAACGTCGGGTACGTGATCCGCAACGTCTTCGCCCGGGACGGGGCGCCGGCGCAGGCGTAGCCACAGGGGGGTGTCCGCCCCGTTCCGCCGAGCGAGGTCAGCCGGGTTCGGCCGTGCGCTCCCAGGTGGTACCGGACGGGGTGTCGTGCAACTCGATGCCCAGCGCCGCGAGGAAGTCGCGCACGCCGTCGGCGAGTGCGAAGTCGCCGGCGGCCCGGGCGGCGGCCCGGGCGGCCAGCACCGCCTCGACGTGCGGCAGCGCCGCCTCTATCGGGTCGGCGCGCGCCTCGCTGGCCGCTCCGGCGAGCCTGGCGACGACTGCCGCGAGCGCCTCGTCGTCGTCGCCGGCGAGGTCGAGCGCAACCGCGGCCGCGTCCCCGGCCGATCCGGCGGCGAGCGCATGCTCCAACTCGGTGAGCGGCTCGGCGACCCCATCCGCGGCGACCCCATCCGCGGCGGCGCCGACCGGCTGCACCTCGAGCGGCGCCGGCCCGACCACCAGCTTGCGCACGTCGTCGAGGCCGAGCTGCTCGCCGGGCCCGATGGTGATCTCCCGTCCGTGGCGACGGAACGTCACGACACCCTTGCCGTAGCCCTCGACCGCGTCGGCGTCGAGATCGACGATGGCGGCCGTGTGCTCGTCGACCCCGAAGACGACGGTGCCGGGCGGCAGCCGCCGCTCCAGCAGCGTGAGCCGGCGGTC
>JBFKDA010000295.1:0-3625 GCA_041619955.1 Acidimicrobiia bacterium | reverse complement strand
GTGGCACCAGAGCCGGTGAACGAGCTGGCGGACGACGAGATCTCCACCGCCGTGGGGGCCATCATGGACCTCCTCGACCCCGACGCGCCCGATCCCCCGGACTTCGACGACGTCGCCGGCGCGGTGCGGGCGTGGGCCGTCGAGCGCCGGCCAGAGGTGAACGCCGGCGCCGCCTGCATCGACGGTGCGGACGTCTGCGTCCCGCTCGCCACGGTGACGCTGAAGGTCGCCGAGGCCGGCGACGGCAACCGGCGGCCGGACGGCCCGGTGGCCGTCGACGACGCCGACCGCCCGATCCTGCTGTCCACCCGCTTCCTGCAGGAGGCGCTGCTGCGGTCCGCCCCCTCGGACCACGAGCACACGTACGGGGAGCTCAGCGACGTGGACCTCACCGGTCTGCGGCACCGCGACATCATGTGGTACCACGGGGCGTCCGGCACGTGGCAGCGGCGGTCTTTCCTCCACAGGCATGCGCCGCACAACCACGGCCTCGGCGACCTCAAGGACGTCGACCTGTCGGATCCCGAGCCCGAAGAGGGCTTCGTGCTGACCTTCGATGGCAAGGGCTGGGTCTCCGACAAGCCGGAGTCGGGTGCCGGCGACCACGGCGCCCTCGACGGCCTCGGCGACGACGACCACAAGGTGTACCTGCCGCATGCCGGGTCGCGCCCGATGACGGGCAACCTGAACCTCGACGGCAACCGGATCGTCAACGTCCCGCCGTCCGCGGGGGCCAACCAGCCCGTTGTGCACACCCAGGCTGCCGAAGGCGACCTCGCCGGGTCGTACCCGGCCCCGACCGTCGACGGCATCCGCGGCAGCCCCGTAGTCGGTGACACGGCGCCGGGGGACGCGCTGATCTTCCGGCTGGACGAGGAGCTGGGGCTGAAGGAAGGCGCGTGGGTCCCGGGCATCCCCACCATCCTCCCCTTCGCGACGATCACCTTCATGGGCGTGGACGAGAAGGGTCTCTCCCAGTTCGAGGTGTGGCTCCACCTCGAGATCGGCCGACTCGACGCCTTCACCGAGGAGCTTGACCCGGGAACGTTCACGGTGTTCGCCGAGATAGCCCCCGGCACCGCGGTCACCCTCCAGGAGGTCGGCGTCGAGAGCACCACCACGTTGCAGCGCAACGCGTTCCTGGTGTCGCTGCTCACACCCGAGGTGGACGCGGAGCGCGTCCGGTACTTGCGCTGGGAATTCAGGATGGAGGAGTTCCCCGTGCGGCCCCGCCAGGGCGTCAGGATCGGCGACGTCTCGCTCCTCGAGTGGGCGCGCACCGCCGGCATCTGGTTCATCGGCCAGGGGCGGACCGCCGAGGACCTTCCCGCCGTGACCGTGTACGCCCTCGACGACCGCATCCGGCAGCTCGGCTAGGGAGGAGCCACCGTGACCACCCCCGTGACCAACCTCGACACGGCGTTCACCACGCAGGGCGTCGAGCACATCTCGTTCTGGAACGGCCGGGTCCTCACGGCCGAAGACCTGCGCGACGAGCAGCTGGCCAACGCGGCGAGTCGCCACCGGCTGGGCCGCTCCGTCGGCGCCGGCATCGGAGACGGGCTGACGGTGTCCACAGTGGCCGGCCAGCCAACCCGCGTGAAGGTGACCGCCGGGCACGCCATCGCCCTCGGCGGCCAGGCATTGGAGCTGCCGATCGACGTCGTCGTGTCGCTCGTGGTGCCCGCCAGCCCGCTCACCGGCACCGGCGTGTTCGTGACGTGCGAGGACGTCCCGTCGGCGGTGCCCACCGGCAGCGGCCTCTATCTGCTGGTGCTCCGCCCGGGGTCCGCCGACCGCGACGAGGCCGCCGGGGTCCCGCTCAACGGGGGTGGCGTGGCCACGGCTTGCGGGCCTCGCTACTCGGTGGACGGCGTGTCGTTCCGGCTGGTCGCCGTCGATGCGGCCGGGCTGGCCGCAGCGGGCGGCCATGACGCAGACGACGTCGCCATCCTCTCGGGCAGCGGCGACGACGACCTCGTGCGCAATGTGCAGGCCCACCTCTTCCTGGACTCGGCCCGGCGCGCCCGGATGCTGACTAACCCGTTCGCCACTCCGCCGGTGCCGACCATCGACAGGCTGCGGGCGAGTCCCGGCAAGCTGGAGGACTGCGAGGTGCCACTGGCGCTGGTGGCGTGGTCGCCCGGCGGGGTCGACTACGTCGACGCGTGGCCGGTGCGGCGGCCACCGCGGCCGAGGCCGGCGGCCGGCTCGGTGCTCGACGGCGTGGCCGGTCCCCGGCGCATGCAGGCCGGAATGGCCATGCTGCTCCAGTTCCAGGACCACCTGGCTGACGTCGGTGGTGGGCCGGCCTCGGAGCACTTCCGGTACCTGCCCCCGGCGGGCCTGGTGCGGACCGGCCCTGGCGGTGAGGCCGTCCAGATCGGCACCAGAGCGGCCGCGATCGGCCAGAAGAACTTCTTCGCTGGGCTCGACGCCATGACGGGATCGCCATTGCCGGTGGCCCGGGTGGGGCCGCTGCTGCACGAGTCGCTCACCTACCCGCCTATCGACCTCCGCGCCGCCGAAGCGGGCATGATCGTGCACGCCGTCGTGGGCCCGGAAGGCGCCGCCGACTATGTGCTCTACCTATCCGAGCACCTGGCCGCCGCCCCGCGCGCCGGTTCGGGTGGCGGGTCGCCGGCGGCCGGCGTCGACTTCGCCGTCGTGAAGATCGCACCGGCCCGGATCCCCGGCGCGCCGGCCGACGTCTTGCTCGACGCCACGTTCGGGGTCGACGGCACCTATACCTTCGCCGCTGAGATCCTGCCGGGCGCGCCGGTGGTGGGATCGCCGAAGATCCCCACCCTGCCCGGCAAGGGCGACCCCTGGCAGATCGCCTCGTTCGAGCCGGCGAAGCAGGTGAGCGGCAAACAGGGTGCGAGCCAGCGGCTCGAGATCCAGGTCGAACTCCTCACCGACGACCAGTCGGCTGCGACCGCCGCGTCGCTTCGGGTCAACGTCGCAGCCAAGCCGGCAACCGGGACGCCCTTCACGGACTCCTTCACCATCGCCGGCTCCGACCTCGTGGCCGGGCCGTGACGACGACCGGGGTGCGCCTGCCGCAGGCGGACTCCCACATCGGGACCCTGCGAGTACGCGGCGCCGGCGAGGCCGGACCTGGCCTCACTGCCGAGCTCGGGCTGCGGCTGGGCGAGGTGGATCTGCGGCCACCCGGCCTGCCACCGGCTGCGATCCTGGTGGTCCGCCGCCTCAACGATCCCCGCCCGGGCAGCGTGCGGCTGCGGCGAGGGCGCGCCGAGATCGACCCGGCCTGGGCGGTCGCCGCCCGTGCCGGCTTGGCGAGCCTGGCGACCCGGGCGGCCCGGCCGGCGGACGGCGACGTCCCCCCCACCGCGCCGGCGGTGCTCTTCGCGGATCGCGCCGAGCTGATCGCCTGCCTGCTGGCCGACCTGGCCGCCGGGGTTGCTGCGAGCCACTGGTGGTGGCAGCTCCTGCTCCCGGCGCTCGCGCCCGGTGGAAGCGCCGCCGAGGCGATGATCGGCGACGCTGCGGCGCTGCCGGCGGCCATGCGGCTCCTCGACCGGCGGGGCGCCGCCGTCGCGGTCGTGGCGTCGCTGAGCCGCCCGGAGGTCGGCCGGGTGCTCGCTGCGGTGCTCGCCGT
>JBFKDA010000294.1:0-3627 GCA_041619955.1 Acidimicrobiia bacterium | reverse complement strand
CGTGGAGTTGGTCAGGGAAGAGGCGCCGTGTCCGGGGTGTGGGACGTTCTCGGCGTCGGTGAAGCAGCGACCGTCGCCGGTGAAGGTGAAGGACGCGCCGTCGTTCGGGCGGCGCGTCACCGTGTGGTGGTGGAAGCGCCGGCTCCGGTGCAGGGAGGCCTGGTGTTCGCGGCGGTCGTTCACCGAGACCTCGGAGCAGATCCTGCCTCGGGCCCCAACCGGCCGCACAAGACCACAAGGTTCAGATCCATCCGAGACCGCCAGCTCCGGTCGATCCAGCCGACCGAGGTGCGGGGGTCATGGAGCTGTCGGCCAAGGGACTGGCTGCGGACACCGTGCGCAAGATTGTGCAGGCGTTTGCCAGCGGGATAGAGGCGGCGGTGGAGGACGGGCTCATACCGCGCTCCCCCGCTCGAGGTGTGCCACTGCCGAAGGCGGAGCGGCACGAGATGCGGTTCCTCGACGTCGACCAGGTCTACCGACTCGCCGACGCGATCGATCCGCAGTACCGGGCCTTCGTGCTCGCCGGCGCCTACGCCGGCTGCCGGTTCGGCGAGCTCGCCGCGTGGCGGGTTGGCCGGCTCGACATGCTGCGGCGGAAGGTGACCATCACCTAAGCGCTCACAGACGTGAAAGGCAAGGTCCGGTTCGGGCCGCCGAAGACGAAGGCGGCGCCCCGAACGATCACCGTGCCGCAGACGCTCGTCGACGAGCTGGCGGCCCACCTCGCCGCCTACCCGCCTGCCGCCGACGGCCTCGTGTTCACGGCACCGGAGGGCGGGCCCCTCCGGCTGACCAACTGGCGGCGTCGCACGTGGGACCCGGGCGGTGGACGCGTCGGTGGGCCGGCCGATGCGAATCCATGACCTCCGCCACACCCACGCCGCGCTCCTGATCGCCGAGGGTGCGCACCCGAAGGTGATCCAGACGCGGCTAGGCCACACCTCGATCACGACCACCCTCGACACCTACGGGCACATCTTCCCGGGCCTCGACGAGTAGGCAGCAGACGCACTCGACAGCGCGTCGACTCTTCGTCGTGTGGGGTCCACTATGTGGTGAAACCAGACAGGGGTGGGCGTTGCTGGACTCGAACCAGCGACCTCTTCCTTGTAAGGGAAGCGCTCTAGCCAGGCTGAGCTAAACGCCCTGCGAGATCAACGAGGGTACCGGCCGCGGGCCGAAGGGGTAGACCCGCGTCACGGCAGTGTGTATGTTTAGGCGTATGCCACGCATGCAGGTGTACCTCCCCGACGACCTCTACGACGAGATCAAAACGCGAAGGCTCTCCGCGTCCGAACTGCTGCAAGAGGCCGTGCGGGTGGAGGTCCGCCGGCGCCGGCTGGCCGAGGCGAGCGACGACTACCTCACTGAGTTGCTCGCCGAGGTCGGCGAACCCGGCCCGGTAGAAACTGCCCGCGCCCAGGAGATCGCCCGGCGGCTGAGCCGGCGGGCGGAGCGCGCCGCCGGCTGACATGCCGGTCGTCCTCGATTCGGGCGGGCTCTCGAGGCTCTCGGAGCGCTCGGCACGAGCTGCCGCCATGATCGCCGCGCTCAAAGCCGAAGGGCTCTGGCCTCCCAGCGTGCCGACCCCCGTGCTGGTCGAGTCGCTCCACGGGGATGCCGCACGGGACGCCCGCACCAACCGGCTGCTGAAGGGGTGCGACGTGGTCGAGGACATCCCCGAGCGGCTCGCCCGCCGTGCCGCGCAGCTCCGCACCAACGCCGGGGCCGGCTCGGCGGTGGATGCCCTCGTCGTCGCTCTCGCCGAGCCGGGCGGCGCGGTGCTGACCTCGGATGCGGGCGACATCGCACGCCTCGCCGAGCATGCGCACGACGTGTTGGTGGAACCGGCGTGATCAGCGGCCGCGGCGCCGGCGGTTGAGGTGGCGGCGCACCCGGACCAGTACCCGCAACAGCTCCTCGGCGAGCTCGTCGGGCGCCGACCGCGGGTGGTTGTAGACGACGTACTCCTTCGCCACCAGCGACGCCAGGTAGTCGAGCAGCGCCGGCTCGTCGTCCTTCACGAGCTGGTAGTCGACGTGCCGCTCGTTGTAGTAGACGATCCGCGTGTCGGGGTCGAACCGGCTGCGCCCCTCCCCCGGCGCCGGGTCGGGCTCGATGGACGGCAACCGGGTCGAGCGCTCCCGGGTGGGCGACGGCGACCCACCGGGCGGCGCGGGCGGCGGCTCATCGGGGCGGGGCGCCAGCTCGTCGAGGCTCGGCGGCTCCACCCCCGCACCCTCCTCGCCGGGGCCTCGCTCCCCCGGCCCGCCGCCTGACGGCTCGGGCACGAGCAGCCCACCGGTGCCCGGCGCGTCGCCCAGGTAGGTCCGCATCGGGTTGTCGAGGTCGTCCAGCTCCTTCAGCACCGCACCGAAGATGCGCCGCACGGTCTGGGACATCCGGTCGGCCGTCTCCTGGTCGACGTCGGCGTTGAGGCGCTCGATCGCCCGCCGCATCACCGGCTCGACGGCCCGCACCGCCTGGGCGAACATCGGGAACGCGTCGTCGTCGCGCAGCACCGCCCGCCGCCCCGCCGTCTGCTGCAGCGCCGGGTAGATCACCCGGCCGGCCACCTGGCCCGAGTTCCACGGCTCGACGTCGAACTCCTCGAGCTCGCAGATCGAGTCCAGGATC
Organism: Acidimicrobiia bacterium; assembly: GCA_041619955.1. Classification (GTDB taxonomy): domain Bacteria; phylum Actinomycetota; class Acidimicrobiia; order Spongiisociales; family JAOTWH01; genus JBFJZV01. The sequence goes on along the minus strand of JBFKDA010000294.1, from coordinate 987 downwards.
GTCGTGCCGGCCTTGCCCGCCACCTCCACCGTGTGCCTGGCACCGTTCGCAGGAGCGACGTACAGGCTGAACTCGATCGTCCCCCACAGCGTCGGCTGCGGCGGCAGCGACACCGGCACCCCGTCCCGCGGCTCCGGCGTCACCAGCTCGATCTTGCGGCCCTCCTGCACCTCGATCACGTAGTCGCCGCGCTCCAACGCGGCCCCCCGCCGCTTCCGCAGGTAGTCGACCACCTTGCGCTGCGTGATCGTGCGCAGCACCTCCCGGTCGAGCTCGGCGACGTACACGGTGGTGCCGGGCACGGTGCGGGCGCGCCGCTTCTCGGGGCGCAGCTCGGCGGTCGCCGCCCCCCGCTCGAGGCGCAGCAGCCACGTCTCGGCGGAGCCCTCGGCTTGGGAGACGACGTCGCACCGGGCGCCGAGCTGCTGGAACGCCAGCAGGCCGATCGCCTTCTCGCCCAGGGTGCGGTCGTCGTCGAGCTTGACCGACTTGAACAGGTTGCGGGCGACCTCCCGCAGCCGGTCCGGCGTCATCCCCCGCCCGTCGTCGTCGATCGCCACCGTGGGATACCGGCCCTTGCGCCGCAGCACGATACGGATGCGCTCCCCGCGCCGCTCCGCCTCGGCGTACTCGTCCGCCGCGTTCGACACGAACTCGTTGAGCGCGTCCTTCGGCTCCTGGTACGCCTGGCCGGTGACGAGCACCGCCCGGGCCAGGCTGCCGATGCGGAGCCGAACCTTCTCGCTGGCCACGGGCCGAGAGCGTAGCCACTGGCGACCGCCGACCACTGATACCCTCCGGTGCCATGAACGACGACGCCGAACGCAACCGCAGGGCCAAGGCCCTCGAGGAGATCCGCCAGGCCTACCCGCCGATCCTCACCACGGCCCAGGTCGCCGAGCTGATGCAGTGCACGATCGGCGACGTCCGCGACAAGGTGCACCGCGGCGAGCTGCCGGCGGTGCGCTGGGGCCAGCAGTTCCGCTT